>CACYXZ010000117.1 GCA_902778525.1 Oscillospiraceae bacterium | reverse complement strand
CGGCCTTTTAATGCAAACAGATGCAGCATGATTACATTCAGGACAATTTGGTAAGGATGAGGTCGCCAGTTCAAATCTGGCTAGCAGCTCCAACGCCCCGGCCAATGGCCGGGGCGCTTTTCTTT
Organism: Oscillospiraceae bacterium; assembly: GCA_902778525.1. Classification (GTDB taxonomy): domain Bacteria; phylum Bacillota; class Clostridia; order Oscillospirales; family Oscillospiraceae; genus HGM13006. The sequence goes on along the minus strand of CACYXZ010000117.1, from coordinate 6,200 downwards.
TGGAACTGGCGGCCTCATCCCATGCGCGAAGCGCAGATCCAATTTGAGGTTGGAGGGCTCCGCGGCGGCGAAAGCCGGCGCGGACACGGATGCCGGTTCAAATCCGGCTGGCAGCTCCAACGCCCCGGCCGATGGCCGGGGCGCTTTTCTGTGTCCGGAGCGTCAGCCGTTTCCAGTCAGAGACAGGTTCTCCAGGACCTCCCGCACAGTCTGGACAGGGATGATGGTGAGCTGATCCCGCACTTCCCTGGCCACATCCTTTAGATCATCGAGATTATCCCTGGGGATAAAGACCTGCTTGACACCGGACCGCTGTGCCGCCATCAGCTTTTCCGGCAGACCGCCGATGGGGTTGACGCAGCCCTGCAGGGACACTTCTCCGGTCATGGCGACTGCAGGGCTGACCGGTATGCCGCTGACGAGAGAAGCCAGCGCCGTGGTCAGTGTAATACCGGCCGAGGGGCCATCCTTTGGGGTGGCGCCGTCCGGGACGTGAATGTGGATATCCTCTTTGGCCAGCCGTTCCGCCTGCTCCGGGAACATGGATTTCACCAGACTGACGGCGATCTGCGCCGATTCCTTCATCACGTCGCCCAACTGTCCGGTAATGGTCAGTTTGCCGGTGCCTTTCATTTCTTTCGTTTCGATGTACAGCACGTCGCCGCCTACCTGAGTCCAGGCCAGTCCGGTTACCACGCCGGGCTCGGCGCTGTCACGGACGGTTTTTTGCCGGATGGGACTGATGTCCAGATACTCCCGCAGATCCTCCGCCGTCACGCGGATCGGAGTTTCCGCCCCTTTTACCAGGCGTACCGCCGCGCTGCGGCAGATGCTGTCGATACGGTTCTTTAGGTTTCGGACGCCTGCTTCTCTGGTGTACTCTGAGATAATGTGCGAGATGGCGTCCTCACTGATCGTCAGGGAGCCTTCCGGAAGACCGGCGGAGCGCATGGCTTTCGGCATCAGATGCTTGACAGCGATCTGCTGCTTTTCAATGGGGGTATAGCTCTGAAAGGGGATAACCTCCATGCGGTTGAGCAGCGGTTCCGGGATGGTTTCAACGCTGTTGGCCGTGCAGATGAACATTACATCGCTCAGATCGAAGGGTACGTTCAGGTAGTGGTCTGTAAACGAGAAATTCTGTTCCGGATCCAGGACCTCCAGCAGCGCGCTGGCCGGATCTCCGTTGTAGGAAGCGGAGAGCTTGTCGACCTCGTCGAGCACCATGACCGGATTGGATACACCGGCCTTCTGGATGCCGTCTAGGATTCGTCCGGGCATGGCGCCGATATAGGTGCGCCGGTGGCCGCGGATGTCGGCCTCGTCCCGGACGCCGCCAAGACTGACCCGGACATATTTCCGGTCCAGCGCCTTGGCGATGCTCTGTCCGATGCTGGTCTTTCCGGTGCCCGGTGCGCCAACAAACAGCAGGATCGAACCGGACTGGGAGCCGTTCAGCTGGATCACGGCCAGCTGCTCGAGAATGCGCTTCTTGACCTTGTCCAGACCAAAGTGCTCCCGGTCCAGGATCTCCTGGGCTTCGTCCAGCTGGATCGGTTTTGCCGCCTCTTTCTTCCAGGGCAGAGACGCCATGAATTCCAGATAGTCCGTCAGCATTCCGGATTCCGCACTGTTCTGACCCTCGTTTTTCAGACGGCTGAGCAGCTTGTCTGCTTCCTGACGCGCGGTTTCGTTCAGTTCTGCCTCCTGGAGCTTCCGTTCCAACTTTTGCAGATCCGTCAGCGATTCCGGATGCATTTCATCCAGCTCCTTCTGGAGGTATTCGATCTGCTTGCGGATGGCTGCCTCCCGGTAGGTTCGCTGATGCGCCTCCTCCTGGGCAGACTGAGCTTTATGCTGGACCTTTACCAGCTCCAGACTTTCGTAGATCATGTCCTCCAGACGGTCAAAGCGCTTCTGCCGGCTGTCCTCCTCCAGCAGGGCGTAGCGGGAATCGTTATCTGCGCTCATCCACGGCGACATGGCCGCACCCACGTCGCCCAGCGTCTGAAAGACCGCCACAAATTGCCGCAGCACAGGACCCCACTGCTGATCTTTTGAGAACTCCAGCAACGCGTCTTTCACTGCCGTCACCCGGCGGGCGGCGTCTCCTTCGTCCAGGTCCATCGTATCCATCCGCCTGGAGACGGTGAGCTCGATGGTCTTGTCAGGGTAGACATAGACCTCGTCCAGATCTACCCGGTGGGTCAGGTGAATGACAAGATAACCCTGTTCGTTGATCTCCTCAATAGCACCGGATACGCCGATGGGGTAGAAGCTGTCTCCGCTGATCTTCGTCCGCGGGAGTTCCTTCTTTGCCACGATCACCGTGACCTTTTCTTCGGCGGCAGGTGCGCGTCCGGTCATGCGCTGGTATTGATCCGTGCGGAAATACAGCCTGGAATCCGGAACGGTGATCATATTGTAAACCGGTAATACTGCCATAGGATTCATCCTTTCTCGAGTTGGCACTCGAAACATTTGAGTGCTAACGTGATGGTGAAAAAAATGCTCCGGAACGGAGTTGACTTTTGACAGGAGAAAAGGTATCATAAAAGAAACTTTTACATCTGTCAACCTTTGGCGCCATGATAACACATAGCTTTACAGTTGTCAAGGTTTGTTTGTAAACAATGTATGAACGGGGTGTTGTTATGTATTGCGGGTGCAATCCCACCGCGCTTTCCTCCCAGCTGCAGATCTCCCGGGCGCTGACCCGGCTGATGCTCAAAAAGCCTTTTGCCGCGGTCAGCGTCAGCGAACTCTGCCGCGCGGCAGGCGTATCCCGGCCCACTTTCTATTCGCTGTTCAGTTCCATGGAGAACGTGGTCCTCTTTACGCTGCAGGAAAAAGCCTGTGAGCTGCCCCACGAGCCCATCGGATCCTCTTTGGATCAGCTTTGCCGGTGCTACAGCCGGTATATCGTGGACAACCGGGACCTGCTGAAGCTGCTGGTCGAAAACAACGTGAGCTATCTGCTGTACAACAGCATCTATGATTCCGTGCTTTCCTGCGGAAGACACGCGGCGATGCCGGACCCGTACCGCCGGTACGCAGCGCATTTTATCGCCGGAGGTATTTCCGGTGTTGTCCGGCAGTACTGCGGGGAGGAACCCCCGGTTTCCGTGGAAGCGCTGTACGAAATCATGCGGAAGCTCTTTTCCGGTCAAATTGATCTGTAACCCACAGCGGAGCCGCCCTGCGGCTCCTTCGTTTCGCAAAAGTCCGAAGGGAACGGAAGAAAAGCGAGTTGTTTCCCGGAGGAAAATCAGCTATGATACAGGGGCGGCGGGATGGGCCGCCTACCCGGGTAACGATGATATGCGGAAGATCCCGGACGATGCCGCAGGCGCTCGGAACTGAGCGCAGGGGAGCAGAAACCGCAAGACCCATGAACGGGCAGTTTCGAGATCAGGCCGGCCTGCGCGTCCCTGAAAAAAGTATTTCCTGAACCAAATTGAATGAGACGGAGGCGGCAGACTGCTATGAAATATGAACATACAAAACGTCCGGGCTTTCTCCTTGGATTCATTGACTTTTTCACGGCGGGGTTGTTTTTCCTGTTTTATATGCCCTTCGGCGGCCTGCAGCAGGAACTCGATGAGATCCTCGGCCGAAGAACGCAGCGGTATTGGGTCGCGTATCTGCTCGGAATCCCGACGCTGTTCCTCTATACCCTGATCTGGATGGCGCGAATCTCGGAGGAGCTGAAGGAGATTGCGCTTTCGATGGGGATTGAGGGGCCTCACACGTCCTGGTGGCATATGTTCGGGTGGAATGTATTCGGGGTTTTGTTTTTTGGCCCGATGATCGCGACCCACCGGTTTTTCAAGACGCTGAACCGGATCGAGATCGAGCTGAACAGAAGGCAGGAAACCCAAAAGCGCGGCGAAAGCATGCTGGGGCCGTTCGATTAAAAACAAACAAACGATTCACGAGCACACCACCATTTTTCGCCGTGATACCATGCCCTGCGGCGCATTCAAGGGTGCCGACGTGGCGGACCGCTGCTTTCTCAGAGATTTGGTGGAAATCGATGAACGTGATCCAGCCCTTCATAATGAAACCGCCCCCGCCTGCTCCGGCAGGCGGGGGCGGTCGTTCAGAATGAGGAATGGGGACGCATTATCCAAAGAGATTGGCGGAGAGATATCGTTCTCCTGTGTCGGGCAGAATCACGACGATGTGTTTTCCCAGGTTCTCCGGACGGAGAGAGAGCTCCTTTGCGGCCCATACCGCGGCGCCGGAGCTGACGCCGACCAGCAGGCCTTCGGTGACAGCCAGCGCCTGGCAGGTCAGATACGCGTCGTCGTCGGTCACCGGAATGATCTCGTCGATCAGATCCCGATTCAGGACCTCCGGAATAAAGTTTGCGCCGATGCCCTGGATCTTGTGGGGACCGGCCCAACCCTCGGAGAGCAGGGGGGAGGCGGCGGGCTCCACGGCAACGATCCGGCAATCCGGATTGTGGGCTTTGAGGACCGTTCCGGTTCCGGTGATGGTGCCGCCGGTGCCCGCTGCACAGACGAAGATATCCACCTTGCCGTCCATATCCCGCAGGATCTCCGGCCCGGTGGTTTCCGCATGGGCCTGGGCATTGGCGGGGTTGCTGAACTGGTCAAGGATCACGGAATTGGGATGCGCCCGGTGGATCTCCTCCGCTTTCTGGACGGCGCCTGCCATTCCCTCTGACGCAGGCGTCAGGACGATTTCCGCCCCCAGCGCGGCGAGCAGCTTGATCCGTTCCTGGCTCATGTTCTCCGGCATAGTCAGGATCAGGTGCAGATTCCTGACGGTGCAGATATAGGCCAGACCGATCCCGGTATTTCCGGAAGTGGGCTCAATGATCAGCGTGTCGTCCCGGATGCGTCCGTCCGCCTGGGCTGTATTGATCATGTACAGCGCCGTACGATCCTTGATGGAACTGAGCGGATTGAAGTATTCCAGTTTCGCAAAGACGGGAGCCATGGCGCCAACCGACTCTGCGTAGCGGTTGAGCCGGAGCATGGGCGTGTTGCCGATCAGCTCCGGCAGGGAATTGTAAACATGCATACGATCACTCCACAACGAAAAATATGTTCCTAAAAAGGATAGCGCAGCGGGCCGGCTTTGTCAATGGGACGTGCCGGGAACGGCGGAGGAGGAACGGCAATAAATTATTCATTTTTCTTGACAATGATCTTCACAGGTTATACAATATATGAGGCAAATTGGAAGGGTTCACCTGCAAATTGTGGTTTTTGCAAGGAACCTGTTATTTGTTTATTTTATATAGCAAGGAGGTGTTTTAAAGAGAATGCTCAAAATCATACTCGCCGCGATTGTCGCGTTTGTGGTGGGTGCCGTTGTAATGTTCCCGATTGCTGTGAATTACCGTAAGCGCACCGCAGAGAAAGAGATCGGCAGCGCGGAGGAAGAGGCGAAGCGGATCATCAACGAGTCCATCAAGAGCGCGGAGAACAAGAAGCGCGAGATGCTCGTGGAAGCGAAGGAAGAGATCCATAGAAGCCGGAGCGAGAACGAAAAGGAGATCCGGGAGCGCCGCAACGAGGTCCAGAAGCAGGAGCGCCGCCTTCAGCAGAAGGAGGAGTCCCTGGACAAAAAGATGGATCAGTACGAGCGCAAGGATGAGGAACTCAACAAGAAACTCGCCAATGTGGCCGCCACTCAGGAGGAAGTCTCCGGTCTGAAGAAAGCTCAGCTTGAAATGCTGGAGAAAATCTCCGGCATGTCCACGGAAGAGGCCAAGGAATACCTGCTGAGGAACGTGGAATCCGAGGTCCGGCACGAGACCGCCATGAAAATCAAGGAGGTCCAGGACCAGCTGAAGGAAGAGGCCGACGAGCGGGCGAAAGAGATCATCGTAACCGCCATTCAGCGCTGCGCCGCGGATCACGCGGCCGAAACCACCATTTCCGTGGTGGCGCTGCCCAACGATGAGATGAAAGGACGGATCATCGGCCGGGAAGGCCGGAATATCCGGGCGCTGGAGACCAAGACCGGCGTGGACCTGATCATCGACGATACTCCGGAGGCCATTACCCTCTCCAGCTTTGATCCGGTCCGCCGGGAAATCGCCAGAATTGCGCTGGAAAAGCTCATCGCGGACGGACGGATTCAGCCCACCCATATCGACAATATGGTGGACAAGGCCCGCCGGGAGGTGGAGCAGACCATCAAGCAGGAGGGCGAACGGGCAA
>CACYXZ010000116.1 GCA_902778525.1 Oscillospiraceae bacterium | reverse complement strand
ATGTCTTGTTTTATTTATCTTTCTCATGTATCTATTATATCACTATATGCGCAAAACTGCAATATATTATACTACAAAAACATACGGGGGAACAAGGAAAGCACTTTCATCCCCGGATTGAAATCCGGGGTTTTCCCGTTCATGTTTGATAAGAATGAGACGAAAAGACAGAGCATTGGCACTGCTGTTGGCAATTGGCATGACGTTGTGTCTCCTGTCTGCCTGCGGGCAGGGAGGTCCGGCGCCGTCCCAGACATCCGCGGCAGATGCATCCACTGCGGAAATGTCGGCCCAGCCGACGGAAGCGGCGGCCGAACCGGAACAGGAGACCGCGTCCCTGCCGGAAAGCAGCGCCGAAGCGGAAGGTTCCGGGGAGGTCCCCCTGGAGCCGCCGGAGGATGCGGAGGCGTCCCCGCTGACCGGGTCCACCGTCAGGGGAATCGACTATCCCATCGGCGACCCGGACGATCCCACGGAGTTCAGCCTGTTCTCCGTTTGGGGCATGGGCTTTGACGAATTCCTGGACTCCTGGAACTCCCTGCCCCGGCTGGAGGATATTCAGGCGGCCACCGGCTGCCGGATCCGCTTCCATGAAGTCAGCCAGACCGGCGCCTCGGAGCAGTTCAACCTGATGATCGCATCCGGCGACATGGACGACATCATCCAGGCGGCGGACTACTATGTGGGCGGGCTCGGCGCGGCCTACGACGACGAGGTCATCATCGATCTGAGCGACATGATCGAAGAAAACGCCCCCATTTACTATGACCTCCTGATGAACCACTCCAATCAGACCACCCGGGACGTGGTCCTCACCGACGGGAAGCATTTGTCCATGAACACGCTGAAGGATGAGGCGGTTTCCGATATGGGACTGGTGGTCCGGGGCGACTGGCTCGACGAGCTGGGCATGAAGGTTCCCGAGACCCTCGACGAGTTCACCGACGTGCTATACGCCATCCATGACAACTACAACACGCCGCAGACCATCTACGTCAACAACACCGGCGAGATCCCCTACATGGACGGCATCTTCGGGGTCAGCATCTTTAAAGTCTCCGGTTCTACGGACGTGGCGCCCTATGTGGACAACGGCACCGTGAAATCCGGCATCGTCTCAGACGAGTATCGGGAGTTTGTGGCCTATGTCCGGCAGCTGATCAAGGACGATGTCATCAACAAGGACTTCTACGTCAACGCCTCCTCGGACACCGACACCTGGGGCCGGGTCTCCGCCGGTGAGACCGGCGTATGGCGCATCGGTGCCGACTCCATGCACAAGGTGGCGGAGTATACGGAAAATCCGGACGCCTACTGCCTGCCCATTCCCAAGCTGGTGAAGGAGCCGGGAGACAAATACCTCTTCGGCAATCAGATCGCTTTGGCGGACAACAAGGGATACTCCCTTACCTCCAACTGTGAGGAGCCGGAGCTGGCGCTCCAGTTCTTTGACTGGTTCTTCACCGATGAAGGCGTGCTGATCTCCAACTACGGCATAGAAGGGGAGACCTTCGAATATGTGGACGGGCAGCCCCAGTTTGCCGAGTTTATTACGAACAATCCCAACCCGGATCTGCATATGATGTTCGCGGTGATCCTCAACACCTTCAATCACGCCCCCATGTACAACATCGTCTCGAAGATGTGGGTGGGCTATACCCCGGAGGAGGAAGCCGCCATTCATCTCTGGTCCGACACCTCCAACGACGACACCTCCAGAGCGCTTCCAACCGCCGCGGCGCTGTCCACGGAGGAGACCAGCCTGATTTCCAATCAGATGACTGCGGTAATCAGCTACGCCTCCGAGGAGATCCTGAAATTCATGACCAGCGCCTCGGATCTCTCTGACGAGAACTGGCGGGCCTTCTGCGAGAACTGTTCCGCGCAGGGCCTTGACGAGATCATGGCGGTCTATCAGAATGCCTATGAGGAGTACCTCAGCGGAGACCGGCAGGCTTCCTCCGGCGGCGGTGCAGGCGGGCCTCCTCCCGACGGCGGGCCTCCCCCGGACGGCGGACCTCCCCCGGAAGGGCCTCCTCCCGGATGAATTACAGATATGCAGAACGCGGGTCCCGGAATTCCGGGACCCGCGTGTATATTTTCAGGATCGGTTTTTCCTGCTTCCGGATGCGCCGGCGTCAGGATTACGACGCGAACTCGAACACCAGATCCTCCTCGGATCCGGACTGGTCTTCGTGCCAGGTGAAGGTGCCGTCGTCCCCAAAGACGATGGTGCCGGTACCGCCCTCATATTCCGGCTCCTGGCTCGCGACTTCGCCGTCTTCGTCATAGGTGATCACAGACTTCGTGCAGCCGGTATACTCGATCGTCATCGTCTCCGGGATCAGCCGTCCGACAATGTCCCACTGGATCGTCTCATCGTCGCTGTCGTGGTTCTCGATGGTGATCCACGCCTGGTCGTTTTCGAAGCAGTCCACCGTGGCGCTCGTCTGGCCGCACTGGTATTGGCCGACAAAGTTCATCACGGGATTCTGCCAGTCGGCGTCCGCCTCAAACACGGCGATAAAGTCGGCGCTTTCGTCCAGAGAAACGGTGACCTGCGGATCCGTGGAGAAGTCCTCGCCGTTCTTCGTCCACTTTACAAATTTGTTTCCGGCCTGAGACCATGCAAGGAACGTATAGGTCCCGGGCTCGGCCAGATTGATCTGGGCAGACTGGAACGGGTATTCCTCATCAATCTCCGGGGTGACTTCCCCCTCGGCATAGGAGATATTGCCCTTGCCCTCGGTGTTGATCGTCACGATGATCGTGGCTTTCGGGTAGTCCATGGACGTGAAGTGATAGGTCTCTCCGCCCTCCACCGTGAGAATGAGTCCGTCAGCGTCATCTTCCGTAACCGTAACGGTAATGTCCTCCTTGCTGCCGGAGGAGGGGAGAACGCCCTTCAGGGAGTTTCCGTCCTGGGGGAGCATACCGCCCCAGGAGTCCTCGACCGCATCCTCACCGAGCATGCAGCCCACATACCAGCCGGCGTCGCTGACGTCATCCATCCAGATGACGGAGAGCATGTGTTCGTTTTCGTCCTGGAAGTAGCCTTCCCGGCTCCATTCCGTTACGGTCTCCTCAGACTGGGCCTGGGAGGCAGCCGCTTCTTCCGAAGCCTCAGCTGCGCTTGCGGAGCTCTCCGCAGTGGCCGCAGATTCCGCCTTGTTTCCGCAGCCTGCGAATACCGCGGCAATCATGCAAAGGGCCAGGATCAGTGCGAGTATCTTTTTCATTTTGGTTCCTCCTGATACTAATATGGGGGCTTTGCGTCGTCCGTGCTTTTGAGATGTGCGCTTTCTCAGGAAAGCGAGAGCACGTTGTTCACAAACGTCAGGATCTCGTTCATGGCGTTTTCCGCCTCGGGATAGATGGCGTAGTCCATGGCGAAGGTGTGGGGCATGCCCTTGCCGAAGGTGAAATGCACCTCGTTTCCGGCCCGGACCAGCTTATCCACGATCCGCAGCGCGCCGGCCGCCAGACTCTCCCGGCTGCCCGCCTGAATGAAGGCCGGCGGGAAATCGGAGAAATCTCCGTAGATCGGGGAGATTCTGGGATCCCTGGGGTCCGCGTCTCCCACATAGGCCTCCAGCATGTCGCCGTTGGAGGCGCAGAACATATCCCGGATAAAGACCTCCTGCTGATCAAAGCGGATGTCGTCCACCGGAGAGGAGCACCAGATGGCGGCAGGCAGGGGCAGACCTTCCATCTTCAGCGCCATCACAAGACTCAGCGTCAGACCGGCCCCGGCGGACTCGCCGCCCACCACGATTCTCTCATACCCGGCGTCCAGCAGACCCTTGTAGAAAGCCACGATCTCATTGATCGCCACCGGGAACTTGGCGTAGGGCGCCAGGGAGTAGTCCACGGAGTAACCCTCCAGATTGGTGCGCTCAAGAATATGAGCCAGGAACGCGCCCGCGGTCATACCGCTTCCGAGGGTGTATCCGCCGCCGTGGATATACAGCATCGCGGCCTTTTCCCGGACGCCCTCCCGGGTGAGCTTCATGCCAGGAACGCCGCCGAGCACCACCTTGCCGCCCGCAAAGCCCTCCGGAATCTCCGGCTCGGGAGACCGATAGTCCGGCGGCATCATGGGCACCTTCAGGTGGGCAAACTCCGGGGGAATGGGAGCGCCTTCCCGGGGGAGGCGCCATGCCGGGCTGACCCGGTCCCTCCATGGAGGTGGGGGGTGCGGTGGGGATCTTGTCCTGATAGGCTAAAAACTCTTTGCTGAACATCGTGTTGTCCTCCTTATCGGTCCGGTTGGGTGCATCCGCAGCGGGATGCCGGGCTGAAGTCTTCGGCTGTTATTTGCCTGTATTTTTGTTTTGATCCAGCAATATTGTAGCACAGAACCGGTCAAATGTCAGTACCCGTGTTGGAGAAACCGGCGGCAAAGCGGATCACCCGCACCTCGTAGGGCCGCAGCAGCGCCGGGTCTCCCGCATCCGGGTAGTTGCCCAGCAGCAGCTCCCCGCGGGCAATATCGTAACCCTTGGGAAGACGGAGCGGAACAGGCTTTTCGGAGAAGGCGCAGGCCACCAGAATGCGTTCCCCCCGAAGGGCGCGCTCGTAGAGAAAGAGCCGGGGATGCAGGGGGAGGAGGTCCCGATAGCGGCCGGAGAGCAGCGTTTCCGAGGACTTGCGGAGCCGGAGGCATTTCCGGTAGAAGTTCAGGATGCTGTCAGGGCCTTTTTCCTCAGCTTCGGCGTTGATTTCCGGATAGTTTTGGTTTACATAAAACCAAGGCTCCGCTTCGGAGAAGCCTGCGTTCCGTTCGCCGTTCCACTGGACCGGCGTCCGGGCGGAATCCCGGGAGGAGCGGTGGATGCGCCGGAGCCGCTTTTCCTCGGACTGGTGGGTCAGGAACGTGTGGTAGGCGTTGATGGACGCCACGTCCTCATAGTGGTCGATGGAGGGCAGACGGATGTTCGTCATGCCCAGCTCCTGCCCCTGATAGATCAGGGGCGTGCCCCGCTGAAGGAGGTAGCAGGCCGCCAGCATGGTGCCCGACTCCCGCCAGAACTTCTCGCTGCCGTAGCGGCTGATGGACCGGGGATGGTCGTGGTTTTCCAGATACAGCGCGTTCCAGGCCCGGCCCTCCAGGGCGTACTGCCACTTGTCGCAGGCGCGCTTGAACTTCACCAGGGAGAAGGGGTGGTGGACGTATTCGGTGAAGAAGCAGTCCGCCATCATCGTGTCGAACTGGATCATCATATCCAGCACCCGGTCCGGCCCGCAGAGATAACGGAGGGCGGTCTTTACCGGCGTCATGGGCGCCTCCCCCAGCTCAATGGCCCCGTACTCCAGCGCCACGGCCCGGAACTCCCGGAGATACGTTACGAGGTTGGGGCCGTCCTTGTAGAAGGGCAGGCCGTTGATGGCCGGCAGGAAGGGGATCCCGTCCGGCAGCCGGGGATGCTTGGAGATGTAGGTGATCACGTCCGCCCGGAAGCCGTCCACCCCCATCTCCAGCCAGAAGCGCATGATGCCCTTGACCTCCTCCCGGACTTTCGGGTTGTCCATATTCAGATCCGGCTGCTTTTTGGCAAAGACATGGAGATAATACTGCTCCCGTTCCGGGCAGTATTCCCAGGCCAGACCCTCGAACTGACTGTACCAGTTGTTGGGCGGCAGGCGCTTTTCCCCGTCCCAGCGGGGATCCCGCCAGATATAGTAGTCGCTGTAGGGGCCGGTGCGGCTCTTCCGGCTCTCGAGAAACCAGGGATGCTCATCCGAGGTATGGTTGATGACCAGATCCATGAGGACCTTGAGTCCGAGGCGGTGGGCCTTGTCCAGCACCCTTTTGAACTGCTCCAGATCCCCGTAGTCGGGGTGGATATTCCGGTAGTCGGAGATGTCATATCCGTAGTCCGCGTTGGGAGAGGGATAGATGGGGGAGAACCAGATCCCGTCCACCCCCAGGGAGGCGATGTAGTCGAGCTTGTCGTAGACGCCGTACAAATCCCCGATGCCGTCTCCGTTGCCGTCTGAAAAGCTCCGGATCCAGATCTGGTAAAAGCTCATGCGGCGGAAATTGTACTGTTTCATGATTTCACTTCCTGTCCCGGCGGAGCTCCTCCGCCAGATGATCCCAGAAGTGCTCTGCGTTCTCGCCGGCCTCCTGGAAGTTTTCCATCATGCCCACGGCGGTCTCCTTGAAGTCGTGGAAGAGGGCCTGCCGGATCTTCCGGCGTCTGGCCTCCGCCTCCATGCTCTTTGCAGTGAAGGACAGAAGGTAGTCCTCCGGCAGCTTTTTCTTGGCCGGCAGCTTTCCGGCCCGGCGAAGCTCCAGAACCTCGCCGTAGCGGTCCCATGCCATGTTCACGCAGCTCTGCCAGGAGAGGTAGAGCTCCTCCATGGCCCGCTGTCCCACCTGATGGAGATGGGGAAGATCCCGGCAGGCGGACTGCAGAAGGGTAAAGAGGGCCTCGGCGCTTTCCTCAATGGTGAAGCCGTTCTGTCCGTCCGTGACCCCCTCGGCGGCGCAGGAGCCCCGGATCAGCACACTGGCAAGGCCGCAGGCCGCGGCCTCCCGGACCACCAGACCGTTGGTGTCGAAGGTGGAGGGGAACAGAAACAGATCCGCCCGGGTGTTCCAGGCCCGAAGGGCCTCCCGATCGTAGACGGGCCCCACGAACAGGCACTTGCCGGGGGAGGTCTCCGTGTCCATGAGACCCAGATTCGCGGCGGTCTCCTCCAGAAGCTCCCGGTCCGGGCCCTTGCCCACAAAGACCATGCGGAAGTCCTGCCCCGCATCCGAGAGCATCTTCAGGGCGTCCAGGATCAGCGGAAGGCCCTTGTAGGTCATAAGCCGTCCCACAAAGAGCAGGACCGGCACCCCCTCCGGCAGATCGAAGTCCCCTGTGACCCGGGCGACAGCCTCGGGATCCGCCCGGCCTTGCCGGAAGTCCACGCCGTTGGGCATGACCAGCCAGTTACCCTGAAAACCCAGCGCCGTCAGACTCCGGCCGGCGCCCTCGCTGACCACCCACACGTCGTCAGTGGCCTCGATGTTCCGGACCATGGCCCGGATGCCCTCCCGGGCAGCCAGCCGGGTCCTGACCACCCGTTCGATGTCGATGTCGTATTTGGTGTGATAGGTAAAGACGATGGGCGCTCCGGTCTCCTCCCGCAGAAGCCGCGCGATGATTGTTGCGGAGGCGGGACAGTGGGCGTGGATCAGATCCGGCGCGAAGGACGCCAGCTCCGACACCGCCTTTTCCTGAAAGGGATTCCCGGTGCGGTATCCGCTGGTGATCCCGGCGGTGTCGAAACTCCGGTAGGGCACCACGGGGTAGGGATAGACGCTGTAGTCCGCCTCGGGATACCGGGGCGTTCCTACGATGACCCCGGCCTCATGGTCCCGGATCAGATAGTCGGCGTAGTTCATCACCACATTCACCACCCCGTCGATGACCGGCGGGAAGGAATCGTTGAGCAGACAGATTTTCATAGATAAAGCACCTCGGTTCGTTTGTAATTATTATAGTCCCCGGCAGGCCGCTTTGCAAGGATAGTCCAGTAGAAGGTGGGCAAAGAAGCCGCAGCCTTGCATAAAAAGCGCAGATTGGGTATAATGTGGTATCTCGAAAACACCTCGGCCCGTTGAGGAAGGACCGGCCTCAGAGAGAAGGTTGATGATCGTGATGCAATCAGAGAACTATGGCACGGAAAAGGACGATATGCAGGAGAGACTGTACACGACGCGCTGCGGGACGATCCACTACTGGGCAAATACCCTTGCGCGGGATGCAGATACGGCGCTGGTTTTCCTGCCGGGACTGACGGCGGACCACCGCCTGTTCGACAGGCAGATCGAGTACTTTAAGGAGAAATGCCGGGTTTTGGTCTGGGACGCCCCGGAGCATGCGGCCTCCTGGCCCTTCGATGGGGACTTCGATCTCGGGGACAAGGCCCGCTGGCTGGACGGGATCCTGGAGCGGGAGGGCATCTCCGCGCCGGTGATCGTCGGTCAGTCCATGGGCGGCTACGTGGGGCAGATGTACGCGCAGCTGTTCCCGGAGAAACTCAAGGGATTCATCTCCATCGACTCCGCCCCGCTGCAGCGGGAGTACGTCACCGGAGCGGAGATCTGGCTCCTCAAGCGCATGGAGCCGGTCTACCGGTATTACCCCTGGAAATCCCTGCTCAAAACCGGGACCAACGGTGTGGCCACGTCGGAATACGGCAGGAAGCTGATGCGGGAAATCATGATGACCTATGACGGAGATCAGAACCGGTACGCCCGGATCTCCGGCCACGGATTCCGGATGCTGGCGGAGGCCATGGAGGCAGACCTTCCCTACGCCCTCCGGTGTCCGGCACTGCTCATCTGCGGGGAAAAGGACCGGGCGGGCTCCTGCATCCGGTACAATAAAGCCTGGCATAAGAAGACCGGCATCCCCATCGAGTGGATCCGGGGAGCGGGACACAACTCCAACACAGACGCGCCGGAGACCGTCAACGGACTGATCGAGTACTTTCTGGATCAGCTGTCCCGCTGACGGCAGACCTGCAGGAGGGAAACACATGGATATCACACAGACCTTTTACGATAATCTCTCCACGCAATATGACAAGCTCTTTTCCGACTGGAAGCTTGCGACCCGGGAACAGGCGGCGCTTCTGGACCGGCTCTTCCGGGCCCGGGGATTTGACCGGAGCGCGGAGATCCTGGACTGTGCCTGCGGCATCGGGACCCAGGCCATCGGCTTAGCGGCCCTCGGATACGAGGTCACCGCCTCGGATCTCAGCCGGGGCGCACTGACGGAGGCGAGAAAGCGCGCAGAGGAAAACGGCGTCAAAATCCGGTTTGACCGGGCTGACTTCTGCGCCCTGTCCGAAAGCTTCTCCGAACAGTTTGACATCGTAATTGCCATGGACAACGCGCTGCCGCACATGCCCACTCGCGAAGCTCTGGCCGCAGCGGTCAATAGCATTGCCGGGAGGGTCCGGTCAGGCGGCATCTTCGCCGCAAGCATCCGGGATTACGACAGCCTCCTGGAGACAAAACCGCCCTATTCGCCTCCCTATATCCACAGGACGGATAGTGGACAGCGGGTCTCCTTCCAGACCTGGGACTGGCAGGGAGACAGCTATCTTCTTACACAATATATTATTGACGACGGGAAGACGCTTGCGGTCAATAAATTTGTCTGTGAATACAGGGCGACCCGCCGGGAAGAGCTGACGGAGCTGCTTCTGGCAGGCGGGTTCTCCAAAGTCGAATGGGAGTTCCCGGAGGAGACCGGCTTTTATCAGCCGATCGTCATTGCGGGAAAAGAGAAGCCATGAGCGGGGTGCAGAGTGCACCCGGAAACGGAGGAAATATGATTCGTAACGTAGCTATCGTCAGTCTGTCCAGCGGGATCATCGGAGAGTCCTTTGTGGACTTCGAGGTCGAGATCGGACGCAAAAGACTGGAGGAATACGGCCTGAACGTGAAGTTCATGCCGAACGCCCGGAAGGGCATGGACTACCTGAAGGCGCATCCGGAAAAGCGGGCGGAGGACCTGCTGGAGGCCTTCCGGAATCCGGAGATCGACATGATCCTGTGCGCCATCGGCGGGGACGACACCTACCGGCTCCTGCCGTATCTGTTCGACGGGAATGAGCTGGCCGATGCCGTAAGGGACAAGGTGTTCCTCGGCTTTTCCGATACGACGATCAATCACCTGATGCTTCACAAGGTGGGACTGCGCTCCTTTTACGGACAGGCGTTCCTGCCGGATCTGTGCGAGCTCGGTCCGGAGATGCTCCCGTATACCAGAGCGTATTTCGAGGAACTGATCACGACCGGAACGATCCGGGAGATCCGGCCCAGCCGCGTCTGGTACGAGGAACGGAAAAGCTTTGCGCCGGATCAGGTTGGCGCAGCGCTGGAAGGCCGCCCCGATCACGGATTTGAACTGCTTCAGGGGCCGGCTGTATTCTCCGGGAAGATCCTCGGCGGATGCATCGATTCCCTGTACGATCTGTTCAGTCCCGAGCGGTATGCGGATATGCCCCTGCTGTGCGAAAAGTACGGGCTGTTCCCGGACGCGGCGGACTGGAAGGGGAGGATTCTTCTGTTGGAGACCAGCGAGGAAAAGCCTTCGCCGGAGAAGTACCGGGAGGCACTGGAGTACCTGAAGGGAGCGGGGGTATTCGAGGCAGTGTCCGGTGTCCTGGCAGGAAAGCCCATGGACGAGAGCTATGCAGAGGAGTACCGGCAGCTTCTGGTGCAGGTCATAGACGATCCCGCGCTCCCGGTGGTCTTCAATCTGAACGTGGGACATGCCATGCCCCGGTGCATTATCCCATTTGGGGTGGAGGCCGTTGTTGACGCGGAGAAGCAGGTTGTTCGGTTTGAAGACTGAGTCAGGGGCCAAATAAAGACAGTAATCACGATGTTGTGATGGTTTTTATACTACGAGTTTACTTTACTATAATTTATTATACTACAAAAACATACGGGGGAACAAA
>CACYXZ010000115.1 GCA_902778525.1 Oscillospiraceae bacterium | reverse complement strand
GTGGCGACGAAGGTGTCCCTTGTCAGTATCGCGGGGAACATGCTGCTGACGGCGTTCAAGCTCATCGCGGGGGTCCTGGCCCATTCCGGGGCTATGATCAGCGACGCGGTGCACTCCGCCTCCGACGTGCTCAGCAGCCTGATCGTGGTGGCGGGGGTCCGGATCGCGGCCAAGGCGCCCGATGAGGGCCACCCCTACGGCCACGAGCGGTTTGAGTGCGTGGCGGCCATGATCCTCGCCGCAGTGCTGGCGCTGGTGGGCGGCGGCATCGGGGTGGAGGCGGTCCGGAAGATCGCCGGAGGCGGCGCGGTGGAGATCCCCGGCGTGCTGGCGCTGGCGGCGGCAGTGGTCTCCATCGTCTCCAAGGAGGCCATGTTCTGGTACACCCGGCTGCACGCCAGAAGGATCGGATCCACGGCCCTGATGGCGGAGGCCTGGCACCACCGCAGCGACGCCCTGTCCTCGGTGGGCGCCCTGATCGGTATCGCAGGTGCAAGGATGGGATTCCCGGTGCTGGAGCCGGTGGCCAGCCTGATCATCTGTCTGGTGGTGCTGAAGGTGGCTGTCGAGATCTTCAAGGACGCCATGGACCGGATCGTGGATCACGCCTGCGACGCGGAGATGGAGGCGGCGATCCGCCGGTGCGCCGAGGCCCAGGCGGGCGTCATGGGCGTGGATCTGCTCCACACCCGGATGTTTGGCAGCAAGATCTACGTGGATCTGGAGATCGGCGCCGACGGGACCCTGTCTCTGATCGAGGGCCACGCCATTGCCGAAAGGGTCCACGATGCGGTGGAGCGGGAATTTCCCCAGGTCAAGCACATCATGGTCCACGTCAATCCGAGAGTGTAGAAAACCCGCACGGTTCGAAGGGAACCGTGCGGGTTTTGTTTCGGATCAGAGGCCGTTGATATACTGGCAGGCGGCCAGCGCGGCCACGGCCCCGTCGGCAGCGGCGGTGGTCACCTGACGGATCCGCTTGCTGCGGCAGTCTCCCGCCACGAACACGCCGGGAGTCCTGGTCAGGCACTGCTCGTCCGAGTCGAAGTAGCCGTACTCGTTCAGGTCCGCCAGGGCGGCGAAGGGCTCGTTTTCCGGAATCAGGCCGATGGCCACGAACAGCCCGTCGCAGGGAATCTCCCGGACCTTGCCGTCGCTGCGGCCCTCGATCTCCACGCCGGTGAGCTCGCCCTCCCGGGTGAGGAGCCGGTTGATCTTCACGTCGGAGAAGGCCTTCACGTTCTCCCGGGCGAAGAGTACCTCCTGAAGCCGGGCCTCCCCGGTGAAGAAGGGCAGGTCCTGGAGCATGATCACTTCTTTGCATTTGTCCGAGAGCAGGATGGCCTCCTGCAGGGCGGAGTTGCCGCCGCCGGCCACGCAGACGGTCTGGCCGGTGTAGAAATCTCCGTCGCACACGGCGCAGAAGGAGATCCCTTCGCCCACCAGCTCGTCCTCTCCCGGAAGTCCCAGCATCCGGTGCTTGACGCCGGTGGCCAGAATCACGGTCCGGGACTCGTAGGAGCCGCCCTCCTCGGTGATGACCACCTTGCGGTCTGCCTCGCTGCGGACCTCGCTGACGGTCTCGATCTCGATCTCCGCGCCCTGATGGAGAATTTGGTCCAGCGTTTTCTCGGCGAACTCGTTGCCGCTCATGGAGATGGTGCCGGGATAGTTTTCCACATTGGGGGAGTGGGTGATCTGGCCGCCGAAGCCGTTTTTCTCGATGACCAGCACGGACTTTCCGTTCCGCAGGCCATAGAGCGCCGCGGTCATGCCGGCAGGGCCTCCGCCCACCACAATGATATCATACATAATGATCGACCTTTCCGGGACAAAAGAGGGGCAGGCAGAAATGACAGTGATTTCTGCCTGCCCCGCATCCCTTGTTATTGATTCATCAGCCAGCCCTTGATGTCGGACACGCCGCGGTATTTTTCAAAGCTGTCGCCGTTCACCAGCACCAGCGTAGGCGCCTGCTTGACGCCGTACTGCTTTGCCAGTTCCTTTTCCTCATTGGCGTTGAGGGCGGTGTAGCGGACGCCGGCCTTGTCCAGCAGCGCGCCGGCTGCCTTGCAGTTGGGGCAGGTGGGCGTCTTGAAGAGCAGGATCGTGCGGTCGGAAGCGGCCTGCTCCACGGCGGGAGCCGCCTCCGCGGGCGCCGGGGCGGCCTCTTCTGCGGGGGCCGGGTTGGGGCCGGTGTGGGTCAGGACGGAGTGGCCGATGTTGTAGACCTTCCGGTCCTTGAACTCCTGGGCCTTGCCGTCGTTCCAGTTCTGCACCGGGCGATAGTAGCCGGTGATGCGGCTGTAGACCTCGGTCTTCTTGCCGCAGATGGGGCAGGTGTACTGCTCGCCGGAGAGATAGCCGTGGTCGGCGCAGACGGAGTAGGTGGGGCTCATGGTGTAGTAGGGGAGCTTGTAGTTTTCCGCGATCTTCCGGACCAGGTTGGCCGCAGCCTTCCAGTTCGGCAGCTTCTCGCCCAGGAAGGCGTGGAAGACGGTGCCGGAGGTGTAGAGGGTCTGGAGATCGTCCTGGATATCCAGGGCGGAGAACACGTCCTCGGTGAAGCCCACGGGCAGGTGGGAGGAGTTGGTGTAGTAGGGGGTGCCGTTCATGTTGGCGGTGATGATGTCCGGGAACTGCTCCTTGTCGTGCTTGGCGAAGCGGTAGGTGGTGGACTCGGCAGGGGTGGCCTCCAGGTTGAACAGGTCGCCGTACTGCTCCTGATAGTCGGACAGACGTTCCCGCATGTGGTTGAGCACGTCCCGGGTGAACTTCTGGGTTTTGGGGTCGGTGAGGTCCGCCCGCAGCCACTTGGCGTTGAGGCCGGCCTCGTTCATGCCCACCAGACCGATGGTGGAGAAGTGGTTGTTGAAGGTGCCGAGGTAGCGCTTGGTGTAGGGGTACAGGCCCTGGTCAAGCAGCTTGGTGATGACGATGCGCTTGGTGTTGAGGCTGCGGGCGGACAGATCCATGAGGCTGTCCAGCCGGGCGTAGAAGTCCGCCTCGTCCTTGGCCAGATACGCGATCCGGGGCATGTTGATGGTGACCACGCCGATGGAGCCGGTGGACTCGCCGGAGCCGAAGAAGCCGCCGGACTTTTTCCGCAGCTCCCGGAGGTCCAGACGGAGCCGGCAGCACATGGAGCGCACGTCGCTGGGCTCCATATCGGAGTTGATGTAGTTGGAGAAATAGGGGGTGCCGTACTTGGCGGTCATCTCGAACAGGAGCTTGTTGTTCTCGGTCTCGCTCCAGTCGAAGTCCCGGGTGATGGAGTAGGTGGGGATGGGATACTGGAAGCCACGGCCGTTGGCGTCGCCCTCGATCATGATCTCGATGAAGGCCTTGTTGACCATGTCCATTTCCTTCTGGCAGTCCCCGTAGGTGAAGTCCATCTCCTTGCCGCCGATGATGGCGGGGAGGTTCTTCAGATCATTGGGCACAGTCCAGTCCAGGGTGATGTTGGAGAAGGGCGCCTGAGTGCCCCAGCGGGAGGGGGTGTTGACGCCGTAGATGAAGGACTGGATGCACTGCTTGACCTCCTTCTGGCTCAGGTTGTCCACCCGGACGAAGGGGGCCAGATAGGTATCAAAGGAGGAGAAGGCCTGGGCGCCTGCCCACTCGTTCTGCATGATGCCCAGGAAGTTGACCATCTGGTTGCAGAGGGTGGAGAGGTGGCTGGCGGGGGAGGAGGTGATCTTGCCGGGAACGCCGCCCAGACCCTCCTGAATCAGCTGCTTGAGGCTCCAGCCGGCGCAGTAGCCGGTGAGCATGGAGAGGTCATGCAGATGGATGTCGGCGTTGCGATGGGCCTCGGCGATCTCGTCGTCATAGACCTCGCTGAGCCAGTAATTGGCGGTGATGGCGCCGGAGTTGGACAGGATCAGACCGCCTACGGAATAGGTCACCGTAGAGTTCTCCTTGACGCGCCAGTCGTTGATCTTCAGATAATTGTCCACCAGATCCTTATAGTTGAGCAGGGTGGAATTGATGTTGCGGACCTTCTCCCGCTGACGGCGGTAGAGGATATAGGCCTTGGCCACGTCGGCGTAGCCGCACTCGGACAGGACCTTTTCCACGCTGTCCTGGATGTCCTCCACGGTGACCTGACCGTCTTTGATCTTGGTCTCAAAGTCAGAAGACACCCGCAGGGAGATCAGATCGATCACATTGGGGTGATACTGCTTTCCCAGCGCCTCAAAGGCCTTGGTGATGGCGGCGCTGATTTTTTCTATGTGGAAGTCAACCACTTTTCCATCTCTTTTAACTACCTGATACACAAAAAGCTCCTCCTCGCAGAACGTGATAAACGAGTTCAGATCATTTCTCATTCCGAACTCCTTCATTCTACAACGAGGGGAGCTTGTTGTCAACATATTCTGTTTTTTATTTTTGCAGAACACAATATCTTGTGGTTCAATCCACGCCCCGCAATTCTGTGTCCGGCACATATTTTCTGGAAATATCCCGGAATTCTTCCAGCTGCGCCTTGGTGGGAGCGTGGAGATTCCCGAAGGGGACGGAGTCCCGGTCCGTAAAGCACTGGAGGAAATACCGCCGGGCGCCCCGGATCATTTCGCCCATGGCGCGGAAGTCGTCCGCCTCGTGGAACTCGGCGACAACGGTGGTGCGGAACTCATAGTCGGGGGCCCGCTCCATGAGCAGGCCGATGCTCTCCCGGATCACGTCCAGATCCACTGTTTCGATCCCGCAGGTCAAGGAGTACTTGGCGGGGCTGTTCTTGATGTCCATGGCCACATAGTCCGCAAGGCCCCGGTCGATGATCTCCCGGAGCCGGGCCGGGTGATAGCCGTTGGAGTCCAGCTTGGTGGCAAATCCCAGATCCCGGATCTTCGCCATCAGATCCGGCAGGCCCGGATGCAGGCAGGGCTCGCCTCCGGTGAAGGCCACGCCGTCCAGAAGTCCCTGGCGGCTCTTCAGGAAGGAGAGCAGTTCCTCCTCCTCCATGACGGGCGGAAGCCTGCCCTCCGCCAGCTCAAAGTTGTGGCAGAAGGGGCAGCGGAAATCACAGCCGCCCAGGAACACCGTGCAGGCCACGTGTTCATGGAAGTCCAGCAGGGTCAGCTTTTGCAGTCCGTGTATTTTCATGTCGTCCTCCTTATACGGCGGCCAGGATGTGCAGATTCCGCAGCTCCGGGTCCGCGATGCTGTCGTTGACGCTGTAGGCGTGCTTTTCCAGATCGCCGCAGACGGCCTTGGTCAGTCCCTGGGCCTGCAGCGCGCCGATCACGTCCCCGGCGATGCTCTCCATGACGGCGGATTTTTCCGGGGCCATTTCCGGCCCGTTGTCCGTGGTCAAAAGATACTCCAGCAGCTCCGCCAAGAGCGGAAGCTCCGGCAGGGCCCGCATGGCCCGGAAGCTCCATTTGTAGTAGGGCTGATACCGGCGGCTGAGCAGGAATACCGCCGCCATGGTGCTTTTGACGAACTCCACCGCGGCAAGCTGGGCGGCGGCAGGCTCCCCGTGGGCGATGCAGCGGAGATAGTTGTACTGGCCGGACTGGGCCATCAGCAGCAGTTGCCCCGCCAGCTTCTTCCGCCGGATCTCCTCGGGGTAGCAGGAAAGCGCTGCCCGGATCCGGGTGACCTCCCCGTACCGGTCAAAGAAGATCTCGCCGTTGACGGCCTCCGCCAGAGACTGCTCCGGAACAGTCAGCCATTGGGAGACGGTCAGGATGCCGTCAGGAGAGCCGGTCTTTTCCTCAAAGTACTCCGCGGTCCGGAAGACCCCGTGCCGGGGCCCGCCCACAGGCTGGAGCGGGGCGCGGGAGACGCCCATAAATTCCTTCGGCAGCTTGGCGTAGGCTCGTTCCAGAAGAAAGGCGCTGCGCCGGTCCACCACGTCCTCCCCCGGCAGGAAGAGACAGAAGCCGGGCTCAAAATCGTGATCCCGGGAAACCTCGTCGTCATAGCCGAAGCACTCCGAACCGCTGCCCAGAATGCCTGCGGCCAGAAAGGGCAAAAGCTCCGGGAACTGCTGCTCCAGCATGGGCTTCCCGTGGGCCTCAAAATAGGCCCGGGACAGTTCAAGCCCGTTCATAGATCGCTTTGGCGGTATCCTGCAGCTCCTGGGCCGCCAGGAAATACCCGTAGTAGGAGAAGGCGGGGGCGCACTTTTCGCAGACAAAGGCGTAGTAGCCGTCATGGGGAGCGGCGGGGTCCTGCAGCAGGTCCCAGGCCTGATCCAGCAGATCGTTGATCTGGCCCTCCGCCTGTTCCATGCCCAGCTGGGCCGCCAGGGAGGGTGAAGGCCTCCGCATACCGGCCCAGGGCGGTACAGGTCAGGGCCATGTTGTTGTACAGGCCCCCCAGCAGATCCGGCGAAGTCCGGGGGGAGGCCTCATAGACCGCCCGGGCCTTTTCGAAGAGCGAGAGCGAGCGCTCGTTTTCGCCGAAGGCGTTAAAGGCGGTGGCCACGTTGGTGTAGGTGGTGGCGGCGCTGATGTTGTCCGAAAAGTCCAGTTCCTCCAGCAGCCGCAGGGCCTCTTCGGCGCTGGCAAAGGCCTTGTCCCGGTCGCCGGCCTTCCGGTAGTGGCCCACCAGCTCGTTCCGGATTAGCAGCTGTCCCCGTTTGTCGCGGCCCAGCTTTGCCTCCTCCAGCCAGTAGAGCAGGTGGCGCTCCGCGCCGGCGTAGTCCCGGCGGCTCATATAATCGTCCAGTTTTTCCAGGATCCGCTGCTGGGGGACGGACTTGACCTCCGGCTCCGCGCCGTAGGGATCGCCGCACAGGACGCAGGCGGGCTCTACGTAATCCTCCGGCTGAAGAATGCTGCGGTCGTTCATAAGGAACCTCCTGATCGTGGATGGAAAAGGGAATAAAAAGCGACCCCACGAAATCAACGGATTTCGTGGGGTGGTACGCCAGAAGGGACTCGAACCCCCGACCTACTGATTCGTAGTCAGTCACTCTATCCAACTGAGCTACTGGCGCATGTGCTTCAATATGCTTGAAGATTATAGCACCCGGACTCGGAAAAAGCAAGCTTTTTTTCAAAAATTCTTTCTCCCGGCGGGAAAACATGGTATACTATGTACCGGCACGGGTCCAGCCCGCGCCGGCGGGGCATCACTGCATCTTTTTTTCCACGGTGTTTGCCGCGCGGCTCACCGTGTCGGCTGCGGCGGAAGAAAGATTCCGCCCCACCTGCCGCATGGTTCGGTTGCGGGGCAGCATCATGCCCAGCGCGGTACCGGCCGCGGCGCCGATGCCCATGGCCGTAAAAAACGATTTCACTTCCATGATTTATCCCTCCCCGGGAAACAGTTTGCCCGGGATCAGCCATTCTATGCGGAAAGGAACTGCGTCAATATGGGACTTTTGCTGAAAAATGCGAAATTTGTCGATCCGGCCGGCGGGACCGTCACGCCGCTGGATCTTCTGATCGAGGGGGAGCGGATCGCCGCCATGGCCCCCGGGCTCCCGGAGACGGGCCATCAGGTCCTGGACCTGACGGGCAAATACCTCTGCCCCGGGCTGGTGGATATGCACGTGCATTTCCGGGATCCGGGCCTGACCTACAAGGAGGACATCGCCACCGGCTCCGCTGCTGCGGCGGCAGGAGGTTTCACGTCGGTGGCCTGCATGCCCAATACGAAGCCGGTGATCGACACCCCGGAGTTGGTGCGCTATGTCTATGAGAAGGCGGAGGAGGCCGGACTGTGCCGGGTTCTGCCCATCGGGGCGGTGACCGTCGGGCAGAAGGGCGCGGAACTGACGGATTTCGCCGCCCTGGCGGAGGCCGGAGCCATCGCCTTTTCCGACGACGGTGTGCCGGTGGACTCGGCCAAGCGGGTCCGGGATGCGCTGAAGGCGGCCATGCCCCTGGGGAAAGCGGTGATCTCCCACTGCGAGGATGGAGAGATGGTACAGAACTACGCGGTCAACGAGGGCGCGGTCTCCAAAGCGCTGGGCCTGCCGGGGCGGCCGGCCATCGCCGAGGACCTGATGGTGGCCCGGGATCTGATGCTGGCGGAGGAGACCGGAGGCCATATCCACATCGCCCATGTGTCCACGGCAGGCTCCGCCCGGCTGATCCGGGAGGCCAAGGCCCGGGGCGTCCGCGTCACCGCTGAGACCTGCCCCCAGTATTTCACCTTCACCGAGCAGGAACTGCTGAAAAAGGGTACCATGGCCCGGGTGAACCCGCCCCTTCGGACGGAGAAAGACCGGCAGGCGATCCTGGAGGCGGTGCTGGACGGGACTCTGGACTGCATCGTCACGGACCACGCCCCCCACTCCGCGGAGGAAAAGGCCCGGCCCCTTCCGGAAGCGCCCAGCGGCATGGTGGGACTGGAGACCAGTCTGGCGGCCTGCTATACGGCGCTGGTGAAGCCCGGATACCTGACGGTGCCGGAGCTGATCCGGAAGATGACCGCGGCGCCCGCGGCCGTTCTCGGGATCCCGGTGGCGGCGGCGCCCGGAGACCGGGCGGATCTGATGGCCTTCGATCCGGAGGAGGTCTGGACCGTGGACCCGGAGAAGTTCTGCTCCAAGGGCCGGAACACCGTGTTCGGCGGGGAGACCCTGACCGGGGACCCGGAGAAGTTCTGCTCCAAGGGCCGGAACACCGTGTTCGGCGGGGAGACCCTGACCGGGCGGGTGAAGCTGACGGTCCTGGGCGGAAGGATCGTGTACAACACGCTCTGATATGCAAAAAAAGGAGCCTGCCCCGGGGCAGGCTCCATATTTTTTATTCGATCAGGCGAGACCGGCGGTGATGATGGCCATCTTGTAGACCTCGTCGGCGTTGCAGCCGCGGCTGAGGTCATTGATGGGCGCGTTCAGGCCCAGCAGGATGGGGCCGTAAGCGGCGAATCCGCCCAGACGGGCAGCGATCTTATAGCCGATGTTGCCGGCGGTGACGTCGGGGAAGATGAAGGTGTTTGCCTGGCCCGCAACGGGGGAGCCGGGGAACTTCAGCTGGCCGACCTCGGGAGCGACGGCGGCGTCAAACTGCATCTCGCCGTCCACGGGAACGGTCATGACTTCCTTGGCCTTGGCCACGGCGTTCTGGACCTTGGTGACCTCGTCGTCCTTGGCGGAGCCCTTGGTGGAGAAGCTCAGGAACGCGACCTTGGGGTCGATGCCGAAGGTCTGGGCGCACTTGGCGGTCTCCTGGGCGATCTCGACCAGGTTGTCCTCGGTGGGATGGATGTTGATGGCGCAGTCGCCCATGGCCAGCTTGTCCTGGGTGCCGTCGGCGTTGTCGCGGACCATGATAAAGCAGGAGGACACGATGGTGTTGCCGGGCTTGGTCTTGATGAGCTGCAGGGCGGGACGGACGGTGTCGGCGGTGGAGTAGGTGGCGCCGCCCAGCAGGCAGTCAGCCTTGCCCATCTTCACCAGCATGGTGCCGAAGTAGTTGCCCTTGAGCAGGTTGGCCTTGCACTGCTCGGGGGTCATCTTGCCCTTGCGGAGCTCCACCATCTTCTCGACCATGGCGTCCATCTCGGCGTAGGTCTCGGGATCGACGATCTCCGCGCCCTCGATGTTGAAGCCGCCGGCCTTGGCCGCAGCCTCGACCTCAGCCACGTTGCCCACCAGAACGACCTTCATGATGCCTTCGGCCAGAAGCTTGGAGGTGGCCTCCAGGATCCGGGCGTCGGGGCCCTCAGTGAAGACGATGGTCTTGGGCTCGGCCTTGAGCTTAGCGATAAGTGCGTCAAACATTGTAATCTACCTCCGTAAAGTTATTTTTGTTTTACAAATCAATTATACAACATTGCCCGGGGTTTTCAACAGATAATTTCCTGAAAAGGGAAAGATCTCACGGGGCGGGCGGATCCTCCGGGGGCGGGGGATCCTTGGGCGCCCTTCGGGCGGAGAGCCATGCGGCAAACCGGTGGCGCCGGGGCGTTTTCTTCCGGAGCCAGTTGTCCGGATCCGGCCGGGGCGGATAGTTCCAGGCCTGATAGTCGTCGGTGACGGTGGACAGGCCCCGGTTCCGGAGCAGCCGGCCCGTCAGCTCCGACACCAGCTTGTAGATCACCGCGAACAGCGGCACCGCCAGCACCATGCCCAGCACGCCGTAGAAGGTGCCGAACACCAGAATCGAGACCACGACCCAGAAGCCGCTGACGCCGGTGGCGTCGCCCAGGATCATGGGGCCGATGATGTTGCCGTCGATCTGCTGAAGGATCAGAATGAAGATCACAAAGTACAGAGCGTGGAGGGGATCGATCACCAGCAGCAGCAGCGCCGAGGGGATGGCGCCCAGATAGGGACCGAAGAAGGGAATCACGTTGGTGACGCCCACAATGATGGAGATCAGGAGCGTATAGGGCATCTTCATCAGGCTCAGTCCGATGAAGCACAGCACGCCGATGATGATGGAGTCGATGATCTTGCCGCCGATGAAGCCGCCGAAGGCCTGATTGGCGAAGGTGCAGACGTTGCAGACGTATCCGCCGTGCTTTTCGCCCAGCAGCGCATAGCACAGCTTCTTGGCCTGAGCCAGAAAGCGGTCCTTGCCCAGGAGCAGATAGACGGAGATGATCAGGCCGATGACCAGATTCAGAAGCGCCCGGACGATGCTGACGGCGCTGGTGGTCAGGCTGACTACGGCGGACTGGACCCTGGGCAGCAGTGAGGAGCTGATCCAGTTGGTCAGGTATTGATAGACCGTGTCCATGACCTCGCCGGTGAAGTCCGCCACCTCAATGTTGTCGGCGATCAGGTCCGTGACCCACTTGCTGAGGGTGTTGTAGTAGACCGGCATGTTGCCGATGATGGTGTTGAGACTGTCAAGGAGCTGGGGCAGCACCATGGCCAGCAGCGCCCAGATCACCAGCACCAGGATCAGCATGGCGATGAGGATGCTCAGCCCCCGGGAGAGGCCCTCCGCACGCTGGAGCGTTTTCATGCGCTTCTCCAGCGGCGGGCGCAGCACCAGCTGCAGCCGCTCCACGATGGGGTCGAGAAGGTACGCGATTCCCAGACCGTAAAACACGGGAGCCATGGCGCGGATAAAGATCCGCAGCACCCCCATGACAGAAGACAGATTGATGATGAATTCCGCCACAAGCACACAGGCCACGATCACCACAAAGGCGGTCATGCCCCAGCGGAAATAGACGTTTTCCCGGTGCTTCTCAAACAGGCTTTCCCGTTCCTGTTTGTCGTCCACGGTGGATCCCTCCTCTTGTTAAAATGTCCAAAGGGGAATTACAGCCGTCCGCCGTAATCCACCACGAGATCCTGCCCGTTGATGCCGCTGGCCTCATCGCTGGCCAGGAACAGGATCGCATAGGCCTGCTCATAGGGGGAGAGCATGTGATCAATGGTACGGACATGGCTCCGGGCGGTCAGCGCCAGCATTTCCTCGTCCACGCCCTCGAACTTCTCCGGGGAGAACAGAGGCGTGTCGGTGGAGCCGGGGGATACGGAGTTGACCCGGATGCCGGTGCCGTAATACTGGATGGCCAGATTCCTCGTCAGGCTCAGCACGCCGGCCTTGGCCGCGGAGTAGGCTGCGCCAGCGCAGGAATACACGCCGCCGATGGAGGCCACGTTGACGATGGAGCCCCGGTTGGCGGGGACCATATACCGGAGCGCGGCCCGGCAGCAGCGCATGACGCCCTTGAGATCCACGTCTTGGATCTCGTCCCAGAAGTCGTCCTCCATTTTGGCGGTGGGCGTATGCCGGTCGCCGATGCCCGCGTCGTTCACCAGGATGTCGATGCGGCCGAACATCTCCACGGTCTTGTCGATCACATTGTCCACCTGGGCGGTGACGGTCACATCCCCGGGGATATAGACGCAGCTGCCGCCCTCGGCGGTGATTTCGTCTGCCACCCGGCGGAGCTCGGCCTCCCGGCGGGCGGTAATGACCACGGTGGCGCCCTCCCGGGCGAAGAGCTTGGCGGTGGCCTCTCCGATGCCGGAGTTGCCGCCGGTGATGACTGCGATTTTGTTTTCTAAGCGTGCCATAGGTTTACCTCCCTGTTTGATTTTATCATGTGAAATTGGATCTCTACAAACTCCAGCTTGTGATTTCTCAGAACCGGTGGGGCGACAGGGGCGTAGATTTCCGCTGGGCATCGATGAGCTGGTTGATGAGCTGGTTGGAAACCAGGAATCCCTGAGGCGTCAGGCACCAGCGGCCGGTCTCCCGGCTGTAGCGGGTCAGGCCCCGGGTGCCGTAAAAGTTCAGCACCGTCTCCAGCGGGTCAAAGGGCATCAGGAACGTGGACTCATACTCCTTCCGTTCGATGCCGTAGACGGTCCGCATCCGGAGCATCAGATATTCGCCGGCCCGCTCCTTGATGGGAACGTATTCCACCTCGGTGGTGATGGCGTCGCCGGTGGCGATGGCCCGGATATAGCGGTTCACGTCTGAGGCGAAGGTGTACCGGGTCCCGGCGAAGTCCGAGGCCGCGGAGGGACCGAAGCTCATGTATTCTCCGCCCATCCAGTATTTGAGGTTGTGGGCGCATTCCTTTCCGGTCTGGGCGAAATTGGAGATCTCGTACTGATGATAGCCGTAGGCCTCCAGCGTGGATACCGCGTAGAGGTACATGGCGGCCTGAGCGTCATCATTGGGCAGGGCGGCCTGATCCCGGTACTGGTAGAGGGGCGTTCCCGGCTGGACGGTCAGACCGTAGCAGGAGATGTGCTCCGGCTGCATGTCGATGACGGAGCCCAGCGCGTCGGCCCAGGCCTGGGGGCTCTGGGCGGGCAGGCCGTACATGAGATCCAGACTGATGTTCTGGAACCCGGCTTCCCGGGCGATCTCCATGGCCTTCTGGGCCTGCCGGAAGGTGTGAGGCCGGCCCAGGACCTTCAGCAGCTGGTCGTTGTTGGTCTGAACGCCGATGGAGATCCGGTTGAAGCCGGTGGAGATCAGCCGCCGGCAGCCCTTTTCCGTGATGGACTCCGGGTTGGCCTCTAAGGTCACCTCGGCGGTCTTGGCGATGTTGAAGCGCCGGGACAGGGCCGTGTAGACCCGCCGCAGCCGCTCCGCCCCGAAATAGCTGGGGGTGCCGCCGCCGAAATAGACCGTGTCCACCACGTATTTCGGCGCCCGGGCGCCGCCCTCCTGAATGTGCTTTTCCAGGGCGCGGACGTAGCGGTCCATCAGCTCCGGGGTCTTTTCCGACCGGGGCAGGGAATAGAAATCGCAGTACTGACATTTGCTGCGGCAAAAGGGAATATGGATATAAATGCCCAGTGATTTGTCCTGGGAAACAACTGTTTGCGCGGATCTTGTGCCTCCTGGGGCACCTCCACGGAGCCGAAGCTGCGCATCCGTTTTTTGCCTTCCTTCTGCTTCTCCAGCAGCTTCTTCTTCCGGGTGATGTCGCCGCCATAGCACTTGGCCAGAACGTCCTTACGCAGGGCCTTGATGGTCTCCCGGGCGATGATCTTGGAGCCGATGGCCGCCTGAACGGGGATCTCGAAGAGCTGGCGGGGAATGTTCTCCTTGAGCTTTTCGCAGATCTTTCTGGCCCGGGGATAGGCCTTGTCCGCGTGAAGAATGAAGCTGAGAGCGTCCACCACGTCCCCGTTGAGCAGCACGTCCAGCTTGACCAGATTGCTTGCCCGGTAGCCCGTCAGGTCGTAGTCCAGCGAGGCGTAGCCCCGGGTCCGGGACTTCAGGCAGTCGAAGAAATCGAAGATGATCTCGTTGAGGGGCATGTCGTAATGCAGCTCCACCCGGCTCTGATCCAGGTACGTCATGTCGATGTATTCGCCCCGGCGATCCTGGCACAGGTCCATGATGCCGCCTACATACTCCGGGGGCGTGATGATGGAGGCCCGGACAAAGGGCTCCTCCGCCAGCTCGATCTCCGTGGGATCGGGGTAGTTGAGGGGGTTGTCGATCATGGTGACGGTGCCGTCGGTGCGGGTGACCCGGTAGACCACGCTGGGGGCGGTGGTGATGAGGTCCAGGTTGAATTCCCGCTCCAGCCGCAGCTGGATGATCTCCATATGCAGCAGGCCCAGGAAGCCGCACCGGAAGCCGAAGCCCAGAGCCACGGAGCTCTCCGGCTCATAGCTCAAAGAGGCGTCGTTGAGCTTGAGCTTCTCCAGGGCGTCCCGCAGCTCCGGATATTTGGCCCCGTCGGCGGGATACACGCCGGAATAGACCATGGGCTGTACGTCCTTGTAGCCCTGGAGCGGCTCTGCCGCAGGGTGTTCCACGCCGGTGACGGTGTCGCCCACCCGGGTGTCGGAGACGTTTTTGATGGAGGCAGTGAAATAGCCCACCTCGCCGGCGCCCAGAGCTTCCGCAGGCTCCATGCCCCGGGGATGGAGATAGCCCACCTCCACCACCTTGTAGACCGCACCGCCGGACATCATTCGGACGTCCATGCCCTGGCGGATCACGCCGTCCATGACCCGGAAATAGACGATGACGCCCTTGTAGCTGTCATACTGGCTGTCGAAGATCAGCGCCCGCAGGGGAAGGGAACGGTCGCCCTCCGGGGCGGGCAGATCCCGGACGATCATCTCCAGCACGGCGGGGATGTTGATTCCGTTTTTGGCGGAGATCTCCGGCGCGTCCTCGGCGGGCAGGCCGATGATGTCCTCCACCTCCCGCTTGACCCGCTGGGGGTCCGCCGCAGGCAGGTCGATCTTGTTGATGACCGGAAGGACCTCCAGGCCCGCGTCGATGGCCAGATAGGTGTTGGCCAGGGTCTGGGCTTCCACGCCCTGGGAGGCGTCCACCACCAGTACCGCACCCTCGCAGGCCGCCAGGGAACGGCTTACCTCATAGTTGAAGTCCACATGCCCCGGGGTGTCGATCAGGTTGAGCACATAGGTCTCCCCGTCCGCCGCGGGGTACAGCAGCCGGACGGCCCGGGCCTTGATGGTGATGCCCCGCTCCCGCTCCAGGTCCATGTTGTCCAGGATCTGGTCCTCCATGTCCCGGGCCTCCACCGCCTCGCAGGCCTCCAGCAGGCGGTCCGCCAGGGTGGATTTTCCGTGGTCGATGTGGGCAATGATGGAGAAATTTCTGATTTTATCTAAATCGGTCATAGTCTGCACCTCAATGAATTCCGTATCTTATTAAGTATAGGGGATTTTCCCCTGTTTGTAAAGAAAATTTGTGCGCGGAGCGGGGCCGGCCATAGGTCCGAATGTGAAGGCTTCATGTTGAAAATGTGCGCATCCTGTGATATGATGACCCGGAACGGAAAGGAAGGCGAAACAGGATGCGCCATTTTGTGAAATATGATCTGGTTCCGGTGCTGTCCATGCTGGCGGTCTGCGGATTTCCCTGTGTATTCATGTTCGCAAGGAACGCAGCGGAGGTGCCTCCGTCGGCCATGCTGCCTTTCCTGGTGGTGTTCACCGTCAATGCGCTGGCGTTCTTTTTCCTGACGCTGATCTTCTTCCGGAACGCCTCCCGGGCGGCCTTCTGGACCGACGCGGCCATGCTGGTGGTCATCAATTTCTGCCTGCTGGCGGTGCATCTGAAGCGGGTCGTCCCCTTTCTGCGGGACCGGTATCTTTTGGCGGTGCTGCTGGTGCTGCTGATCGCCCTGTTTGTCCTGCTGCTTCGAAAGAAGCCGGATCTGCGGACGGGCTGCCTGCTGGTGCTGATCGCCTTCGGCACCATGACCGTGATGAACGGGGTGATGGCCATTCCCGCCATGGTGGGCAGCCATGAGGTGCGCCGGGAATTCGCCGAAGGAAGGGAGCCGGATGAATTTGATCTGTCAGGCGTGCGCTTTACAAAGGACGACCGGCCGAATGTGTACTGCTTCCTCTTTGACGAATACGGCGGGTACGAGAACCTGCTGCACTACTATGACTACGACAACGGGCCGTTCCTGCGGGAGCTGGAGGATCAGGGCTTCTCAGTGGCCTACGAGAGCCGGAACCCCGAGGCCATCCACACCGACGCCCTGATGTCGAATCTGCTGAACCTCAACTATGTGGTGACGGAGGAGGACTCCGGCCACAAGCAGGCGGTGTTTCGCAACAACTGTCAGCTCTACCGGATGTTTGCCGCCAACGGATATCAGATCAACCTGATCAACCATGTGGACTATCTGGGGACCTCCGGCTGCCGGGTGCTGACCTCCCATCAGACCCGCCGGACCATCTCGGAGTATCTGATGCGCAACAGCCTGTACAACAAGTCCCGCTGGCTCCGGTATTTCCTGGATCAGTTCTTTGTGTCGGACTACGGGGCCAACTACCGGGCGTCTCTGGACAACGCGCTGGAGGTGAGCCTCCGCTGCTGGGAGGAGACGCAGGGGACGCCGACCCTGACGGTGGGCTACATCCAGTGCCCCCATTCCCCCACCATGGTGGGTCCCCACGGGGAGGCGCTGCCTTTTGCCAACGGCTGGAACTGGCGGGACCACAGCCTGTATCTGGGGCAGGTGGAATTCATCAACGGCTTCATCCGGGATCTGGTGGAGCAGCTCCGGACCCATGACCCGGAGGCGCTGATCCTCCTGCTGTCGGACCACGGCAACCGCTACGCCCTGCACATGGTCCAGCTGGGGGAGATCGAAAGCTACGATCCCCATGTGGAGAATCCCTATATGCAGAACGTGCTGTCCTGTGTGTACTATCGGGGAGAACGGTTTGACATTGAAGGGCAGACCGGCATCAACACCATGCGGACCGTGTTTTCCCGGGTGTTCGGCGCGGATCTGCCGCCCATTGAGCCGGTGGAGGATTATGCCTACAACTTTACAGACGAAGCGAGCTGAAAAATCAAGGAGGCAGGACGGATGTCCTGCCTCCTGCGTTTTACCGGTTGTCCCGCTGCCATTTGGAGATGAGCGCCTGAAGCTGGGAGGTGAATTTGCCCAGCTCCTTGTTGGAAAGGCCCTTGTTCTGCCGGATGACCTCCTCCAGCCGTCTGCCGGCCTCCTCCAGCTGGCGGTACTGGGGGGAGCCGCTCTGGAAGGCGCTGCGCTTCTTCTTTTCGGGCATGACACCCTCTTCCGTGATCTGTCCGGTCAGCAGGTCGTAGGATTCCCGGTACAGCGGCGCCTGGGCCCGGAAGCCCAGTCCGCGGAGCTCCTCCGCAAATCCCGCCGACACATCCTCGTCCCCGTGGACCACAAAGACCTGGGCGGGGCTGTCCTGCTCGAACTGCCGGATCCAGGAGACCAGATGGTCGTGGTCGGCGTGGGAGGACAGGCCGTGGAAGGTCTCGATGGAGGCGCTGACCCGCACCTCCTCGCCGAAGAGCTTGACGGAGCGTTTGCCCTCCTGGAGCGCCCGGCCCAGAGAGCCCAGCGCCTGATAGCCTACAAAGACCACCGCGCACTCCGGCCGCCAGAGGTTGTGCTTTAAGTGGTGGCGGATCCGGCCGGCGTCGCACATGCCGGAGGCGGCGATGATGACCTTGGGGGTTTTGTCGTTGTTGAGCAGCTTGGACTCGTCCGAGGTCGTCACCAGACGGGTGTTGCTGGCGGAGAACAGGGGGATGCCCTGCCGGATCAGCGTGCCGGCCTCCTGGTCGAGATAACCGCTGAGGTCGCTGGCGTAGATCCGGGTGGCCTCCACCGCCAGGGGAGAGTCCACCACGATGGGGAAGTCCGGGTTGGACGGCACCAGACCCCGGTCC
>CACYXZ010000114.1 GCA_902778525.1 Oscillospiraceae bacterium | reverse complement strand
TCCAGGCCTGGGCCTCGATCTCCCGCGTGGGCTCCACAGTCATGGTGCCGGTCAGATCCGCCGCCAGCGCCGGAAGCGCCAGCAGCGAGGCAAGGACAAATATGTAAAACACGCGAAGCAATTTTAGATTCAATTGTTTCATAGCTCCTCCTGCAGGTTTCTTGTAACTGTTGTTACCGAAATGTCATTTTTAATTATACACAAAACCTGCGGATTTGCAAGGGTTTTTGGCCTGATTTGGCAATACTTTTCTGTTTCAGGCCAGGCTTTTTTGTTTTTTTATCCGGTATTTGGGTATTTATACCAATTCAAACCGGTATTTCTGCGGGGCCCCGGGGTATTTCCTTCGGTCCACTTCGCTGAGGAACATGGCTTTCGGTCTGGCGTATATGCCGAAATCCCCATAGAGCGCCTGGTAGATCACCAGCTCCTCCTCCGTTTCCGTGTGCCGGGCCACGCAGAGGATCTGATAGAGGTTTCCCTTGAAGTGCCGGTATCTCTGTCCCGGCTGCACTGTCCGGACTTCCGTCATTCCTCTCCCTCCAGCCAGAGGGCCTCCGCCGCCGGTCGCCACACCGTCCGCAGATACCTCTCCCCTTTGGCATAGCCGACCATCAGGGCGCAGCGCACCCGGTCGTTCTCTCCCAGTCCCAGATCCTTTCGGACCTCCGGGAACCGGTCGCTGACCTGCCGGAGGTAGCCGCCCCAGCAGGTGGACAGTCCCTCCTGCACCAGCAGCAGCTCCAGCTCCGCCATGCTCACCGCCGGGTCCAGTATCGGGTTCAGGCATCCATCAGGGCTCCAGGCCACGATCATGCAGGGGGCGCCGCAGGTCAGAAGATCCGTCCCGGCGGCAAAGAGCTTGTTCAGCTCCGGGGCCTCCCCGTATTCCGCGCAGAGCGAAAGGCACTTGTCCCGCAGGGCCGCGACCCGCTTCTTCCCCCAGACCACCGTATAACGGTAGGCCCGCTGGTTCTTTCCGCTGGGGGCAAAGTTGGCGGTGTCCAGCGCCTTTTGGATCAGCTCCTTCGGGGGTAGCTTCTCCGAATAGGAGCGGACGGAGCGCCGCCAGCGGATCAGCTTCTCCAGAGAAGACGCCGTCTCCGGCAGTTCCGGATAGACCTCCTCCGGCGGCAGTTCCTCAAACCGGACGGCCATGTTCGGACATCCGGCGGCGCAGTGCATACATTGAATGCACCTGCGGCGGGGGTGGACCTCCGGCGTCCGGTCCCCAGCCCCCGGGACAAGTACCCCCATGGGGCATACCCGTACGCACCGGAGGCAGCCGATGCATCTGGTTTTGTCTATGTAGACCATAACAATTCACTCCTGCGGCAGAAACTGTTCTTTTGCGTAGTCCAGATAGTGCTGGACCGACCAGTCGATGGGCAGGATGTCCTCCGCGGTCAGGGTCCTGACCACCCGGCCCGGTACGCCCATGACCATGGAATTCGGCGGAATCACCTTGTTGGGCGACACCACGGCTCCCGCGGCCACAATGCTCCCCGCGCCGATATGGCAGCCGTCGAGCAGCGTGGCGCCCATGCCGATGAGGCATCCGTCCTCCACGGTGCAGGAGTGGAGGATGGCGTTATGGCCCACCACGCAGTTCGCGCCGATGATGGTGGGAATGCCCGCCGAGCAGTGGGCCACGGAGTTGTCCTGCACGGAGGTGTTCTCCCCGATGATGATGGCGTCCGTATCCCCCCGCAGCACCGTCCCGTACCAGATGGAGGCGCCGGGCTTCACCACCACGTCCCCGATGACGGACACGTCCTCGGCCAGATACGCACCGGTGATCACCGGGCTTTTCCCTTTAAAATTCTTGATAATCATTGTTTCACCTGCTGTTTCAGTTTACTCCGGGAACCGGAACGCCGGGACGCCCAGATGGGCCCGGTCCTCCGCCATGGACCGCATGTTCTCCTGGGGCACGTCCAGCTCCGGCGTGCCGAAGACCAGCCCCAGCCAGCCGAGGCAGTCCTCCATCCACCGGGCCACCCGGGGATTCTCCCGCACCGGGTCCCCCAGGGAGGAGGCCGGGGTGTTCAGGGCGGAGGCGTGATTGCCCTCCATATAGGTGTGGCATTCAAAGGGCACGTCGTGCTTCGCCAGGGCAGTCATCAGTTTCAGTCCATGCTCCACCGGCACCATCTTGTCCCGGTAGATGTTCCATAAAAATACCGGCGGGGTATGGCTTCCCACCCATTTCTCCGCCGAGGCGATCTCCCGCAGCTCCTCCAGAGACCGGTCCCCGGCCAGTCGGGCATACATGTCTCCCTGGCCCTCCAGGTCCACGGTGACGCAGGGATAGCCCAGGATCAGGGCGTTGGGCTTGCCCTCCTTCCCGGCGCAGCCGGAGATTTCCCGCACATCCCCCCGGTTCCACATGGTCCCGGCGCAGGCCGCCGCGTGGCCGCCTGCGGAAAAGCCGCACAGGGCCAGCTTGTCCGGATCCTGGCAGAACTCCTCCGCCCGCTCCCGGATCACCTTCAGCGCCCGGCAGGCGTCCGCCGCGGAATTGGGGAATTGGGCGTGGGGCGCGATGGAATACCGCAGCAGGTAGGCGTTATAGCCCGCCGCGGCGAAGGCCATGGCCACCGGCTCTCCCTCGCTGACCCCGTGGAACATATAGGCCCCGCCGGGCAGCACCACTACGCCGCCCCGCCTGGGATAGTGTCCCGGCACCGTGGTCCACTTCTGGACATAGGTGTAGAGCATGACGCGCCTGTCCCCGTACAGGTCGATCTTTTCGCAGATCATCATAGGATCCCCTCCAGTGAAAAGTCCGGGAGATACTCCTCCGTGGCGGCGGATGGCTCCTGCAGGAACCCGTCCTCCAGGCCCAGCATGTACAGCCAGCTGACCACCGCCTCATATTCCTCCGCCGAGACGGGCCGGTCGAAGGGCGGCGTATGCTTGACCTTCCCCGAGGGAACATACTGGGCCATCAGGCTCAGCAGCACCGTTCCCTTCGGAAAGTGCTCCGCCACATAGTCCAGCACCTTCAGGCTGTTCTGGACCTGTCCCGGCAGGACCAGGTGCCGGATGATCACGCCCTTCTCCAGCATCCCCTCCGGCGAAAACCGGCAGGGACCGGTCTGCCGGACCATCTCGTCGATGGCCGCGCAGGCCACCTCGAAATAGTCCGGCGCATGGGACAGCTTCGCCGCCAGCTCCGCCTCCGCGTACTTCAGGTCCGGCAGATAGACATCCACCTTTCCCTCCAGCGCCCGGAGGGTCTCCACGGACTCGTATCCCCCGCAGTTGTACACCACAGGCACCGGCAGTTTCGGCTCCAGCGCCGGGAGGATGGAGGGCAGGAAGTGGGTGGCCGTCACCAGATTGATATTGTGGGCGCCCTGGGCGATCAGGTCCTCGAAGATGGCCCGGAGCCGCTCCGCGGTGATCTCCGCGCCGAACTTTCCGTGGCTGATCTCCGTGTTCTGGCAGAAATCGCACCCCAGAGAGCATCCCGAGAAGAACACCGTCCCGGAACCCCGCTCCCCGGAGATGGGCGGCTCCTCCCAGAAATGCAGGGCGGCCCTGGCGGCGGTGATCCGGTCCCCCATGCCGCAGTATCCCCGCTGTCCCGCAGTGCGGTCCACCCCGCAGGACCGGGGGCACAGGCGGCAGTTTCGATAGTCCATCAGCGGCAGAGCAGCTCCGCCGCCGGAGCCAGCTCCGGCACCTGCGCGTCGGAGATCCGGCCGAAGTCCGCCATGACGGACAGCTCCAGACTCAGGGGCACGGTAGCGATCAGCGGCGCGCCCACGTTACCGGCGTGCTCCGCCGGATCGGTGCCCAGCAGGATGTCGCCGCTTTCCGTGGACAGATACGCCTTGTTCATGACCACGCCCACCACCGGGATCATGATCATCTTCATCAGTCCCACGGATTTCTTGACCAGAAAGTCCGTCAGGTCCGAGGGATTGGAGACGCACACCGCCCCGTCAAAGGGAATGATGGTGCCGATCTGCAGAGGCACGTCGCCGATGCCCGAGGGCATGTCGATGAGCAGGAAGTCCAGATCCTCCGGCCATTTGACGCCCAGATAGAAGTTCAGCGCGCCCACAGCCAGATCCTTGCCCTCCTGCAGGATGGGCTGGTTCGGATCCTTCTCCACGTTGCCCTGGGAGATGAACACCACGCCGCTGTCCGCCGTCAGGGGCAGGAGCTTGTCCCCCTCCGCCGCGACCCGGTCCAGTTTGCCGTAGAGGTAATGGACGGTGGGGTTCGCAAGGTCCGCGTCCATTACGCCCACCTTTTTCCCCATTCGCTGCAGCATATCCGCCAGCAGGCAGGTGATGACGGATTTTCCGGTGCCGCCCTTGCCGCTGAACACCGCCACGATCCGCCCGGCCTTTTTGGGGGTCTTCTGGTCCTCCTGCCGGGAGTCGCAGTCGCTGGAGCAGGAAGAGCAGTTCCCGCCGCAGGAAGTGAACCCGTCCTCTCCCATGGCCTCCAGATCAGGCATAAACTTCATATATTTGGCCTCATGCTCGGCCAGGATCCGTTTTTGTTCTTCCGTCATGGATCCGATTCCCCTTTCCATGGATGATCTATAGTAGTATATCAACAATTCGGCAAAAAAACAACCTCTGCCGCCCCGGGAATCCCGCATTGCTTCCAGGGCAAAAATCGTGTATATTATGTGTATCAGAGCCATGCTCACACAGGAGGCGCGTCATGCAGAAAAATCAGATCTTCACCGCCGGGATCACCGGCTGCACCAGCCAGGGCCTGGGCGTGGCCCGGATCGAGGACCGGGCGGTCTTTGTCAAGGGCGCCATTCCCGGAGAGGTCTGTTCCGTTCGGATCGTCAAGATCACAAAGACCGCCGTCTACGGAAGGCTGGAGCAGGTCCTGGAGCCGTCGCCCCATCGGGTGACGCCGGCGTGCCCCCACTTCGGGAAGTGCGGCGGCTGCGACTTCATGCACATGGACTACGCCCTGGAGACGGAGCTCAAGCGCCAGCGGGTCTCCGACGCGCTCCGCCGCATCGGCGGCGTAGATCCGGAACCCCTGGCCATTGCCGCCGCGCCGACCTGCGAGGGCTACCGCAACAAAGTCCAGTTTCCGGTGGCCATGACGAAGGACGGTCCCGCCGCGGGCTTTTTTCGCTCCAGGAGCCACGATCTGATCCCCGTGACCCGCTGCCTGATCCAGCCGGAGGAGGCGTCGCTGATCTCCCAGGCGGTGCTGGAATGGATGGCGCAGTATCACATTCTCCCCTATGACGAGTCCGCCCGCACCGGGTATATCCGGCACATTTTTGTCCGAAAGGCCGCCGTCACCGGAGCGGTGATGGTCTGTATCACGGCAAACAGCGAGACTCTGCCCAAGCGGAAGCAGCTGGTCGAGGCGCTGCGGGCGGCAGTCCCCGCCGTCACCTCCGTGATCCACAACGTCAACACCCGGCCGGACAACGTGATCCTGGGCGAAACCTATCACACTCTCTGGGGCGACGGATTCATTGAAGACGAGCTGTGCTCTCTGCGGTTCCGGCTGAGTCCCGCCTCCTTTTACCAGGTCAACCACCATCAGGCGGAGGTCCTGTACCGAAAGGCTCTGGCTCTGGCGGATCTCCACGGCACAGAGACGGTACTGGATCTCTACTGCGGCACCGGCACCATCACCCTGTGTCTGGCCCGGGCCGCCGGGCAGGCCATCGGCGTGGAAGTGGTCCCCCAGGCCATCGAGGACGCAAAGGAAAACGCCCGGCGCAACGGCATTGAAAACGTGCGGTTTTTCTGCGCCGACGCGGGACAGGCTGCAAAGCAGCTGGCCTCCGAGGGCATCCATCCGGACGTGATCACCGTGGATCCGCCCCGGAAGGGGATTTCGGCCGAGGTGATCGAGGCGGTCGCGGAAATGGCGCCGGAGCGGCTGGTGTATGTGTCCTGCGATCCGGGGACCCTGGCCCGGGACGTGAGGCTGCTGGAAGAGCGCGGATATCGTTTCCAGTCCGCCGAGGCGGTGGATCTGTTCCCGCGGACGAAGCATGTGGAGACGGTAGTATTGATGTCAAGGGTTGAAGGAAAATAGGCGCGAAAGCCCAGTAATACTGCGGTTTCGGGCAATCGGGCAAATTTGGCATCGGGCAGACAAAACGCTTCTCGGTAACTTATCCAAGGGCAATCCGGCTCAAAAAATGTGAGAGTTGAGTTGCCTCGATAGATGTCAATAAGTTGA
The DNA here is from genome assembly GCA_902778525.1 of Oscillospiraceae bacterium. Lineage (GTDB taxonomy): Bacteria > Bacillota > Clostridia > Oscillospirales > Oscillospiraceae > HGM13006. The sequence goes on along the minus strand of CACYXZ010000114.1, from coordinate 158 downwards.
GTTGCCGAGTTAGATGTTGGGGTAGTTGTGGCTGTGAGATAGATGTCAGAGATGTCGAGATAAAATAGTATTCGGAGGTATCTCTTTATGAGTAAAAAAGAGAAAGACACATATGTCAAAAAGAAGAAGGACATGAATTTCCAGAGCGTGGAATCCAT
>CACYXZ010000113.1 GCA_902778525.1 Oscillospiraceae bacterium | reverse complement strand
TGATATGCTCCCCCTATGAGAGACAGTGAAAAAGAAAACACTGTCAACCATAGGGGGAGCATTACTATGCCATATAAGCAGAAGATAGCAGTTGAGGAAAAAGTAAGGATAGTACGGGAATGCCTGGGACATAAGATAAGCATAAGCGAGGCAACACGGATAGCGGGTGCAGATTTTGAAACAGTAAAGCTATGGATAAACAAGTATGAAAATGAAGGCGTAGAAGGATTTATTCACAAAGGGCAAAAGGTATATACAGCAGAAATGAAGACCGCCGCTGTCATAGAGTATCTGCGTGGAGGCGGAAGTCTGCAGGGAATCTGCAGGAAATACGGGATACGATCAACAATTCAACTCCGGAACTGGATTAAGGTGTATAATGCTCATGGAGACTTCAACTCCGTAAAACATTCAGGAGGCGGAAGCTACATGAAGCAGGGACGAGATACGACCAAGGAAGAGCGCCTGGAGATCGTCAGAGACTGTCTGGCATCGGGGAAGAACTACGGAGAGATGGCGCTGAAGTACCAGGTGAGTTACCAACAAGTACGGACGTGGACACTGAAATATGAGGAACTTGGCGAGGCCGGACTTGAAGATCGGCGTGGAAAGCGGAAGAAGGATCAGACACCGAGAACAGAACTGGAGGCAGCCCAAATCGAGATTGAGCAACTCAAGCACAAGCTTTATCTCGCAGAAATGGAGAACCATTTGCTAAAAAAATTGGACGAAATCGTGAGGAGGGATGCCTTGGACAAGTAAGACAAGGACACATATATAGAGCAATACAGGAGAATCACGCTGAGCGTGGAGATCCCATTGACGAATCCTGTAAACTTCTGCATGTATCCCGGGCGGCATATCATCGTTGGGCATCCGGAAAACAAAGTGCCAGGACAAGGGAAAACGAGAAGATTGCAGAGAAAGTTGAGCAGATCCACATGGAAAGCCCGGACAAGGGCTATCGCCGCATCAATGACGATCTTCGGCACGACCACCATATTCATGTGAACGATAAGCGTATTCTCCGAATTTGCCGTGCTAAAAGCATTCAGTCCACTATCAAGTATAGCAGCCATGGCTGCACCAGAAGGGCGAAGAATCCTCAGTTTGTAGCTGAGAACCTTCTGAACCGGGACTTTCATGCGGACATGCCCAATGAGAAGTGGCTCACTGATGTGACAGAATTCAAGTGGTATGAGGGCATGACAGTACACAAGGTCTATCTCAGTGCAATTCTGGACCTTTACGACCGCCGCATCGTTGCCTATGTGGTCAGTGACCGGAATGATAATCCACTGGTATTCAAGACCTTTGACCGTGCTGTAAAGGCCAATCCCGGCGCACATCCTCTATTCCATAGCGACAGAGGATTTCAGTATACAAACCGAACCTTCCACCACAAGCTTGAGAAAGCTGGCATGACCCAGAGCATGTCCCGCGTAGCCAAGTGTATTGACAACGGACCGATGGAGGGCTTCTGGGGCATTCTGAAACGGGAGCGATACTACGGCAAACGCTTTACCAGCAAGAAAGAACTCGTCGGTATGATCGAGAATTACATCCATTATTACAACTGCAGGCGTGTGCAGCGGGGGCTAGGTGTCCTCACCCCGATGGAGAAGCACAATCTGTTCTTAGCGGCATAAAAAACCGCAAATTCCGGATGGATGCCTTGGCAGCCTTCCGGAATCTGCGGTTGCCACAGCGCCGCAGCGCTGTGAATTTTTCTTTAATTATTTCACTGTCTACTTGACGGGGAGCAGTTCATTGCCTGTTCCGGGCCTTTATTTCAGGATCAGATGGTCACGGTGATCGCGCCGGTGTAGACGCCGGGAGCGGCCTCCACGTCTTTGCCGTTGACCGTCAGCGTGCCAACCAGAGAGGAACCCTCTTCGATGGTCAGGCTGCTGAGATAGGATGTGCCGGCCACATTCCAGACCGAGCCGTTTTTCAGCGTGACGATGACGCCGTTGTTGACCACGGGCTGCGCGGTGTTGATGACTTCGCCCAGCTCCTCGCAGTTGTCCTTGAACACCTTCTCCACCCGGTGCATGGCCCTGGAAGCGGAGATGATGCCGTTGACTACAGCATTGTCGAAGGTCAGGGACAGATTGCGGACGCCGTCATAGCCGTTGCCCTTGCTGCCGGGGCCGCCGCCGGGACCTCCGGGGCCGCCGGGGCCACCGGGACCGCCGGGACCGCCGGGACCTCCGGGGCCACCGGGACCACCGGGCAGATCCATGCCGGGCGGGGGACCCATGGGCGCCTTGGGACCGGTATCGCCCTTCTGACCGGTGGAGCCGTTATAGAAGTCGCCGTTGACCGTCATATCCTTGAAGGAGGCGATGACGTCGTAGGTCTCCCGGGCCACGGTGTTGTCGTGGGCGGGATCGAAGACATCGTCCTCCCTGGGATCGATGTAATAACCGGTGGGGCTGCCGGGGTCGTCGGAATTGATCACCTGCAGGATGATGCCGTTGCCCGGGGCGATGACGGAGGAGTCCGCCTCGATGATGGGGGCGCAGCCCTTGACCAGAATGGCGGTCTCGTCGGTGTTGAATACGGAGCCGTCGGTGATGGTCAGCTTGCCGCCCTCATTCCGGAAGCTCATGACGCCGAAGCGGCCGGAGTCCACCTTGGTGTTCCGGAACACGCCGGAGGCGGTCTCGTTGGCCATGATCAGGGCATAGTCCGGCACGTCAAAGCGGCAGTCCTCAAAGGTGTCAATGCAGTCTCCGATGGAGAAGGCGCCATAGCCGCTGGGACCGGTGATGGCTACGTCGCAGTTCTTGAGGTTCAGGCGGCAGCGCTGGACGCCGTCGGTGGACATGACGCCCCAAGCCTCAGAGGTCAGGGTGCAGTCCTCGTACCATGCGTCAGCGAAGTCGGCCAGATTGGTGGCCCGGCAGTTGCCCCGGAGACCCAGCATCCAGGGAACCCGGCGCATGTTTCCGGGCATGACGTTGTCCTCGTAATCTGCGGGCAGAACGCCGTCCTGGGCGGTGATCTCGCAGTTCCGGACGTAGAGCTTGGAATGACCGCCTGCGAAGACAGCGCCGCGGGCCGCGCCCTGGGTGGCGACGAAGGAATCCTCCACGGTCAGGACAGCGTCGTCTGCGGCGGTGATGCCGGCGCCGTAGCCGATGAAATCGTTGCCGCCGTTGCCCTGGAGGGAAATATCCGCGCCTGAAACAGTGTAGGGACCCTTGCCGCCCACCATAATGCCGTTGAAGTTCTCGTCCTGGCTCTCGATGACCGCGTCGATGGACTCTCCGTCCTTGATCTCCCCGTCGGTGACGGCGGACAGGGCGGATTTCTCTTCGATCACGGTACCGCCTTCGGCGTAGATGGCGGCCCGGAATTTATAGTTGTTGACAGGAATGGGATCCAGCACCTCCAGCACCACGTCACCCTCATAGTTGCCGGGCTTCAGGGGCATGGATCTGCCGTTCCAGGTGAAGACCAGAGTCTTGCCCTCGGGGGGCAGGATCTCGGCACCCGGAGCGATGATCAGACCGAAAAGCTCCGTGGTTTCGGGCACGATCCACTGGCCCTCCACTTTTTTGAATTCTCTCAAGCGAATTACCTCCTTTGATTCTGTATAAGAACAGCGTACCTGAAACCGGCGGGATTTGCAAGTATCATTCTGCTTGCGCAGGTATCAAAATCGTAAGAATCCCCGGACCAGCCTGTCCTGGTCCGGGGATCGTATCATAATCAGAAACCGGTTATGGGGGAGGGGGAGCGCCGGGAGGCGGGGGACCCATGGGGCCGCCCATCTCCACGACCTCACCGTTGAGATACCGCTCGTAGGCGGCCTGATAGCATTCGGTGACCTCGTCGATGCCCATGGACTTGATGTTCTCCACATAGGCGTCAAACTCGGAAAGATCCCGCTGTCCGGTGATGAACTGGAGCACGGACTGCTCGATGTAGGTCTTGATGTCGCCGTAGGACTGGTTGACCTTGTCGGATTCCTCGGCGTTGATCATGGTGGAGCCCATGCCGCGGCCCACGGACAGATTGCTCATCCAGATCTCGCTGGCGGCCTTCTGATCCTCCGTGTAGCCGGACTGCTCCCGGGTCTCGTCCCGGTAGAAGGGGCCGCGGTCCATGCAGTACATGAACAGGGCCACCGTGGTGGACATGCCCTCGGGGTTGTTCAGCACCAGATCGGTGAACACGGGGACATTGTGCTCGTTGAACTCAAAGCTCTCGTGCTCAATGCCGTAGTTGGCCAGCAGGGCGCCCTCGTCTGTGTAGAGGTAGTTGCACCAGCGCATGACCAGCTCCGGATCCTCACAGGCGGAGGAAATGGACCAGGGAGTGGCCACCGTGTAGGCGCGCTCCTCCTTGAAGGGGATGGTGTCGCCCTTGTTCTTGACAAAGTCGGGAATGGCCACAAAGCGGATGTCGCCGTCGGGGTCGGAGTTGGTGATGGTGGCCATATAGGTGACCTCACCGTAATAGACGCCCGTCCGGTCCGCCAGAATCACATCCAGAGGCGGATTCTGGAAGTCGGGGTTGGACATGAAGTCCTGCCAGATCAGGCCCTCGGCATACCAGTCATGGACCATCTGGAGATACTCCTTGAATTCCGGCTGGATGGGGCCGTACATGACCACATCGTCCACCTGGTAGAAGGGCTCACTCATGGCGGCGTCGGCCACCAGACCGTTGATGCCGTAGCCCTGGACCAGACCGTTGTTCAGGCCGGTGCCGGCGTAGTTCAGCAGCAGGGCCGCGTCAGCGCCCTTCTCGTCCTTGAAGGCTTTGAGCACGTCATGCAGCTCGTCGTAGGTCTCGGGAGCCTCCAGATTCAGCTCGTCCAGCCAGTCCTGGCGGATCTGGCAGCCGAAGGTGGTGCTGCCCTCAGTCTGCATGGAAAGCTGGGGCAGGCCGGGAAGCCAGCCGCTCTCGGTGAGGCCCTCGGGGACCGCGTCGGGATACTGATCCATCAGCTTGCAGAACTGAGGCATGATCTCCGGGGTCAGGTAGGGCAGGGTGTCGATCAGGACCTCGTCGGCAATGGCAGCCTCGCCGCCGTTGGTGTACAGGGCGGTGGCGTTGGAGATGATATCCTTGAGATCCATGGAAGCGACCATCAGGTTGAATTTCTCAGACTCGGTGTCCGGGTTGCAGACGTCGAAGTCCAGACGGACGCCGGTCCGTTCTGCCAGCTCGTTCCAGATCACGCAGTCGTTGCCGATGTCCTCTGTAATCTTCAGCACATTGGGGTTGACGCCCATCCAGATGGAGAAGGTGGTCTCCTCGTCCACAAGAGGAAGCTCCACGTTGCCCAGGGCGTTTTCCGGCCAGGCCACATCGCTGGCGGGCTCTGCGTCCTCAGCGGACGCCGCGTCTTCCACCGGGGCAGGTTCTTCCGCCGGGGCGGCGTCTTCCGCCGGGGTGGCGTCTTCCGCGGGAGCCGCATCTTCTGCCGGAGCGGCAGCGGTCTCCGCCGATGCATCCGCGGGCGCGGAGGAAGGGGCGGCAGAACCGCCGCAGGCGGTCAGCATGCCGGCCGTCAGCGCTATGCACAGAAGCAGCACCATGAAACGGAAATTCTTCTTCATTATCGCACTCCTTTCTTATTTATAGTGTCTATTGAGAGACAGGACTCAACAATTACAGTATAAGGAATTTTTGAGCGTGTCACAAGCATCAAAAAACTTCAGACAATATCAAATTTGAAACTGTGTTCCAAACCGCGCCTCATTCTCAGAAGCGTTCATCCCAGAAACGAAAGCAGCGCCCGGTATGCATCTGTCAGTGTCTCAAGATTCTGATTCCGGCAGTTGGCCGGAGATGTGGACGGAAGACAGAACGCTTCCCGGCCGGTGACCGGGCGAATATACCGGTTATAAAGGGAAAACGATTTTTTCCCGGTGCAGAAGATGGCGGCAATGGGTGCCTGCTCCAGAATCGGCCGGAGATCATTCGGCACCGGGTCCCGGATGGAGCTGTCGTCCGCGCCGCGGATGGAGCAGGAGGAAAGCACATCCCACATGGCGATCTGATGCAAGAGGAGAAAACGGCGGCGGGATTCCGTATCTGTCGGAGTTTCTTCTCCAAACAGACGGGCCAGCACAGGCCACATGCGGTTTTGCGGGTGTCCGTAGAAAAACCCCGCCTCCCGGGACTTGGGAGAGGGCATGGTGCCCAGCAGCAGGACCCGGCTGCGGCGATCATAGACCGGGGGGATGGTGTGAATAATGGTGGATGACTCCATATCGTACCTCCTTGTCGGGGAAATTGGAGTTTGTCGAGTTGGTTTTGTCTCCGACGGCCAGCCCTTTTCTGCTCGTGCAGAAAAGGCTGGACAAAAGACACGCCTAAGGGCTCTGCCCTT
>CACYXZ010000112.1 GCA_902778525.1 Oscillospiraceae bacterium | reverse complement strand
TTTTGCCGAATGCGGCAGCCGGTGCTTCAGCACCGATGCTGCAGTTTGAAAGTCCTGCATCAGCAAGACTTTCAAACTTCTCTGTAGTCTCCGTCTACAACGTCATCATCCTTGCCGCCGTTGTTTCCGGATCCTGCATTCGAAGAACCTGTTCCCGTTCCAGCACCTCCCGGGTGGCGGGCGTGCGGAGCCGCACCTCGATCCCCTTCCGGACCATCTGATTCCGGAGCCAGTTTACATAACGAGTAACGCGCCACTTGAAATCACAGCAGGCCACAGCCTTGAGCTGTCCGCCAAGTTCTCCGGACGCCTCAAAGATCACCGGCTCATGGCCGCGCTCCTTCAGGTACAGCGCCGCCTTCATGCCGCCTGGACCGCCGCCGATCACGGCCACCCGTTTTTTCCCTGTAACCGGCTCCCGCATCTTCTGCGTCCGGTATTCCATGCCCATCTCCGGGTTGATGGTACAGTGGCTCATCCACTCTCCGGTCCAGCTGACGCCGCGGCACTGGTGGCACAGCAGGCAGGGCTCCAGATCCTCCCCCGCTCCGGTCTTCAGGATCTGTCCCAGTTTGGGGTTGCACATGAACATGTGGTTGGAATTGATCACGTCAGCCTTGCCGCTGGCAATAACCGCCTCAAGCTTGTCCAGATCCATATAGGGAGTGGATACGGCAATAGGAGTTGTGATCCCTGCCGCCTTCAGCTCCGCCGCCTGCTCCGCGCCGGGACAGCAGTCGCATTCCTCTTCCATCAGCCCGTCTCCCATGGCGGAGCGGATGTAGAGCAGATCCAGGTAGGGTTCCATCTCCTTGAGCCAGGTCACGCACTCCTCTTTTGTCAGGCCGCCCATGGGCCCGGGTCCTCCGCCCAGCGGTGCGCCGCAGTACAGGAGGAAGTCGTCCCCGAGGGCTTTGCGGATCTCCCGGAAAAAGCGATGGCTGAACCGCAGCCGGTTTTCCAGAGAGCCGCCGTATTCATCGGTGCGGCGGTTTGACCGTTCGCTCATAAAGGAGGTCAGCACTTCCGTGGGCACCATGGCCGCGTCAAATCCCAGAGAAGCGTACAGCTTCATCCGGTCTATGACGATGCCGATGTACTCCTCCATGGCGTCCTCATCGAGATATTTGACGCTTGTCTGAGGCACCCCAACAGCAATCATGCCGTCATCCTCTCCCTCCGGTCCCACCAGGGAGCCGAAAGAGAATTTCAAGCCGCTTTCCGCGATCTTTCCGGTGTCGCCGCCGAAGCCCATGGGACCCATCCCGGGGCCTCCGGGGCCGCCCGGGCCGCCCGGACCGCCGGGAGACGGCGGATTTACCACGTATCTGGTGGACAAATTCAGATCCAGCGACGTGCAGAGCTTGGTGCCGTAATAATGGATCATGTGGGAAAAGTGGGAGAAGTAGTTCTGACATCCCTTGTCATGGATATCCCACATGGCGAAGTGCGGAATGTCGTAGCCGCCCATGTCCCGTTGGGTGTCGTTGGCCAGATCGTGGACGATGATAAACGCCGCTCCGTTCTTTGCGATGGTGCAGTAGTAGCTGACGATGGGATCCGCGGGATAGAGCTCCGGCCCCTGCAGGAAATGAGGCTGGGCACAGGGGTACATGAACCGGGATTTCAGGACCGTGTTCCGGATCTTGAGCGGTTTGGTCAGATGTTCATAGCGCTGATGCATAGTAACCTTCCCTCCTTATTGCTTTCTACTGTCAGAATAGCACAATCCGACTTATTTCGCAATCGAACCAAATAAACCAACCATCGAAGCACATTTTGTCAGATACAGGACTGGATTCGACCGGGAACACGTAGTATAATGCAGATGAAGCCGCAAAGCTCTATCCGTCCGGAAAGGGATTGATGTTTTATGAAATACGGAGAATCCACCTTTGACATTCTGTATCTGCTGTTCGCAATCATCAGCGGATGTGTCCTGCTGCGCAGGGCGCAAAACAGGACCGGAAAACTCATGGGCGCCGCCGCCCTTGTCTTAGGCTGCGGAGACGCGTTCCATCTGGTACCCCGGGTGCTGAACTACTTTGTCAGTTCGGACTTTACCGCGGCCCTGGGAATCGGTAAACTGATCACCTCCATCACCATGACCGTGTTCTATCTCCTGCTGTACGTCATCTGGCAGGCGCTCCATTCGGGCCGGGAGCAGCGGGGCATGACGATCCTCGTATGGGTCCTGACCGCGCTGCGGATCGTCCTTTGCCTGTTCCCGCAGAACGGCTGGCTCACAAACAGCAGCGGCGTGACTTGGGGCGTCATCCGGAACACCCCCTTCGTCCTCCTGGGCGGGGCCGTTTGCCTGCTGTTTTTCCGGTCGAGGAAGGAGAACCGGATTCTCTCGCCTGTCTGGCTCTACATCCTTCTGTCGTTCCTGTTTTATCTCCCCGTGGCGGTCGGAGCCGGTCTTGTGCCCATCCTCGGTATGCTGATGCTGCCCAAAACCGTCTGCTATATCCTGATGATCATCGCCTTCCTGCGCTTTGGCGCGAAATCCGATCCGGAGATTTCGCCTTCTCCGACGGAGAAATAAACCGGGCAGAAAAGCCGCAGGTTCTATCGAAAACAGATAGAGCCTGCGGCTTGTGCTTTTCCCGAAAGATTGTTCGCGAAGAGACTTATTTCCCGGCCGGTTCCGGACGGTAGGGTTTCTGTCCCTTGTAGAAGTGGGGGCTGTCGGCCTTGCCCGCGTCCACCTCCTCGAGCCACTGGAAGGGCTCGGTGCGGAAGGCGTTCCAGGTGTCCTCGTTCATGGGACCGCGCATGGCCGGGAAGGTGTAGCGCCAGTAGTTGGTCCGGGCGATGTACTTCTCGTCCTGCTGGCCGGCGTTCACGTCGCCCATCTCGTTTGCGGCGATGCGGAGAAGGGAGCCGTACTGCTCGGAGACCGTGTGGAGCTTCAGATCCTCCACAAAGAGCTTCTTGAGGGGCCGCTTGGCCAGATTGGACATAATCGTCCGGTTCTCATAGGGCATCCGCTTCCACATCCGGGCGATCTCCCAGGCCCGCTTCATCACATCTTCTTTGGCTACGACCTCGGAGACCATTCCCCAGTCCAGCATATTCTGCGCAGTGAACTGCCGGGTGGTCATCATGTAGTAGTTGCCCCGCTTGGTGCCGAAGTAGTGCTGCACCATCAGACCCATACCGTCGCCGGGCACCAGACCGCCGTGAGCGTGGGGCACTTCCATCACCGTGTCCTCTGAAGCGATGGTCACGTCGCAGAGCATGGCGGAGTCCCAGTGAAAGCCCGGGCCGGGGATTGCCCCGATGGTGGGTACATCCAGATCAAAGACCATGTTTTTGATCAGGTTCGTGTCGTCGAAGTACTGATGCTGGAACCGCTGGGTGGGCAGCTCCGAATAGGTGTCCCATCCGTTGGGGTCGGATTCGATCATCCAGGTGCTGCCGATGTGGGTGAAGATGATGATCTCATTCTTCCAGTCCATGGACAGGATCCGCGCCAGCTGGGAGATGGCCCGGTGGGACATGCCCGAGTGCTTCATGGGGCCGTCGTTCGTCTTCCAGGTCACCTGAAGGATGCCGTCCTCCCGGTACAGGTCCGCAAACGCGGAGAACCACTTGCTGTACTCCTCCAGTTCGGGGAGCTTTACGTAGTCTGCCAAAGGTCTTGCCATTGTCTGTTCCTCCTTAGATATAGCCGAGTTTTTTCGCTTCAAAGGTCAGTTCATCCCGGAAGTCCGGATGGGCGATCTGGATCAGCTGCAGCGCCCGCTCCTTCACCGTGCGGCCCCGCATATAGGCAACGCCGTATTCCGTGATGATGATGTCCGCCAGATTCCGGGAAATGGTCACCACAGACCCCGGCGTCAGGATGGGCTTGATCTTGGAGATCGTCCCCCTCTTTGCAGTAGCCGACATGGCGATGATCCCCCGGCCTCCCCTGGAGTGCTGGGCCCCGTAGGCGAAGTCGAAGGCGCCGCCGGTGCCGGAATACTGTCTTGGGCCGATGGTCTCCGAGCAGATCTGTCCCGTCAGGTCGATCTCCATGGCGGTATTGATGGACACCATATTGTCGATGGACGCAATGACGAAGGGATCGTTGGTGTAGCTGGCCTGCCGGAACCAGGTGCCGGGGTTGGTTGACATAATTTTGTAGAGCTTCTCATCTCCCAGGATGAAGTTGCCCACGTGCTTTCCGGTATCGATATTCTTCCGGGCCCCGGTGATGACCCCCGCCTCGATCAGGTCGCCCATGACCGGGGTGAAGAGCTCCGTATGGAGGCCCAGATCCTTCTTGTCAAAGAAGGAGTTGCCCACCGCGTCGGGCATCCCGCCCAGACCCAGCTGGATGCAGTCCCCGTCATGGACAAAATCCGCCGCGTAGGCGCCGATCTTCAGGTCGGTCTCCGTGGGCACGCTTCTGACATCGTAGAGCGTAGCGGGATAGTCCGCCTCCACGATCAGGTCCACCTTCTCCAAGGGGATCTCCAGCGCGCCCGGGAACCGGGGCAGATTCGGGTTTACCTCCAGGATCACAGTCTCCGCGTGGAGATAGGCGTCCTCCTCCCACATGCCGCTGCCGGACACCGCGAAGTTCCCGTTCTCGTCCATGGGTGTTGCTGCCGCGATGAACTTGTGGATCACAGGCTTATACTCCGTCCGCCGCCGCATCATGTCGTGGAGGTTGGAGGGAAGATGGGACGCGATTCCCATGTCGTGACACTTCCGCAGGGCCCCGTCGTAGAGGTGACAGACCATATTCAGCCTGCCCCGAAGCTCCGGCATCTCCATAAAGGGATAGACGTATCCGCTGCCCCGCTTTCCCTTGATCAGCTCGATATCCGAAAGCCGGGGCGCCACCCGGTGGAAGTTCTCGTAGAAGAGCTGGGGTTCGCAGAGCTCTCCCCCGCCGCAGATCACGTCTGCGTCCCGGAGCGTTGCGAGCATATCCTCCACGGTCCCGACTTTCTCCCGGTACTCTAAATTCCGATCCATAAAAGCACCTCTCCCTTCGTTTAAAACAAGTATAACACGTCGAGATTATTCCCCGCAAATACCGAATTCCGTTGCCTCGATATAAACGATATGTTATAATGAAGTGAATAGAACACGGAGGTGTATGCTATGACGTCCCTGCAGATCAGCTATTTTCTCAAAACCGCGGAATGCATGAGCTTTTCGGGCGCCGCCCAGGCCCTGTACGTGACCCAGCCCTCCGTCAGCCGTCAGATCAAGCTGCTGGAAACGGAGCTCGGGTATCCCCTCTTTGACCGTACCAGAAAAAACGCCCTCCGGCTCACCGCCGAAGGGATCATCTTCCGGGAAGCGTTTTCCCGGATCCAGCGCCAGTATACCATGGCCCAGGACCTGGCCAGAGACCTCTCCGGCAGAAGCCCCATGACACTTCGGGTGGGCGTGGGCAGCGGCTGGGACCTGAGCCGGGAACTGACGCAGGCACGCCGGGAGATCGAGGCCCGCTTCCCGCAGGCTCAGATCGTCTTTGAAAGCCAGGATTTCCGGGAACTGCGGCGGCAGATCCGGGACGGCGAATCCGACGTGATTCTCTGTACCAAAACCAGTCTCATGGACTTCGACGGTCTGGAGGTGGCGGAGATCGCCAACCTCGAGAGCCGGGCCTACGTCAGGAAGGGCCTGCTCCGGCCTGCGGGAGAGGCTCTGACGGCGTCTGATTTCGCCGGGCAGCCGCTTCTGATGCTGCCGGAATCGGAGTCCCCCATGGCCATGGAGCTGGCGCTGCTGCAGTTTCAGGCCCGCCAGGTGACGGTGGTCCCCCGCTATATGCCCAACCGGGAAAGCATCCTGCAGGCGCTGCTTCTGGGCGAAGGCGTGACCGTATTCGATCAATATGTGCGGTTCAGCGGGGATCCCAGACTGGATTGGTTCAATCTGGAGGACGACATTCCTATCTGCCTGGTCTGGAACGAGGGAAACCGGAATCCCCTGATCCGGCTGTTTGCCGACACGCTGATCCGGGGGATGGAGGAACCGCTGCCTGCAGATCCGATTCCCTGAAAACGCCGCAAAAAGTGCGCCCGGAGGCTGTGCATTTCCTCCGGGCGCACTTTTCATAAAAGGAGTGGATCATGGAAGAGTTTGCAGAAAACCATGATCCTATTGCAAAGGCAAAGGTCTATTCAGCGTAGGCAACGCTGATCTTCGATCCGTCGCTCCGGAGGATCACCGCACCCTTTCGGGTCAGGTATGTCTCCACTCCGGCGGACTCCAGAACCGCAACCGTCGAGTCGTCCTCCGGTTCCTCATCGGAGGACGTGATGACTGCATAGACCGGGGATACCGCAGCGACAAGCTCATCCATCAGCTCGTCCTCGCCGCCGTGGTGGGGCACCTTGAGAAAACCATAGGTCTCAGGGCTGGTATCCAGGAACTCCTCCAGCCGTTCGGTCTGAGCGTCTCCGGCAAACAGAAGGCTGGTTTCGCCGTTGTATACCGAGACGATC
>CACYXZ010000111.1 GCA_902778525.1 Oscillospiraceae bacterium | reverse complement strand
ATCCTCCTCGGTATTATGTTGGTTTGGCGATCTACATTATACCTAAAAGATGAGCCAGTGGCTCAATTATTTAATTTACACCATTATACGGGCGCGGCCCCTTTTTTTCATGCGTTTCGATCAGCCGCAGCTTTTCTGTTCGGGTCAGCTTCTTGATCTCCAGCTCCCGCCGGAGGGCGGCGCCTTTATCCGGCTGCGTTTCCCGATACCGGAGGATCACCGGCAGGCGGCTGCGGGTGTATTTGGCGCCCCGGCCACTGTTGTGGACCGCAAGCCGGGCCTCCGGGTCCCGGGCAATGCCGGTATAGAGGGTGCCGTCGGCGCACTCCAGCAGGTACACCTCATAGGAGGTGGGGTCAGTGGGAGTCAATGAAGGTCACCTTGGGGTTGCTGAATTCCTCCAGCCGCTGCTCATAGGCGGCGATGGTCTCCTCCCGCAGGGCGGCCTTCGGCTCCTGCACGCCCATCAGGCCCATCAGATGCTCGGTGAAGAGCGGGTTCAGGATCAGCAGAGGCCCAAGCAGGTGGGTGCCGAAAAAGTTCTTCCGGCGGACGCCCTCCAGGGTGCTTTTCCGGTTGATGCCGGCGCCCTTTTCACAGGCCATGAAGTACCCGTCGCTGTTGTCCCCGTAAACCTGGCTGAACTGGGACCGGAAGCCGGCCACCCGGATCCCGTCCACCGGGCCGATGTTCTTGCCGTTATAGCGGTCAAACAGATCGACCTTCGTCGTCAGATGGAACAGGCCCAAACCGGGAAAGGTCTCTTTCGTGGTGAGGTTTTCGATGGAATCCGTGAACACCTCAAAGGCGTTGCCGGTGGCCAGGAACACGGTGCCGCTGTCGATCATCTCCTCGATCCGCGCCTTGTAGGGCTCCAGCCAGCGGACCACCCGCTTCTGGGATGCCTCGCTCATGGAACCAAGGAACACCATGTCCACGTCGCCGTCGGCAAAACGGGGGCGCTCGTCGGTGATCTGCGTCTCCACAAATTCCGCCTCCGGCAGACAAAGCCGCAGGTAGTCCATGTTTTTGATGTCTCCGTAGAGATTGCAGAGCTTCGGAAACAGAACTTCGATGGTCATTGGTTCGCCTCCTCGATCCGCTTTTTAAGCAGCGCTTCGACTTTCTTCGCTTCTTCCACCAGGTACAAATCGTAGAGGATGAAAAAGCTGTCCGCATCCGACGGATCCACATGGTTCACGGTGTCGAAGAGGTCCTCCGTCGTGACGATCTTGTCTTTGTCCACGCCGTCGATCATGCAGCGGACAATGTGATCCTTCCCCCGGGGGCCGCCGAAGATCAGCCGGGTGATGGAGGGGTCGGCAAAGGCGGAGTAGTCACAGTCATAGAGCCAGCAGACGTTTTCGGTGTGATCCACCATGTAGTCGATCATCACAATGGCGGTCTTCTTTTTCCCCTCAGAGCAGCGCAGATAGTCAAACGCCCGGGAACAGGCCACCGGATTCCAGCTCTTGGCCAGCTGCATGGTGATGGGCTTGCCGCCGACGGTCTCCCGGTCAAAACGGGAGGACACGATATGGAGGCTGGACAGTCCGGAGCGGATCTGCTCCGGCGTCAGGCCGAATTCCGACAGCACCGCGATAGCGGCGGCGGTGTTGTACATATTGGTGATGTTGTCGTTTACCATGGGGTATGTCTCGGTGAGATCCCGCTGGACCATGGTAAAGCACGCCTGATCCCGGTCCAGTGCAGTGATCCGGTACTGCAGCGCAGGAGAGCGGAAGTCGCAGGCGGAGCAGTGGACCCGGCCGATGTGGTTGTAGCGCAGGTACTCGATCTCCAGCTCCTGCCCGCAGGCGGGACAGTAGGTGATGTCCTTGAGCTCCGTGCCCTGATGCGCGCCGCCGGTGCGGTACTCCACGCCGTAGAAGACCTTCTCGTTCGCGTCGCTGCCCAGCCCGGAACAGATGATGTCGTCGCCGTTGAGGATCAGACGGGAACGGGCCGTGACGGCGCTGGAAATGATATAGGTGATGAAGTCCGTGTTGGCGTTGCGGGTGACAGAGTCCCGCATGATATTGGTGCAGACGATATAGTCCGGCTCCAGATAGGGGTAGATTTTCAGGGAGCTGCGCTCGTCCACCTCCAGAACCGCCAGCTGCTTTTTCGCCCGGCCGGTGATCGTACTGTTGTCAATGAGGGTGCTGGCCACGCCGGCGTTGATATTGGAGCCGAGGCCGTTGTTGATCACGTCATAGCCTGATGCGGTGAGAATGTCGGCCACCATGTTGCTGACGGTGGTTTTTCCGTTGGTGCCGGTCACGGCGATGATGGTTTCCGGCCGTCCGATATGGCCCAGAAAATCCGGGCAGAGCTTGATTGCAACTTTCCCCGGCAGATAACTGGCGTTGCGGCCCAGAAGCCGAAGCCCCAGGCCGCATGTTTTTGCGGCCAGCAATGCCGCGAGAAATCTTATTTTACCCATGAATGAAGACACATCCTTAGTATCGGTGAATTGGTATTGCCGGGCTCAGTAGAGCGGCGCGTTCTTCCCGTTGCCCTCGCGCCAGTCCAGATCGCCCCGGTCCAGACCGAGGATCAGCATTTCCGCGGTGGCCAGATTGGTGGCATAGGGAACGTTATGCATATCGCACAGCCGCTCGATCTGCAGCAGGTTCTGTTCCTGCACGGGGTCATTGATGCTGGGATTGGTGAAGAACAGAAGCAGATCGATTTCGTTGTAGGCAATACGGGCGCCTACCTGCTGCTGGCCGCCTTGGGCCCGGGACAGGTAGAGCGTGATCGGCAGGCCGGTTGCTTCCGCGACCAGACGGCCGGTGGTGCTGGTGGCAGACAGATTATGTTTGGCGAGGATACCTTTATATGCAATACAGAATTGGATCATCAGTTCTTTCTTTTTGTCTTGTGCCATGATAGCAATATTCAAATTCGTTCCTCCCATCTCCGTCAAATCATTCCGTAACTCAGTATCGAATATGCATAAGGGGTGCGTCCATGCCCAGAAGGCGCCGGGAAATCCGCAGACAGGCCATCGCGGCGCCCTTGCGGCTCCGCAGAACCAGCGCGCTGCCGTTGGCCGCCGCCACCGGTACGGAGGGATCCTCCGGGATCAGGCCGAGCAGCGGAAGGCCCACATGGTCCATGATGTCGTCGATGTTGGACCGGACAGAATTGAGCAGCCGCCTGGTGACCCGGTTGACCACCAGCTCGATCTGCTTGATGCCTTTTTCCGTCAGGAGCGCCGCGGTCTGCTGGGCGTCCCGTAGGGAACCGGCGTCAGCCGTGGCCACCAGAATGGCCCGGTTTGCATAGGCGGCGGCCAGATCAAAGCCGTATCCGATGCCGGCTGGAGCGTCCAGAAGGACCCAGTCATAGCTCTCCGCAGCCTCCTCAATGAGGCGTCCGAAGATAATATCATCCACCAGACCGGCACGGGTCTTGGTGGGGGCGGTGAGCAGCTGCAGGCCCGGGATCACCGGGTGCTCCGGCGCATCGGAGAGATATTGATTCTCCATCATCACGTCCAGAAAACTGACCGTGGCGCAATCCGTCATGCCCAGGGCGATGTCCAGATTATTCAGGCCGATATCGCAGTCGATCGCCAGGACCTTCTGACCCATGGCGGCAAGGCAGGAGGCGATTCCGGCGCAGAGCGTGGTTTTACCGGTTCCGCCCTTCCCGGATGTGATCACAAGTACCTCTCCCATGGGTATACCTCCTTAATGGTCGCACATATTTATTATATCAGTAATTCAGCAAATTTCAACAGGATTATTTGGACGGATGGAAGAAAATGTGTGAGAATTGTGAAGGGCGGCTGGTGATAGTATATGCGCAAATAGAGAAAAACCGCACAACATCGAATCATGTTGTGCGGCGAAAACTATGTCAGAGGGGACTGTTTGATTTTTGCGAATCTGCGGGGGTACTGCCGGGGCGTCGGCTTCTCCTTCCGGATGACCACGGCCCGGTGGATTGCGTCGGTGCCGGGGACCGGGTAATCCGCCAGATGCTCTACCCGCCCGCCCAGCAGGGCAATGGCATGGGCCGCCTGGGAGATCTCCTCGTCGCTGTCTGCGGATTTCATGGCCAGGAACACGCCGCCGGGCCGCACAAAGGGCATGCAGAGCTCCGCCAGAACATTCAGCCGGGCCACCGCCCGGGACACCGCGATGTCATACCGCTCCCGATGGGCGGCCACGTATTCCTCGGCCCGGGCGCAGACGCATTCGGCCTCGATTCCAAGACCGGGCAGCGTATCGGCCAGCCAGTCCACCCGCTTGCGGAGGCTGTCCAGCAGCGTCAGCTGGATGTCCGGCTCCGCGATTTTCAGCGGAACGCCGGGGAATCCCGCGCCGCAGCCCACATCGATCACAGACTTTCCACGGAAATCCGCGTACCGCAGCAGGGCGGCGCAGTCGAGGAAATGGAGCCTTGCCACCGCCGGGGGATCCGTGATGGCGGTCAGATTCATGACCTGGTTTTTCTCCAAAAGCGCCCGGCCAAAGGCGCAGAAGGTGTCCGACTGCCGGTCGGAGAGCGGAAGATTCAATTCGGCAGCGCCGTGGATCAGAGCGTCTTTCATAGCTTCCTCCTGGAAAAACGGAGGGGCGAAGGCCCCTCCGTCCGCTTATTTCTTCAGGGTCAAGGCGTATCTGACCTTCTCGGCGATGCCGGAAGCGTTGAGCTTGTAGGCATCCAGAACGGCCTGGGCCTTGCCGGAGCGGCCGAATTCGTCCTCCACGCCGTGGCGCACCACGGGAACGGGACAGCCCTCGGAAACGACCTCCGCCACCGCGGAGCCGAGACCGCCGATGATGTTGGCCTCCTCGGAGGTGACGATGCAGCCGGTCTCCCGGGCGGCCTGCAGCACCAGCTCCCGGTCGATGGGCTTGATGGTGTGCATGTCGATGACCCGGACGGAGACGCCCTCTGCAGCGAGAGCCTCGGCAGCCTCACAGGCGCACTGGACCATCATGCCCGTGGCGATGACCGTCACGTCGGAGCCGTCCTTCAGGACGCTGCCTTTGCCGATTTCAAAGGAGTAGCCGGGAATGGTGTCCGTGACGGATTCCACCGCCAGACGGCCCAGACGCATATAGGCGGGACCTTCGTATTCCAGCAGCGCCTTCACCGCCAGCTCCATCTCCGGACCGTCGCAGGGGGAGAGCACCAGCATGCCGGGGATCGCCCGCATGATGGCGTAGTCCTCCACGCACTGATGGGTGGCACCGTCCTCGCCAACGGACAGGCCGCCGTGGGAACCGATGACCTTCACGTTGAGGCCGGGGTAGGCGATGGAATTCCGGACCTGCTCCCAGGCGCGGCCAGCGGAGAACATGGCAAAGGAGTTGATAAAAGGCTTCTTGCCGCAGGCGGCGAGACCGGCAGCCACGCCGGCCATGTTGCCCTCGGCGATGCCCATGTCAAAGAAACGGTCGGGATACCTGGCGGCAAAATCCTTGGTCATGGTGGAGCCGGAGAGGTCCGCGTCCAGGACCACCAGATCCGGATAAGCCTCGCCCAGCGCGGCCAGCGCCTTGCCGTATGCGGCACGGGTTGCAATCTTCATATCACTCCGCCTCCAATCCGTTCAGGAGCGCTTCCAGCTCCGCTTTGCCGGTCTCGTACTGCTCGTCAGACGGAGCCTTGCCATGCCAGCCGGCGTTGTTCTCCATGTAGGAGATGCCCTTGCCCTTGACCGTCCGGGCCAGGATCACGGTGGGCTGGCCCTTGACCATCTCCGCCTCATGGAAGGCGGAGCGGATCTGCATGAAGTCGTGCCCGTCGATCTTGATCACGTGCCAGCCGAAGGCGGCGTACTTCTCGTCGAGGGGCTCGGAGGGCATCACGTCCGCGGTTTTGCCGTCGATCTGCAGTCCGTTCACGTCCACCACCGCGCAGAGGTTGTCCAGATGGTATTTGGCAGCGGCCATGGCGGCCTCCCAGGTCTGGCCCTCTTCGATCTCGCCGTCGCCCAGGATCGTATAGACCCGGTAATTTTTCCCGTCCAGTTTCCCGGCCATGGCCATTCCGACCGCAGCGGAAATGCCCTGACCCAGAGAACCGGTGGACATATCCACGCCCTTGACGTGGACCATATCCGGATGGCCGGAATAGTGATCCTCGATGGAGCGGAATTTGTGGAGCTCCTCCACCGGGAAATAGCCCCGCAGCGCCAGCACGGAATACAGGGCGGGGGTGCAGTGGCCCTTGGAGAGCACGAAGCGGTCCCGGTCCGGGTTCCCCGGATCCGCAGGATCCACCTTCATGATGTCGAAATACAGTGCGGTGAGGACGTCCATGGCGGACATGGAGCCGCCGGGATGGCCGGAGGCGGCCTCGTAGACGCACTGAAGCGCCAGAAGCCGGCCGCGGGTGGCCAGAATAGAAAGCTGTTTATTGTCCATCAAATCATTCCTTTATTGTATGGCTCAAAAGGCCAGTTTTTCGGTCAGATAGGCCTGCAGATCCGCGATGGGGATCCGCACCTGCTCCATGGAGTCCCGCTCCCGGACGGTGACGCAGTGGTCGGCGGG
>CACYXZ010000110.1 GCA_902778525.1 Oscillospiraceae bacterium | reverse complement strand
TGGGCGGAGGCCATCTCCAATGTGGTGGGCGGCCTCGCCTGTTTCGGCACCATGTTCTTTACCCTGTATCGCCCCCTGGGACGGGAATCTGAGGAAAGGCAGGCGTCTTGATGAAGCATCTGTTCCTGATCAACCCCCACGCGGGAAAAGCGGACTGCACCGCAGAAATCACAGCCGCGGCCAAAGCCCTGTGCATCAGGCTGGGGGAGCCGTGTGAAATCAGTGTTTCCGCCCATCCCGGCCACCTGACGGCCCTGGCCCGGCAGGCCGGAGAATCCGGGGAGGAGACCAGACTCTATGCCTGCGGCGGCGACGGCACCCTCAACGAGGTGATCTGCGGCGCGGCAGGATATGACAATCTCTCCGTCACCTGCGTCCCCTGTGGTTCCGGCAACGACTTCATCAAGCAGTTCGCCCGGCCGGAGCTGTTCTTTGATCTGGACAACTTCCGGCAGACGGAGACCCGGCGGATCGACCTGATCGACGCCGGCGGGCGGAAGTCCGCCAACATCGTCTCGGTGGGCTTTGACGCCCGGATCGGCACCTCCATCGACGCCTACCGCCGCCATCCCCTGCTCTCCGGCACACGGGCCTATCACGCCAGCGTGCTGGTGAATCTTGTCAAGGGCGTGTCCAAGCCCTGCCGGCTGGAACTGGAGGACGGCTTCTGTGTGGAGGGCGATCTGACGCTGGTGTGCGCCTGCAACGGAAGCTGGTACGGCGGATCCTACCATCCGGTACCGGAGGCCAGTATATTCGACGGGATCCTGGACGTGCTGGCGGTCAGGCATGTGTCCCGTCTGACCGTGGCCAAGGTCATTGGCGCCTACCAGAAGGGCCGGTATGCCGAATTTCCGGAGCTGATCTCCCACTACCGCACCCGGTCTCTCCGGATCGTCACGCCGGAAGAGGAACCGGTGAACGTGGACGGGGAGCTGATGATGTGCCGGGATCTGCGCATCACCGTCGAGCCCGGGGCACTGTCGTTCTTCGCGCCCGAGGGTGCCTGGGGATGACGCTTGACTTCTCCTGCCGGTCTGCTATACTAACTACCATCGCGCATTTGCAAAGGAGATATCTATGAGCAACGAAATCGCAAAGGACATGACCAGAGGTCCTGTCCTCCGGCAGCTGGCGGTATTCGCCGGACCGGTGGCGCTGGCCAACGCCCTCCAGGCCGTCTACTCCATGGTGGACATGGTGGTGGTAGGCCAGTTTGTGGGCCCGGCGGGCCTTTCCGCCGTGGGCATCGGCGGCCAGCTCCAGTTTGTATTCCTGGCCTTCGGCATGGGCTTCAGCGTGGGTGCGCAGGTCCTGCTGAGCCAGCAGGTGGGCGCAAAGGACCGGGACCTGCAGCCCACCATCGGCACCCTGATGACCATGGAGCTGATCACAGCCCTGCTGCTCACCGTCCTGGGCATCGTCCTCTGCCCCCAGCTGCTGCACCTCATGAACACCCCGGAGGCTGCGCTGAAGGACGCCTGGGGCTATACCGTGATCTGCTGCTGCGGCATGATCTTTATCTACGGCTACAACGCGGTCTGCGGCATTCTGCGGGGCATGGGTGAAAGCAAGCTCCCCATGATCTTCATCGCCGTCGCATCGCTGGTGAACCTGGTGCTGGATCTTGTCTTTGTGGCGGGCCTCAAAATGTCCGCTCCCGGGGCCGCGCTGGCCACGGTCATCGCCCAGGCCGTGAGCTTCCTGGTGGCCATCGTCTACCTCTACCGCAACCGGGACCGGTTCGGCTTCGACTTCAAGCTCCGGTCCTTCCGTCCCCGCCGGGAACGGCTGATCCCCATTCTCAAGGTGGGCATTCCCTACATTGCCCAGATGCTGATGATCACATGCTCCATGATGTTCGTCAACGCCCAGGTCAACCGGTACGGCGTCACCGCCTCCGCGGTGGACTCCGTGGGCAACAGACTGAATTCCGTGGTAAACATCGTCATCGGCGCCGTGTCCATGTCCGGCGCCACCATGATGGGTCAGTGCTTCGGGGCCCGGAACTATGACCGGATCCGTCAGTGTCATCGGGCGTGCCTTGCCATCTGCATGATCTCTCTGGTGGTGCTGGGCGGGGCCTATCTGCTGTTTCCGCGTCAGATCTTCTCCCTGTTCACAAAGGACCCGGACGTCATCTCCATGGCCCCGGAATACATGGTCATCGCGGTGGTCTGGCTGGCCTCCATGTGCACCATGACTCCGCCCTACGCGGTGATCGACGGCGTGGGCCACGCCATGCTGGGACTGGTGATCTCCATCATGGACGGCGTGGTGGCGCGGATCGGCCTGTGTATCCTTCTGGGGCGGTTCCTGGGGCTCCACGGCTTCTGGCTTGGAAACGCGCTGGCCGGCTTTGTGACCACGCTCATGGCAGGCGTCTATTATTATTCCGGCCGCTGGAAAACCAGAAAGCTGCTGCTGGAACGGGAGGATGTATGACAACAGCGGACCGGAGAACCGGTCCGCTGTTTTGGATACGAAACACTTGAAAAAAAATGATATTCCATGTATGATATTGGTACACCGGAAGGAAGGAGGACATGGCCAATGGAGGATCGCCTGCAGGCAGAGCTGGAAGCGCTCCGGGCGGAAAACGACGCGCTGAAAAAAGAGGTCTCCCGTCAAAGCCGGGTCGTGGAAGAGCTGACCCGGGAGGAGTTTCTCTCGGACCTGATCGGCAACAACCAGCTCTCTCCGGAGGAATTTGAGGCAAAATGCCGGGAACTGCGGATGAATATGTCCTCTGGCCGGTTCGCCGTCATGTCCATCGAAGTGATCTCCGATGAACCGTTCCAGCTCCAAAACGCACCGAACAATCAGGAGCACCTGCGGTATGTGCGGTTTCTGATCCGCAACGTGCTGGAGGATCTGATCCGGGAAAAGAACGAATGTCAGCTCATGGTGGTACGCGGTGATCTGGCGGCGCTGCTGACGCTTTTGGAGCCCGGTGAGGCCGCCATGGACTCCATTGCCGCAGCCGCGGAACGGGCCGTGGCGCTGTTTGAAGAGCACTACGACACCGTGGTGCGGTTTTCCATCTCTGCCGAGCATCAGGGCTACACCACCATTCCCGACGCGCTCTCCGAAGCCAAGGCGCTGCTGGACTACCGGGCCATGGCCGGGGACGAATCGCCGGTGCTGCGCTATGACCGGCAGACAGAAAACCACCTTCCCAAGGAACGGGTGGAACATTTTGAGTTCGAGCACGCCCTTGGCAGCTATATCCGCAGCGGCGACTACGAGTCCGCCCGGACGCTGGTCCACCGGATGCTGGAGGCGGAATTCGGCCATGCCCGGCCCACCGTGCAGGTCTACATGATCCGGGCCTACGGCATCATCAACGACATCCTCCACGTGTTTGACTCCCTGGAGGAGGAGTTCTCCCCGGAGTTCCTCGTGGAGCTGCAGGCCGGTCCCCGGATCGTCCACGCCGGGTCCCTGCAGGAGATCTCCCGGGAGGTGGACGCCATCTTCGACGCCATCATTGCCCGGCAGCAGCAGGAGGAACAGGAGCCGGGCTGGGTCCAGCGGGCTGTGGAATATATGGACAACAACATCACCGACCAGAATCTGAATGTGGCCGGAGTCGCTGACGCAGTCAACATCAACCCGGTCTACCTCAGCCGGATGCTGAAAAAATACCGGAACATCCGGCCCCTGGAATACATCCATCAGAAGCGCATCGCCCTGGCCAAGGATCTGCTGGGGCAGGGCGTGACGGTCAAGGACACCCTCTCCCAGGTGGGCTACACCAGCGCGCTGACCATGAACCGGGCCTTCCGGAAATTTGAGAACACCACCCCCGGCGCCTTCTATCGGGATCCGAAAAGCTGAAATACTGAAAAAAAGAGAAGCCGTTTCCGGCTTCTCTTTTTCTATCACGGCGCTTATCTGCTCCGCTCTTTCGTCTCTTTCTGGACCCTGGCGATGAACTCCTCCAGGGAGACCGTGGTGCTCTCGCCGGTGTCGCGGCTGCGGAAGGTCACGTTGCCGGCCTCCACCTCGTTCTGGCCGATCACCAGCATATAGGGCACGCGCTCCACCTGCTGGGCCTCCCGGATCTTATAGCCGATCTTCTCGCCCCGCTCGTCCAGTTCCACCCGGATGCCCGCATCCTCCACGGCGGCATAGATCTCCTTCGCATAGTCCATGGACTTCTCGGAAACGGGAAGCACCTTGACCTGCACCGGAGCTAGCCAAACGGGGAATTTGCCCTTGGTCTCCTCAATGATATAAGCCATAAACCGGTCCAGCGTTCCCAGAATGGCCCGGTGGATGACCACGGGGCATTTCTCTTCGCCGTCGGCATCGGTGTAGGTCAGGGAGAACTTGGCGGGAAGACAGAAATCCAGCTGACAGGTGGAAAGCGTGATCTCCGCGCCCACGGCGGGCCGCACATTCACATCCAGCTTGGGCCCGTAGAAGGCGGCCTCGCCGATCTCCTCGGTGAACTCGATGCCCAGCTCCGTCAGCACGGCACGGAGGGCGGCCTCGGCGGTATCCCACATCTCGTCGTCGTCATGGTACTTCTTCTTGTCCGCGGGATCCCGCAGGGACAGGACGCAGCGGTAATCGGTAATGCCGAAGTCCCGGTACACGTCAAAGATCAGGTCGCAGACGGCGGAGACCTCGTCCTTGATCTGGTCCGGCGTCACGAAAAGATGGGCGTCGTTCTGGCAGAAATGGCGGACGCGCTCGATTCCCTTGAGGGTACCGGAGGCCTCATAGCGGAAATCATGGGCGATCTCGCCGATGCGGATGGGCAGCGCCCGGTAGGACCGGGGCCGGTTGGCGTAGATCCGCATATGGTGGGGGCAATTCATGGGGCGCAGCACATATTCCTCGCCGTCGATCTCCATGGCCGGGAACATGTTGTCCTTGTAGTGATCCCAATGGCCGGAGGTCTTGTAGAGGTCCACAGTGCCCACGCAGGGCGTCAGCACATGCTGGTAGCCCAAACGGCGCTCCTTGGCCTTGATATAGTTCTCCAGCTCCTGCCAGAGGGCATATCCTTTGGGAAGGAACATGGGCATGCCTCTGCCCACCAGGTCGTCGGACATGAACAGCTGCATCTCCTTGCCGATCTTCCGATGATCCCGCTCCCGGGCCTCCGCCTGCTCCTTCTCCCAGACGGCGAGCTCCTCGTTGTTGTGGAAGGCGACGCCGTTGATGCGGGTGAGCATCTTGTTTTCCCTGTCGTTCTTCCAATAGGCGCCGGACTGCTGGGTGATTTTGAAGGCCTTGAGGGTCTTGGTGTAGGTCAGGTGGGGACCAACGCACATATCGATATAGTCACCCTGCTGATAGAAGGTGATCCGGGCGTCCTCAGGGAGGTCGCCGATGTGCTCCACCTTGTAGATCTCGCCGCGGGATTCCATCAGGGCGACGGCCTCGTCCCGGGGCAGCTCGTAGGTCTTGATGGGCAGGTTCTCCTTGCAGATCTTCTTCATCTCAGCCTCGATGGCCTGAAGGTCCTCGTCGGTGAGCTTCTCCTCTCCCAGATCCACGTCGTAGTAGAAGCCACGCTCCGTAGCCGGGCCGTAGGCGAACTTCGCCTGGGGATGCAGCCGCCGGATCGCCTGGGCCATGATGTGGGCGGCGGTGTGCCGGATCACATGAAGTTCCTCTTCCTTTTCGATCTCCGCCACATGGCCGTCGTTGTACAGTACTTTCATATCCTTCACTCCTTTGAGAATTTTACAATGGTTTTTGTTGTCGGAACGGTTTTTTCAGCCGGATAAACTGGAATTTGTTAGTCTGCTGTATCTGCCATAATTACGATATAACTGTTCATTCGCCTGCCAGATTCTTTCAAGACTTCCCTCGGAATATCTTTTTGTACAGGAAACGACTCAGCATCCCGATCACCACATTGAGCACAATTAACAGAATGATAAGGAGCGCGATATCATTATCGATCTGGACAGTTGCATCAACAATTCTGATTACAAACCTTGATGTGATCAGCATTATAAAAACAGTCGTGATAATAAATATAGCCTTTTTCATTTGCGGTATTCTTCATAGCACCATCTTGCAATGTTGGCAATAAGGTCTTTAGGAAGAGGTGAAATATACGGAATCCGTATAGTACCTTTACTCACGTCATACCCTGCAAGTTGATCAGCAAAGACAACAGGGGCTTCATCGCCGGGATAGAGTCCGATATGTTTTTTTGATGCGGCAAAATGTATAATGTTCGCGCCCTTCCAGTATGTTGGCATACTCCACGATATCTTTTCCTGTGCTTCAGGAATAGCACTGCGAAGTATTTGCCGAATTTCATTCAAATAAGGCTTTACACTTTCATCCTGCGCATCAATATACTCATCTATCGTTTCGACTTTTCCACAATAGTGCCCCTGGCCTGTCCGGCTAAAACTACGGCCGCACTTTGGACACTTCCACTTATTATCTTTCATAATCGGATAACCCTCACAAATCCCGATTAGTAATATATAAGCGAGGGTTTTACAGCCTTCGCTTTTCCTTTATGATGAAGGTGGATTGGCTGACGAAATTCTCGATTGGGACA
>CACYXZ010000109.1 GCA_902778525.1 Oscillospiraceae bacterium | reverse complement strand
AATCACAGCCCGCAGCGCCGGTTATTACATCTGAGCCTGTTTCAGCCTATCCGAGCGAAGAGACAAACCTCCCCTACGATATTGTCGTGGAGCGGCTGCACATTGACGAGCCTGAGCAGGTACAGGAGCAGGCCGAGCCCGCCCCAATCATCCCGGCAGTCAACTTCCGTATCACGGATGATGAACTTGGCTGCGGCACCTTCCGGCAGAAGTACAGCGCCAATATCGCCGCCATCCGGATGCTGAAAACACTGGAGGCGGAGAACCGCAACGCCACCCCAGAGGAGCAGGAGGTCCTGTCCCGCTATGTGGGCTGGGGTGGACTGGCTCAGGCATTCGACCCGAACAACAGCGCATGGTCCAAGGAGTATCAGGAACTGCGGGAGCTTCTGGAGGAATACGAATACCGGGACGCCAGTGAGTCCGTTCTCAACGCCCACTATACCAGCCCCACAGTGATCAGGGCCATTTATGAGGCTGTGGGGAATCTGGGCTTTCGGTCCGGGAACATCCTGGAGCCCTCCTGCGGTGTTGGGAACTTCCTTGGCCTGCTGCCGGAGAGTATGTCGGATTCCCGGCTGTACGGCGTGGAGTTGGACAGCATCACCGGGCGAATCGCAAAGAAGCTGTACCCCCAGGCAGACATCACCGTGGCCGGCTTTGAGACCACCAGCCGCAGCAACTTCTATGATCTCGCCATCGGGAACATCCCCTTCGGTTATTACCGGGTATCAGACCGGGCATACGATAATCTTGGTTTCAGCATCCACAACTACTTCTTCGCCAAGGCCATAGACCAGGTGCGGCCCGGCGGCATCATCGCTTTCGTCACCAGCCGCTACACCATGGATTCTCAGAATGAGGAGGCCCGGAAGTATATCGCGGAACGGGCGGAGCTGCTTGGCGCCATCCGCCTGCCGAACAACGCATTCTTGGCTAACGCTGGAACCTCCGTGGTCTCCGACATTCTCTTTCTGCAGAAGCGGGAAAGAGTAATTGCCACGGAACCGGACTGGATCCATCTGGGGGAAACAGAGGAAGGCATCGTTCTAAACCAATATTATGTCAACCGTCCGGAGATGATTCTGGGAGAGCTGACCACCAGGAGTACCCAGTATGGCCGTGACGAATGTACCGTGATCCCCACCCCCGGCGCAGACCTGGGGCGGCAGCTCCACGAAGCAATTCAGCATATCCATGGGCAGTATATCGAAGCGGTGCAGGAAGAAGCTGTGGAGGAAGACACCTCCATCCCCGCAGACCCGGATGTGCGGAACTTCAGCTTTACGGTGGTGGATGGGCGAATCTACTATCGGGAAAACAGCCGGATGCGTCTGGTCAATCTCACCGAGGGCAACCGGAACCGGGTCATGGCCATGATTGAACTCCGGGACTGTGTGCGGGCTCTGATCTCACTGGAATCTCAGGACGCCTCGGAGGACAGTATTCTGAGCCAGCGCGTGGAGCTTAACGAACGGTACGATGCTTTTCAGGAGAAATATGGCCGCATCAACAGCCGCTCCAACCGCCTGACCTTCTCCGACGACGACAGCTATTACCTGCTGTGCTCTCTGGAGGTTCTGGATGACGAGCAGAACTTCAAAGAGAAAGCGGACATCTTCACCAAGCGGACCATCCGTCCCACCACGGTGGTTACCAAGGTGGACACCGCCCAGGAGGCTCTGGTGGTGTGCCTCAATGAAATGGCCCGGGTGAACATCCCCTACATGTGCGGGCTGACCGGAAAGACTGCCGACGAGATCGTGCATGACTTGGCCGGGCAGATCTTTCGGCTGCCGAGCTCCGACCCGGAAAATCCCACCTATGTGCTGGCGGAGGAATACCTGTCCGGCAATGTGCGGGACAAGCTCCGGGAGGCCCGGGATGCCGCGGACCGCGATCCCATCTTTGATGAGAATGTGGCTGCATTAGAGACGGTCCAGCCCAAGGATCTGAGCGCGGCTGAGATCAGCGTCCGACTGGGAACCACCTGGATTCCAGAGGAGGACATCCACGATTTCATAGTGGAACTGCTGCGGCCCCAGTGGTATATCCGGGAGCGGATCGAGGTGGCCTATTCCCCCTACACCGGCGCATGGAACATCTCCAATAAGTCTCTGGACCGGAGCAATGTCCGCACCTATTCCACCTATGGCACCAAGCGCATGAACGCCTATGAGATTCTCGAAGCCACCCTGAACCTGCGGGACGCCAAGGTCTTTGACTACATCGAGGAGGATGGCAAGCGAAAGGCGGTGCTCAACAAAAAAGAGACCGCCATTGCCCAGGGCAAGCAGGCGGAGATCAAGCAGGCCTTTCAGGACTGGATCTGGAAGGACCCGGAGCGCCGGGATCGGCTGACAAAGCTGTACAACGAGAAGTTCAACAACATCCGCCCACGGGAATATGACGGGAGCCATCTGGTGTTCCCCGGCATGAACCCGGAAATTCAGCTCCGGCCCCACCAGCAGAACGCCATTGCACGGGCACTTTATGGCGGCAATACCCTTCTGGCCCACTGTGTTGGCGCAGGCAAAACCTTTGAAATGGTGGCCATTGCCCAGGAGAGCAAGCGTCTGGGGCTTTGTCACAAGTCTATGGTGGTGGTCCCCAATCATCTCATCGGCCAGTGGGCCAGCGAATACCTCCAGCTCTATCCCGCCGCCAATATCCTTGTGACCACGGAAAAGGATTTCTCCACAGCCCGGCGAAAGACCTTCTGCGCACGGATTGCCACCGGGGATTACGATGCCGTGATCATCGGCCACAGCCAGTTTGAAAAGATTCCACTGTCCAGAGAGCGGCAGATTGCAGAGCTGGAGCGGCAGATTGACGACATTGTGGCCGGCATGGAGGAAGCCAAGCGGGACAAGGGCGAATCCTTTACTGTCAAGCAGATGGCCCGGGCCAAGAAAACCGTGGAGGCCAAGCTGAAGAAGCTGAATGATCAGAGCCGGAAGGATGATGTGGTCACCTTTGAAGAGCTGGGCGTGGACCGGCTCCTGGTGGACGAGGCGCACAATTATAAGAATTTGGCCGTCGTGACCAAGATGACCAATGTGGCAGGAATCTCCCAGACAGAATCCCAGAAGGCCAGCGACATGTTCATGAAGTGCCGGTATCTGGACGAGATCACCGACAGTCACGGCGTGGTGTTCGCCACCGGCACTCCGGTCAGCAACACCATGGTGGAGATGTTTACCATGCAACGGTATCTCCAATACAAAACCCTGGAGTGGTATGGGCTCAGCCAGTTTGACGCCTGGGCCGCCAACTTCGGAGAGACTGTCACGGCCATCGAGCTGGCCCCGGAGGGCACCAGTTACCGGACCAAGACCCGGTTTGCCCGGTTCTATAATCTCCCGGAACTGATCTATATGTTCCGGCAGGTGGCAGATATTCAGACCGCCGACATGTTGAAGCTTCCGGTCCCGGAAGCCAACTATCATGTGGAGCAGATGGAACCGTCCGAGATCCAGACGGACATGGTGCAGGAACTGTCCACCCGGGCGGATGCGGTGCGGGACAAAAAGGTAGACCCCAAGGACGACAACATGCTCCGCATCACCAGCGACGGCAGAAAGCTGGCCCTGGATCAGCGGCTGATGAACGATATGCTGCCGGACGCAGTGGAAAGCAAAACTGCCGTCTGCGCCAGGAACATCTTTGAGATCTGGCAGCGGACCATGGATAATAAGGGGGCCCAGCTCTGCTTCTGCGACCTGTCCACCCCTCATTTTGACGGGTCCTTCAATGTCTACGATGATCTGCGGAACAAGCTGGTGAAGATGGGGATTCCAGAGGAAGAAATCAAGTTCATCCATGAGGCGCCCACCGACGCCAAGAAGAAGGAACTGTTCTCAAAGGTCCGGGCCGGTTCTGTCCGGGTCCTGATCGGCAGCACGGCCAAGATGGGCACCGGCACCAATGTCCAGACCCGGCTGGCGGCGCTCCATGATCTGGACGTGCCCTGGCGCCCTTCCGATCTGGAGCAGCGCATGGGCCGCATCGTCCGCCAGGGCAATATGTACCCCACTGTGGACATCTACCGTTATGTGACGAAGAATACCTTCGACGCGTACTCGTGGCAGATCATCGAGGCAAAGCAGAAGTTTATCGCCCAGGTCATGACCTCAAAGTCTCCCGCCAGAAGTCTGGAGGACACGGATGAAACAGCCCTTTCCTATGCGGAGATCAAGGCACTGGCCACTGGCAATCCGCTCATAAAAGAGAAGATGGATCTGGATGTGGCGGTATCCCGGCTGACCCTGCTGAAGAACAGTTTTTTAAGCCAGAAGTATGATCTGGAGGACCAGATCCGGCGGTACATTCCCGGTCAGATTGCCAGGAACAAACACGACATTGCCGAATTTGAGGAAGATCTGCAGCAGGTGCAGGAAACCCGGCTGGAGGACAGCAGCCAGTTGTCACCCATGGTGCTGGAGGGCAGGATCTACACGGACCGGAAAGATGCGGGCTCCGCGCTGTTGGAGATCTGCAAGGCAAAAACATCCCCGGAAGCCACCGATTTTGGCAGCTACCGGGGTTTTTCCATGTCTCTGGAGTTTGACGCCTTTCAGAAGCAGTTTGTCCTGTCCCTGAAACACACCCGCACCTATACCGTTGCCCTGGGGCATGACATTCACGGAAATCTCCAGCGAATCGACAATGCGCTCCAGTCCATAGAGCGGCTGATTGCGGACCGGAAAACCACGCTGGAATCTCTGCAGGTCCAGTTGGAGACCGCAAAGGAGGAGGTGAAGAAACTGTTCCCGCAGGAGGCGGAGCTGAACGAAAAATCCGCCCGGCTGCAGGCCCTCAATGCGCTGCTGAATATGGATCAGAAGGATGAGGCAATATTGGATGACGGGCAGACGGATATGAGTTCTATGGAGAAAGCGCAGTCAGAACCGTGTATGGATCGGTGATGATTAATCACACTTCGACAATAAAGAGAGTCAAAGAAAAAAGTGGGCAAGCCCAGTCTTGCACCTGAGCTTGCCCAATGAATGGAAGAAAGGATAAAGCGCTTATGCGCATATCCACGATCAAAATGCCGGGATTACGACTGTAAATCTCCCGCCGCTTTGATTTTGACGCGATTGGTGTTCCCGGGGTAATAGGCCAGGGGCACGTCCTCGACCTCGATGATCTCCACAGTCTCCCGGATGGCGCCGGATTCCACAGCCATGTCAATGGCCTCCTGTTTCGCCTGCTCCAACGCCTGCTCCCGGGGAAGCTCATCGTAGTTGATCAGCTTTTCATAGGTTCCGCTGACTTTTGAAATGGCCGAACCGATTGCATTGGCACAGCCGAAGTGCTCCGGCTTCAATACGGTGGCCGCACCTGCCAGCTTTTCGGGAAGAATGATGGAGCCGCCGCCCACCAGGATCACATCAATATCGCCATTGGAAACCTTCATGGCGTCAATGGAGTCCTCGATCAGATCCCGGATCGCAGCCATGGCCTTGTTGGCAAGCTCCAGAGGAATTTCCCGAACAAGGGCTGGATCCCCAAGCTCCACCATGCCGAGGCGCACCGCAATATCTGTTGCGGTCATCACGTCTCCGCCGAATACCATGGCCTTTTTCGTAATCTCGTAGCCCACGCTGTCCGGACCCACCGTGACGGTTCCGTCTTCCTTTTCCCGGACGATAGAGCCGCCGCCAAGGCCGATGGAGATCACATCCGGCATACGGAAGTTCGTGCGGACGCCGCCAATGGTCACAGCCACACTGGACTCCCGGGGGAAGCCGTTCTGGATGACCCCCAGGTCTGTGGTCGTGCCGCCCACGTCGATGACGATGGCATTTTTCAGGTTGCTCAGATAGCTTGCGCCCCGGATGGAGTTTGTGGGACCGCAGGCCACGGTCAGGATCGGATACCGGCGGGCATACTCCATGGTCATCAGGGTGCCGTCGTTCTGGGAGAGATAGATGTCGGCATTTGTGATGCCTTCGTCGTGAAGGCTCTTGGCAAATCCGTCGGTAAACCGCCGGGCCACCTGCCAGAGGGCCGCGTTCAGAATCGTGGCATTCTCCCGCTCAATGAGCCCCATGGAGCCGATTTCACTGGAAATGGACACATGGACACCGTCTCCCATGACCTCCCGGCAGAGCTTTGCGGCCCGAAGTTCATGGTCGCTCCGTACCGTGGAAAAGGCGCAGGAGATGGCAATGGACTGGATGCCCTGTTCCTTCATCTCCAGGAAGAAGGCCCTGGCGGCGTCCTCGTCAAAGGCGGCGATTTCTTTGCCGTCATACTCATAGCCGCCCCGGATAATGGTTTTCCCGACAGCGATCTGGCTGATATCCTCGGCCCAGTCCACCATGGGCGGAACGCCGCAGGTGGCCGGCGCGCCGATCCGGAGAATGCCGATCTTCGCAAGGTTTTTCCGTTCCACAATCGCGTTGGTGCATTGGGTGGTTCCCAGCATGGCCTGCCCGATCTGAGACCGGTCCACACCGGAACTCTCCAGCACAGCCCGAAGGGCCCCGAGGATGCCATCGTAGATATCGCCGGAGGTCGGATACTTGATATCCGCAATGACGTTGAGGTTCTCGTCGATCAGCACCGCATCCGTGTTGGTGCCGCCCACGTCGATTCCCAGCTTATACATGGCAGAATCCCTCCTTGCACCGCTCCTCCAGCGGGATGTAGTC
>CACYXZ010000108.1 GCA_902778525.1 Oscillospiraceae bacterium | reverse complement strand
GGCACCTGAAACACGGTGCCCATGCTGACCCGCACCGCCCGGCGGTGAAAGGGATCGCAGCAGGTGGGCGTGACGAGGACCGCATCCATCCCCAGGGCGGCGGCACTCCGGAAGATGGCCCCCACGTTGGTGGGATCCACGATGCCCTCCAGCACCGCCACCCGGCGGGCATTCCGGCACACCTCCTCCGGAGAAGGAATCGCAGGGCGCTTCATGGTGCACAGGATTCCTCTGGTCAGCGCGTACCCCGTCAGGGACGCCAGCAGTTCCCGGTCTCCCGTGTACACCGGCACATCCCCGCAGCGGCGGATCAGTTCCTCCGCATCCCCGTGGATGTGCCGCCGCTCCATGAGCAGGGACACGGGCTGGAGTCCTGCATCGAGGGCATGCCCGATCACCTTCGTGCTCTCCGCGATCAGCATCGCCCGGGATGGATCCCGGCGGGATCGGAGCTGCGCCTCCGTCAGCCGGGTGTATACATCCAGCTCCGGCCGGCTGAGATCTGAGATTTCCACAATGTTCGCCATGTTCTTCTCTCCTTTTCCGCTGTCATGATGGTAGCATCCTGCGGACGCTCCGTCAAGCGTACCGCCGTTTTTTTTCATTGACAAAACACAAAACTTCCGATACTCTGACAGAGAGCTCATTTCAACAGGAAGGTGCAGGATCATGCCTAATCAGTTTTCCAGAACACAGCGGATGCTCGGCCCCGAGGCCATGGAGCGTCTTGGATCTTGCAGAGTCGCCGTGTTCGGGATCGGCGGCGTTGGCGGCTATGCCGCCGAAGCGCTGGTCCGGTCCGGGATCGGCGCCATCGACCTCATCGACCACGACACCGTCAGTCTCACAAACCTGAACCGGCAGATCTTCGCGCTTCACAGCACGCTGGGCATGCAGAAGGTGGATGCCGCCCGGCAGCGTCTGATGGACATCAACCCGGATCTGATACTCAGGACGCACCCCGTGTTCTACCTGCCGGAAAATGCGAATGATTTCGATCTGACGGAATACGACTACATTGTGGACGCGGTAGATACCGTCACCGCCAAGCTCGCGCTGGCTCAGAACGCCGGCCTTGCCGGTGTTCCGATCATCAGCGCCATGGGAACCGGCAACAAGCTCGACCCCTTCGCTTTCCGGATCGCGGATATCTATCAGACCTCCGTCTGCCCCCTGGCCCGGATTATGCGGAAGGAGTGCCGGAAGCGGGGGATCCGCAGTCTCAAGTGCCTGTACTCCACGGAGGAGGCCCTTGTCCCGCTGGAGGAGGACCCGGAGGAACCCACCGGCCGACGGCAGACGCCCAGCTCCAATGCTTTCGTCCCCGGGTGCGCCGGACTGATGATCGCCGGAGAGGTGATCCGGGATCTGACGGAGGGGATCCGCCCATAACCCAGACCTGTACGCCGTCGGGAGCCTCCGGCGGCGTTTTTGTCCGCAGAGGGCAGGTTTCGCTGAGATTTGTTGACTTTTCTGCCAACTATTTTATAATAAAAGCAACAATCATACTTCAGGAGGAAGAGGTTATGTTTTGTCCAAGCTGCGGCAGCAAATTGCCTGACCACGTAAAATTCTGCACGACCTGCGGGAAAAAGCTTCCGGACGCGCTGGTGGAGAAAGCGGCGCAGCAGGCCGCCCGGAATCCAAAGACCGAAGCCGCGCCTTCGGTCCGGCAGCCGGAGCGCCCTGCCCCGGTTCCGGCGCAAAAGCCGAAACGCAGCAAGGCCCCGTTTATCATCCTGGGTGCTGTTGCAGCGGTGCTCCTGATCGCAGCGCTCTCCATTTTCCTGTTCTCTGCTCGTCTGGATTCCGATACCAGCACTTCCGCCGTTCTGGAGGACCGGGAGGAGGATACTGCCCAGACCCACAGCCGTCCCCGGACGGATGAAGATTCCGCCGGGGAGACCGCAAGTGAATCCTCTGCTCCCGCTGCGGCGTCTACCATTGAAGCCCCTGCGGCGGCTGCGGAGGCGCAGCCCTCCCCTGTTCCGTCTCCCTCCCCTTCGCCTGAGCCTCTGGGGACGGATTTCCAGTCCCTGCTGAGCCATCTCAACAACAATCTCACAAGGCAGGGCTCCCTGTCCATTGTGGCCTCTGACATGTCGGATTACCCCAACGTCAAGCTCTATGTGAACTATACGGACACGGCGGGAGAACCCATCCTTCTGACCTCGCCCACCGCCGGCATCACCGAAGCCATCGCGGGCGGCGAGGAGATCGAACGGACGATCCGCAGCGTGGAGCGGCTGGAGGGCAACGAGGGGATCGGCTTTGACATCCTCGTGGACAAGTCCGACAGCATGAGCGGCGACATGGCCCAGATGCAGCAGATCCTCCAGACCTTTATCCGCAGCATGGACTACGGCTCCGGCGACCACGCGGAGATCATCTCCTTTGACAGCTACATCATGTATATGTGCTCGGACACCTCCGACATGGACAATCTGCTCAACGGCATCGCCAACATGACGCCCTACGGAATGACGGCCCTCTATGACGCCCTGGTCACCGGCATCAACAACGCCGCGAGCCGGATCGGCCCCAACTGCGTCATTGCCTTCACCGACGGCAACGACAACGAAAGCACCCACACCTATCCGGAGGTCATCCAGCTCGCCCTGGAAAAGGGGATCCCCCTGTATCTGATCGGCACCGGCGGCGCGGATTCCTCCATCCTCTCCCAGATGGCAGAGGAGACAGGCGGCCACTACTGGGATATCCAGAGCATCGGCGGCATGGACGAGGTGCTGCAGGAGATCTACAAGGATCAGAAAAACATGTACTGCATCGAATATGTCTCCGACGAGGGCGCCGACCCCTATGCCCTCCGGACCATCTCCTGCGTGCTGGAGGACGCCGATACCGGCGCCTGCGCGGAGCACACCGATTTCCAGCCCGCCGTTCCCCTGACGGTCAAGCCCCACTCCTCCCGGTATGAGATCATCGCCGCAGACATCAGCTGGTCGGAGGCGAACAACATCTGTATCGCCAATGGCGGACATCTGGCGACCATCACCTCGCAGGAGGAGATGGACCTGCTGACGGAAATGGCCACCCAGTCCGGTCTCAAATACCTGTGGATCGGCGGCTACACCTCCGTCCGGGACAATCAGGCCTTCGGGCACTGGACCACCGGCGAACCCTTCGACTACACCGCCTGGTTCCCGGGAGAGCCCTCCCGCAACGACAAGGACGGCACCCCGGAGTTCTACCTGATGCTCTGGTATGTGCAGGACTACTGGTCCTGGAACGACCAGCGGGACGACGTGATCAACGACACCGGCCTGAGCTACTTCCTGGGCAACACCGGCTATATCTGCGAATATGAGGACTGACCGGATGCGTACGAAAACACCTTTCTTAATTTCACTGATTCTGATCATCGGCCTCCTGTGCTCGGGATGCGGACTCCCCTTCCTGCCGGAAGTATCGGAAGCCGCTCCGCCGGCGGAGGAAACCACTCCCGCGGAGACCTGGGGCGCCGCGGCGCTGCCTGCGTCCCCGGAACCGTCTGAAACTTCCGCGCCCGCTCCCGCTCTGGAACCTGAGCCGGAGCCCGTCCCGGAATCTGCGGTCGAATCGGAGCCTGTCCCCGGTTCCGCGGCGGAACCGGAGGAGCCGTCCGCCGCCCCGCAGGAGACCCCGGACGAGGCGGAGATCGACGCGCTGCTCTCCGGCATGACGTTGGAGGAGAAGGTGGCGCAGCTCTTCGTGGTGACGCCGGAGGCGCTGACCGGATTCGACGGCACGGTGACCGCTTCCGGCGATCTGACCCGGGAATCCTTTGCGGAGATCCCGGTGGGCGGCCTCGTCTACATGGGCGACAATCTGGAAAACGCTGCCCAGACCCGGGAGATGCTTTCGGATATGCGGGAGATCAGCCTCGACCGCATCGGACTTGTCCCCTTCCTCTGCGTGGATGAAGAGGGCGGCACCGTGGCCCGGATCAGCGGATCCGGCCGGTTTGACACCCGGGAATACCCGGACATGTCCGACGTGGGCGAGACCGGCGACCCCGAAGAGGCAAGGCAGATCGGGGACGAGATGGGCAAATACCTCTCCGACCTGGGCTTCAACGTGGACTTCGCTCCGGTGGCGGACGTGCTGAGCAACCCGGAAAACGGGGTCGTCAAATACCGCGCCTTCAGCTCCGATCCGGAAACCGTCGCTGCCATGACCGCCGCGTTTACGCAGGGGCTGGAGGCCCACGGCGTGCTGGCCTCCTACAAGCATTTCCCCGGACACGGAAACACCGCCGAGGATTCCCATCTGGGCTTCGCCGAGAGCGACGCGGATCTGGAGACCCTGCGCGGGCGGGAGCTGATCCCCTTCGCGGACGGGATCGGAAACGGCATCTCCATGATCATGGCAGGACACATTTCCCTGCCGGAGGTGACCGACAGCGAGCGCCCCGCCAGCCTTTCCCGCAGGGTGATCACGGAGCTTCTCCGGGAGGAGATGGGCTTTGACGGTCTGGTGATCACCGACGCGCTGAACATGGGCGCAATTGCCGACAACTACACCTCCGGCGAGGCGGCTGTCATGGCGCTGGAGGCCGGGGTGGACCTGCTCCTGATGCCAAGCAGCTTCTCAGCCGCGTATGACGCGGTGCTGGAGGCCGTTTCGGACGGCACGCTGCCGGAGGAGCGGATCGACGCTTCCCTCCGCCGGATCCTCCGGGTCAAGCTGAGACTGTAAAACACGTTCACAGGCGGATGCGTGAAATCGCATCCGCCTTGCATTATGTAAACTTTTTGTAAGGATGGCCCGCTCGAAGGTTGACTATTGGGCCTGTCTTATAGTATGATAACCATACGCAAATAACACATTCAGCCTCTCCGGAGGCATCTCAATACTGCTGATTTTCGTGAAGGAGTCTTTCAATTATGTGCGGAATCGTAGGATTTACCGGCAAGCATCAGGCCGCTCCCATTTTGCTCGACGGCCTTTCCAAACTGGAATATCGTGGATACGACTCGGCAGGCATCGCTGTCCGGGACGGCGACCGTCCGGTCCGGGTGGTCAAGTCCAAGGGCCGGCTGAAGCTGCTCTCGGAAAAGACCGATGCGGGCCACGCCGTCCGCGGCACCACCGGAATCGGTCACACCCGCTGGGCCACCCACGGCGAACCCAGTGAGCTCAACGCCCATCCCCATGTCAGCGGTAACATCAGCGACAACGGGATCACCAAGGATGAGTCCGACGTGGTGGGCGTCCACAACGGCATCATCGAGAACTATCAGGAGCTCAAGGCCAAGCTGATCCGGCACGGCTACACCTTCTACAGCCAGACCGACACTGAGGTTGCGGTGAAGCTGGTCGACTACTACTACAAGAAATACAACGTCGGCCCCATCGACGCCATCGCCAAGGCCATGGTGCGGATCCGCGGATCCTATGCGCTGGCGCTGTTGTTCAAAGACTTCCCCGGCGAGATCTACGCCGCCCGGAAGGACAGCCCCATGATCATCGGCATCAAGGACGGCGAGAGCTATGTGGCCTCCGACGTGCCCGCGATCCTCAAATACACCCGGTCTGTTTACTACATCGACAATCTGGAAATGGCCCGGCTGACCCCCGGCGAGGCCACCTTCTACAATCTGGACGGGGATGTGGTGCAGAAGGAAGCCGTGGAAATCACATGGGACGCGGAGGCCGCGGAAAAGGGCGGCTACGAGCATTTCATGATGAAAGAGATCCACGAGCAGCCCACCGCCGTGCTCAACACTCTCAACAGCGTCATCCGGGACGGGGCCATCGATCTCAGCGACGTGGGCCTGACCGAAGAGACGATCCGGGGGATCTCCAACCTCTACATCGTCGCCTGCGGGTCGGCATGGCATGTGGGCATGGCAGCCCAGTACGTCTTTGAGGATCTGGCCAAGATCCCGGTCCGGGTGGAGCTGGCCTCCGAATTCCGCTACCGCAATCCCCTGCTGGATCCCAACGGCCTGGTGGTGATCATCTCCCAGTCCGGCGAAACGGCGGACTCTCTGGCTGCGCTGCGGGAGGCCAAGGCCCGGGGCCTCAAGACGCTCGGCATCGTCAACGTGGTGGGTTCCTCCATCGCCCGGGAGGCGGACAACGTATTCTACACCCTGGCCGGTCCGGAGATCGCCGTGGCCACCACCAAGGCGTACAGCGCCCAGCTGGCGGCCGCCTATACGCTGGCGGTCCAGTTCGGCCGGGTCCGGGGACACATCGACGAGGCGGAATACCATCGGCTGATCGAAGAACTTTTGACCATCCCGGAGAAGATCGAACGGGTCCTGGAGGACAAGGAGCGGCTGCAGTGGTTCGCTGCCAAGTTTGCCAACGCCCACGACATCTTCTTCATCGGCCGCGGCATCGACTACGCCATCTCTCTGGAGGGCAGCCTGAAGATGAAGGAGATCTCCTACATCCACTCCGAGGCCTACGCCGCCGGCGAGCTCAAGCACGGCACCATCAGCCTGATCGAGGACGGCACGCTGGTCATCGGCGTGCTGACCCAGAGCAATCTGTGCGAAAAGACCGTGAGCAATATGGTCGAATGCAAGGCCCGGGGCGCCTTCCTGATGGGCCTGACCTCCTACGGACACTATTCCGTCGAGGACAGCTGCGATTTCACCGTGTATATCCCGAAGGTGGATGAGCACTTCATCGGCTCCCTGTCCGTGATTCCCCTGCAGCTGCTTGGCTACTACACCAGCGTGGCCCGGGGACTGGACGTGGATAAGCCCAGAAAT
>CACYXZ010000107.1 GCA_902778525.1 Oscillospiraceae bacterium | reverse complement strand
GTATAATCAGTTTCCCATGCGTCCGCTTAATTGGCAATCTCCTAAACAGGTCTTATTTGCTTTTCCTTATGTGTAACACATCATTGACAAACCTACAGACTTATGAAAGCACGGGTTTCTTTCCGCGGCTGCACTGCAAATTCACAGAAAGTTTACCTAATTACAGCGGTATTTTGTTGTTTTCAGTGGAATTGTATGCTATATTTTTATCTGCAGAATTTGCATATCGCATTCTGATCTGTCTCAAAGGAGGCTTTTTTGTGAGTGAACCAAACAACCGGGACCCAAAACGTTCTTCCGGAAACAACAAGGACAGCCAAAACCGCCCGAAGCTCAACACGATACTTCCCATAGCGGTGCTGGCTGTGGTATTTGTCCTGCTGATCAACTTCCTCTACAGCAGCTATGCTTCCTCCAGAATGGAGGAGATCAAATACAATGAATTCCAACAGATGCTTGAAAATGATGAGATTGCGGAGGTGGAGATTCAGTCTGACCGCATTCTGATTCAGACCAAGGAGCAGCAGGATCTGCCGGAAACGGAGCAGAAGATCCTGTTTACCGGTCTGGTGGGAGATACCGAACTGATTTCCAATCTTTCGGCCCACGGAGTGGAGTTTTATCACGAGATCCAGAACGAGATGTCTCCCCTCTTCCAGATCCTTCTTTCCTATGTGATCCCCTTCGCCGCCATTTATCTGCTGTTCAGTTTCCTGATGCGGAACATCGGCGGCAAAATGGGCGGCGGAATGTCCATCGGCCAGAGCAAAGCCAAGGTATTTATGGAAAAAGAGACCGGGGTCACATTTGCGGATGTGGCCGGTCAGGACGAGGCCAAGGAATCCCTGCAGGAGATCATCGATTTCCTCCACAACCCGCAGAAGTATGCCGCTATCGGCGCAACGATCCCCAAGGGAGCGCTTCTGGTGGGATCTCCAGGCACCGGTAAAACCCTTCTGGCAAAAGCGGTTGCCGGAGAAGCGGGTGTCCCCTTCTTCTTTATCTCCGGTTCCGACTTTGTGGAAATGTTTGTGGGCGTCGGCGCCAGCCGTGTCCGTGATCTGTTCCAGCAGGCCGCCAAACAGGCTCCCGCCATCATCTTCATCGACGAGATCGACGCGATCGGCAAGAGCCGCGACAACCGGCTCGGCAGCAATGACGAACGCGAACAGACGCTTAACCAGCTCCTTTCGGAGATCGACGGTTTTGACTCCTCCAAGGGTGTCGTGATCCTGGCCGCCACCAACCGGCCGGAGATTCTGGACAAGGCACTGCTTCGTGCCGGTCGGTTTGACCGGCGCATCATTGTCGACAAACCGAATCTGGCCGGACGGCTGCAGACGCTGAAAGTCCACACCAAAAACATCAAGCTGACGGAAGATGTCGACCTCAACCGGATCGCGCAGGTCACTGCGGGCGCAGTCGGCGCGGATCTGGCGAATCTGGTCAACGAGGCTGCCCTCCGTGCGGTTCGCATGGGCCGTCAGGCGGTCAACCAGGAGGATCTGCTTGTTTCCTTTGAAGTGGTGATCGCCGGAACAGAAAAGAAAGGCACCGTTCTTACCGATACGGAAAAGCGGATCGTATCCTATCATGAAGTAGGACACGCTCTGGTGGCTGCCCTGCAGAAACACACCGCCCCGGTTCAGAAGATCACCATCGTTCCCCACACCTCCGGCGCCCTCGGCTATACCCTGCAGATGGAAGAGGAGGAAAAATTCCTCAACTCGAAGGAAGAGCTGATTTCCGAACTCAAGACCCTGCTTGCTGGACGCGCGGCAGAAGAAGTCGTGTTCGGCGTGCAGACCACCGGTGCGGCTAACGATATTGAAAAAGCGACCGATCTTGCACGCCGTATGATCATGCAGTTCGGCATGAGCGACAGATTCGGACTCATGGCGCTGGTCACGGCGCAGAGCCAGTATCTCGGCGGTCAGAACGCTATGAACTGCGCTGAATCCACTGCTGCCGCTGCCGACGAAGAAGTCCGGGATCTGCTTCAGAAATGCTACGAGGCGGCCAAGCAGATGCTGCGGGAAAATCGGGAGACTCTGGATGAAATCGCGCTGTTCCTGCTGACGAAGGAAACCATCACAGGCGACGAATTCATGGCGTTCCTGAAAAAGCCGGAAGAGCTTCCGGAAGCTGAGGAAGCATCTGTTTTTGATGAAGAAATCGCCGCCGAAGGCCCTGTCGTTGAAGCGACTGAACCTGACGAAGATGAAAACTGATCATAAAGGATACGCCGCACCGGCGGCGTATCCTTTTCAAATTAACTCGGGAGGTAACCATGATCCGGATTAACAAGGAAACCTGTATCGGCTGCGGCCGCTGCGCCTGCGATTGTTTTCCCGGCGCAATTACCGTAATGGAAAAAGCGGAGCTTTCGAACCCCGCCGCCTGCATCGGCTGCGGACACTGTGTTGCGATCTGTCCCGTTTCCGCCGTCTCCTATGACGGTCTTCCGGCGGATGACATTATTCCCAGCGAGAAGGACGTCCCCCCGGAAAAAATGCTGGGCTTGATGCGTTCCAGACGCTCCTGCAGGCATTTTAAAGCAACGTCTCTGCCTGATGAAACCCTGAATTCACTTCTCCAGGCAGCCCGGGCATGTCCCACCGCAAAAAACCTTCAGGCTACCCGTTATATCACCGTGCGGGAGAGGATCCCGGAGCTACTGGATCTGGCTCTGGATACGCTGGGCCGGATTGGGCAGAAGCAGAGCGAGACAGCGACCGATCCGTCTGAAATCCGACGGGCGGAAAACTTCATCCGCTGGCGGGAGCAGCGCAGGACTGACCCGGATTTTGATCCGCTGTTTTTCCACGCGCCGCAGCTTCTCATCTTTGTTTCTCCAGAGGATTCCGTATGCGACGCGGCTGCGGCTGCCGCCTATACGGAATTGATGGCAGCTTCCCTGGATCTGGGATGTCTCTACAGCGGCTACTTTACCGCCTGCGCGGCCATGTCCCCCAAAATCAGAAACCTGCTCGGAATTGGAGAAGCGGAACGGCTGGTACGTTGTCTGGTGCTCGGATACCCGGATGTTTCATACCCGCGGACCGCGCCGCGAAATCCGCCGCAGGTTACATATTTATAAAGAAAACGGAGGCATATGCCTCCGTTTTTCAGTTTCCGGGCTTCAGCGCCGCATCCACCTGATGCACCTGCGAGACGCTCGGGGTACTCTGCGGTTGCTTCGATGGTTTGTTTCCTTCCCCGCATCCTCCGAACCGGGACATCAGCAGCAGGATGCCCGCCAGCAGCAGGGCGATCAGTGTGAACCGGAATCTCCGAAAGCTCTCCCTCCAGGCGGCCGGTCCGTCCTCCCGTTCGATCCGGGTAAGGATGGCCTCTTTCAGCCGGGACGGCGGCTCATGAGAATCCATATCCTGTCCGTTCAGCTTCACTGCATGATCTGTCACGTCTGAGGAGAGCTCCGTCAGCCATTGGGAAAAGGACTCGTCACAGGGAAACAGGGAAATCCCGTGCCATGCTCTCAGGAATACTTCCCGTGTATGGTCAAAGGCAAGATCCGGATCTCCATCCACGGACAGGATCCCGCGGTAAACAGCAGGAAGATGCTCCGAGATCAGCTCGGCAAACGCATGCTTATCCCCTTTTGCCGCCTGCCTGATCCGCTGCATTTCATCCATCGTCTCACCTCAGATTCTGCTTGACTTCTTTTGCAATCCGGTATATCTCCTCCATCGAGGAAACCTGGGCGATCTCCCGCTTGAAGGATCCGGCGTGGGGTACACCATGGAGATACCAGCACAAGTGCTTTCTGGCTTCCAGGCACGCAATATGCTCGCCCTTGTCAGAGGCGGCCAGTTCAATCTGACGGACCGCCACATCAAACCTGTGATCCAGCGGCAGCGTCTCCGGAACGGGTTCTCCGTTCAGCGCCGCTCTTGCCCGGGTAAACAGGAACGGATCCCCAAATGCCGCCCGGCCGATCATCACATGATCCGCCCCGGTATACCGCAGGATATGTACCGCGTCTTCCGCCGCAGCCACGTCGCCGTTTGCCGCCACCGGAATCGAAACCGCCTGCTTGACCTCCCG
This sequence comes from Oscillospiraceae bacterium, assembly GCA_902778525.1. Taxonomy (GTDB): domain Bacteria; phylum Bacillota; class Clostridia; order Oscillospirales; family Oscillospiraceae; genus HGM13006. The sequence continues at coordinate 2,742 of CACYXZ010000107.1, read as the reverse complement.
GATCGCGTCCCAGTCCGCTCTTCCTGTGTACATCTGCACCTTTGTTCTTCCGTGAACGGCGATGGCGGACACGCCCGCTTTTTCCAGCATGACCGCAAGCTCCACGCAGTTCACATGGCTCTTGTCCCATCCCTTCCGCATCTTGACTGTGACCGGAACAGGTACCGCATTCACCACTGCTTCTGCAATATCCGCTGCCAGCTCCGGTGTACGCATCAAACCGGATCCGTCTCCGGAATTGGCAATCTTGGGCATCGGGCATCCCATATTGATATCGATAAAATCACAGCCGCTCTTTTCCAGAGCGATCCGGGCACCGCGGGCCATCATGTCCGGGTCGTTACCGAAGATCTGGACTCCGCAAACACTGCCTTCGTTTTTCCGCAGCAGCTGCAGGGTCTTTTTGTCTCCGTAGCAAAGCGCCCTGGAGGATACCATTTCCGTTACAGTGATATCCGCACCATAGGCGGCGGCGATCGTTCGATAGGCCCAGTCCGTTACGCCCGCCATAGGCGCAAGGATCAGTTTGGCCTCAAGCGTTTGCACTGTACATCCCCCGCATTCTGATCTGAAAAGCTATATGCATGATACCACAACAGAAATCAGATATCCAGACATATTTCATTCTGCCGTGCATGACTTGATCTCATGTTAGAAAAATAACCAAAACAATCAATGGAGAAGCTTTCGGAACAGTTGAACCCCGGACGCCGTGCGGTCCGACAATCTGACTGCAGATCCAGGCGGCTTTTTTATTCTCTGAACTACCAAATTCCCTGAAAACCTTCTCCCCTTCGTCAGTATGAAAAACACCGAACCGGGAAAAATGTTCAAGCCAGGAAAAACATCCGGGAGGTTGAACAAATGCTTGGGAAGGTGGAACTGTGCGGCGTCAACACGTCGCAGCTGAAGGTCCTGAAAAACGACGAGATGATGGAACTTATGACCCGTTACAAAAATGGAGATCGGAAGGCGATGCAGCAGATGGTAGAGGGAAATCTGCGGCTTGTTCTCAGTGTGATCCAGCGATTCGACCGCAGCGGCGAAAACCCGGACGATCTGTTTCAGGTCGGCTGCATCGGGCTGATCAAGGCCATCCAGAATTTTAACCCGGACCTGATGGTGAAGTTTTCCACCTACGGCGTGCCGATGATCAGCGGCGAGATCCGTCGTTTTCTTCGGGACAACGCACCGATCCGTGTCAGCCGCAGCCTGCGGGACACCGCTTACCGCGTTCTCCAGGCACGGGAGGCCATCCTGCGGGAACGTCAGAAGGAACCGGCCATGGAGGAAATCGCAGCTTCCCTGGACCTGTCTGTAAATGAAGTGAACGCCGCCATGGACGCCATCGCCTCGCCGGTCAGTCTCCATGACCCGATCTATTCTGACGGCGGCGACCCTTTAACCGTCATGGATCAGGTCAAAGACACAAAAAACACGGACGAAATGTGGATCGAACACATTGCACTCCGGGAGGCCATCAAGAATCTGGATGAACGGGAAAGACGTATCCTGGCCCTTCGGTTTTATGACGGCCGGACACAGATGGAGGTTGCAGACCAGGTCGGGATCAGTCAGGCCCAGGTATCCCGACTGGAAAAAAGCGCGATCTCCCAGATTCGAAAGGCAATTGCTGTTCAATAATGACCCCCTGATGCATATAGTGTCAATGACGGGAGGGATCTATATGATGGTACGGTTATCGGAGCTCAAATGCAGGGAGGTCATCAATATTTGTGATGGCTGCCGCGTCGGATTTGTCAGCGACGCAGAACTGGAAACCACCGGCGGAGACATCATTGCGCTCATCGTTCCGGGAAAACCCCGGCTGTTTGGTTTGCTGGGGTACGAGGATGATTATGTGATCCCCTGGAACTGTATTCGCAGGATCGGAAGCGACATCATTTTGATCGAAGCGGATCTGGGAAAAATCAAGGTTCCGTGCAAGCGTAAAAAATACTTTTAAAAGAGCCTCGCCTTTCGGCGAGGCTCTCGATTTCAATCCAGATTACATTGCAGGCGGCATGCCGTCAGTGTGTTTTCCAGCAGCATCACCCGGGTCATGGGTCCGACTCCGCCCGGAACAGGCGTAATGGCCGAAGCCTTTTCCGCCACAGCTGCGAAATCAACGTCGCCGCAGAGCTTTCCCTGTTCATTGCGGTTCATGGCTACGTCGATGACTACAGCGCCCTCTTTAACCATGTCCGCTGTGACAAATCCGGTCTTTCCCACCGCAGACACCAGAATGTCAGCCTGCAGCGTCTGGGCCTTCAGGTCTGCAGTTCCGGAATGGCAGATTGTCACGGTTCCGTTCTTTTGAAGCAGCAGAAGGCTCATCGGCTTTCCGACGATGTTGCTCCGTCCGATGACCACACAGTGTTTTCCGGCCGGGTCGATGCCGTAATGCTCCATCAGCCTGACGATCCCGGCGGGAGTACAGGGTGCGAATCGGGGCATTCCCTGGGTCAGATAACCCACGTTCATGGGATGGAAGCAATCCACATCTTTGATCGGATCAATGGCTTCAATCACTCTCTGCGGATCGATCTGTTTCGGAACCGGGAGCTGAACCAGGACGCCGTGGATCTTGCTGTCGTGGTTCAAAACGTCAAGCAGTTCCAGCAGTTGGGCTTCCGTTGTCTCCTCCGGGAGCGTATACATGGCGCTGTAGATCCCGCATTCCTTGCAGTCTTTTTCCTTATTGCGAACATAGACCTGAGAGGCGGGATTGTTTCCCACCAG
>CACYXZ010000106.1 GCA_902778525.1 Oscillospiraceae bacterium | reverse complement strand
GGAAGGCCGCAGCTTCCGGGCCTCCAGTTGTGCCACGTTGCCCATCCGCTCGATCCGCTCGGCCGCGTCCTGCTTGCCCTTGGCAACGCTTTCGGCGTATTCCGATTCCGCCAGCGCTTCGTAGCCGGCCCGGATCTCCGCAGCCTGCGCCTTGCCGCCGGAAAGAATGGACTGGCGCTCCCGGTCGGTGTCCGCCGCGATCCGCTCGGTCAGTTTTTCAATACCATTCATAGCTGATCCTCCCCGATTACAGGGCGTTCATCAGCAGCAGGATGGTGGCCAGCAGGGACAGAATCGCATAGAACTCCACGATGCCGCAGAGGATGATGCCCTTGGTGGACTCATTGGGGCGCTTTGCCACAATATTGATGGAGGCAGCGGCCACACGGCCCTGCGCGATGGCGGAGAGCAGACCGCCGAAGGCGATGGGCAGGCAGGAGACAAACACGGTCAGGCCCTGGGCCACAGACAGCGTCTGCATGCCGCTTCCGCCGAAGACGCCCATGACGAACAGGACGAAGAACCAGGCCACCATGCCGTAAAGGCCCTGGGTGCCGGGGAGCACCTGAAGGATCAGGCACTTGGAGAACTGCTCGGGTGCCACGGAGATGACGCCGGTGGCGGCTTCACCCACAAGGCCCGTGCCCTTGGCGGAGCCGATGCAGCACAGGCCAACCGCCAGTGCCGCGCCCAGGAATGCGAGGCCAATGCCTCCGAATGCTTCAAAGAATGCTGCCATGATTATTGTTCCTCCTTGATAATATCATTGTATTTTGTCTGAATGCTCAGGGGCTGATAGGGCTTTCCGCCCTCTTTATAAAAACGTCCGAAATACTCCAGACACTGGAGCCGCAGGTCGTGCACATAGCAGCCCAGCAGGTTCAGCGCCAGATTCAGGGCGTTGCCGATGAGAGAGATGATGATGAATACCACCACGTTGCCGAATACGGAGCCCAGGGTGTTGAAGACCTGAGCGATGACGCTGCCGGAGAGCATCAGGGCCATCAGCCGCAGATAGCTGAGGATGTCCGAGAAATATCCGGTGACGCCGTTGTAAACGGTGCCGATCAGGGCCGTGACCTTGCCGAAGCCCCTGGCGTTGCGGGTGGCGCCGTAGAGCAGCATGACGCAGCCCACGATCAGCACCACCGGGAACCCGGCCACCGAACCCACGCCCAGCACGGCGAGGGCGATGCCCGCCAGGATCACCCACCAGGTGATCTCGTCCCAGAAGGCGTCCCAGAACTGTCCGTCCATGGTCTTCTTCACCACGGAGATGGCCATGCCGGTGACCACCTGGATCACGCCCAGGACCAGCGAGCCCAGCAGAATCGCCACGGTATCGTCCAGCGGCGTAAACAGATGGGGCAGAGCGGTCAGCGTCGTATTGGGGTTGATGATCTTGGCGATCTGGGGGATGAAGTCACCCAGGAAACCGCCGGTCATAGCGCCCCAAATAAAGGTGGAGATGCCGCACCAGAGGACCAGCTCCATGAAGTTCCTGGTTCCCTCCCGGGGCCTCGTCTTTTTCAGCACCACCAGCGCCGCGGCGATCATCAGAATGCCGTAGCCCATGTCCGCCATCATCATGCCGAAGAACACGATGAAAAACGGCGCCATCAGCGGGTTGGGATCCAGTCCGTCATAGGCGGGCAGAGAGTACATCTCCGTGACCACGTTCATACAGCGGGTAAGGAAATTGTTCTTCAGCTTGACCGGCACGTCGGGGATCTCCTCCTCGGTGGGGTCGGTCAGCTCATAGGCGCAGTCGAAGCCGCCGAGCAGCTCCTCGAGCTTGCCCGCGTCCGGCGCCGTGACCCATCCGTCCAGGAAGAAGCTCTGATCCGTGGACAGGAGCCGTTCCTTGCAGGACTCCTTCTGGATATCTTGGGTGATCCGGTCAAAGGCCAGCTGCAGAGCGGGACGATGGGTCCCGAAGGACCGGAGCGTCTCCTCCAGGCTCTGCTTTTTCTGCTCCAGCACCTGAATCTGCCCGGCGTGGAGATCGTAGGTCTCCCGGGCGGTGCCGGTGATTCCCTTGAAGGAGGTGCTGCTGAAGCCGTAGGACTTCAGAACGTCCAGCGCCTCTTCCGACTGATCCCTGTGACACAGGAAAAAGAGGTAGTGCATCTCCGTGTCGGTGGAGGCCTCATAGAGCTCTGATGTATCTGCGTGGAGGGAAAGATCCTTTCGGACCGCCTCCAGATCCAGACTTGCCGGGATCATGCCGAAGGCTGTGTACAGCGCGCCGGCGGGGCGGGTGTTGAGGGGCACGTCCAGACTGAGCCATGGTTCCAGCGTCCTGAGGATCCCGTTTTCCCGCTGGATCTGATCGCAGGTGCCGGTCAGATCCTGACTGCAGGTCTGGATCTGCGATGCCGCGTTCAGCGCCCGCTTCAGTGCCCCGTCGTCATAGAGGGCGGCCTGTTCCACCTGGGGCAGGGGACTGAGCAGGCCGGATTTGGCCGGCGCGTACTGATCCAGGGTGGCAAGAGCTCCGGACACGAGACCGAGCTGCTCCTTCCGGCTGTCCAACGCGCTCTCATCCCGGTGGACCAGGGCGTTCCATTCCGGATCGGCGAGCTTGTCGGACTGCTCCGCCACCTCCAGACAGCCGAACTGCTGCAGGGCGTCAAAAAGCCGGTCCCGATCGGATTCCAGAGCCAACATATGCAGTCGCTTCATTTTTACGATTGCCATTTCAGCCCATCACGATCCTTTCTACGATGCACGCGGAGGCCTCGTCCAGCCTGCTCTCCGCGTGGGCCCGCAGAACAGCGCACTGGTTTTCCGCATGGTGCATGATTTCCTCCTGGTTGGCCGCCGCTTTGGCATCCGCTTCGGCCATCATGCGTTTGACCTCCGCGTCGGCTTCCTGGGAACGTTTTTCCTGAAAAGCGCGGCCGGAGGACTCAGCGTCCGCAATCATCTGCTTGGCCTCGTTTGTGGCGTCCTGAAGGGTTTGCCGGGCTTCCGCCTCGGCGTCGGCCACCCGTTTCATGGCATCCAGAGACATTGTATCACCGCCTTACATTAGAAATGCCGCATGCCGGTTTCCGGCAGCGGATATAATTACCTATAATTCATTATAACGGCTCGGGAAAAGGAATGTAACTGAAATTATTGCAAAAAAACCTTATGAAAGCCATGCTGCAATAGTACAACTTGCACAATAAAAAGGAATGAAAAACGGAGAAAAACCGAATATTGGAAGCAAGTAAACTGAATTTACGTTTTCGGCTTACCCGCGCCCGCTGAATTGCAGGGCAAAGGACGCGGGTCCTTGCGGATCTGCCCGGGAGAAGACGGACAAAACCGCCGCCCCGAAGGGCGGCGGTCAGAAAATCGGGATCAGTGATCGGCCTTGCCGTCTTTGGCGATGATGGCCCGGTTGATGGCGCAGAGGATCGCCCGGAGGGAGGCGCGGTTGATGTTGTGGCTCTTGCCCACGCCGAAGGCGTCCTTGCCGTCGGGGGTCTTCAGGTGGATGTAGCACACCGCCTGAGAGTCTGAGCCGGAGGTGATGGCATGCTCGGAGTAATCCACAAAGGTGAACTGCCCGATGATAAGATCGGAGATGGCGTTGAAGAACGCGTCGATGGGGCCGTTGCCCACGCCCTGAATCTCAATCTCCCGGCCCTTGTAGCCCAGGGCGCCCTGGAAGCCCACCACGGGATCCTCGCCATGGACCCCGGACTCGGTGAAGGTATGGCGCAGCAGACCGTAGGTCTTGTCCACCGCCAGATAGTTCTTGTCGAACAGCTCGAAGATCTGGCTGGGGAGCAGCTCCGTGCCCAGACGGTCGGTCTCCTTCTGGACGATGGCGCCGAACTCGGGGTGCATGGCCTTGGGCAGGGCGTAGCCGAAGTTGTTCTCCATGACGAAGGCGGCGCCGCCCTTGCCGGACTGGGAGTTGATGCGGATGATGGGCTCGTACTGCCGTCCCACGTCGGTGGGGTCGATGGGCAGATAGGGCACCTCCCACATATCGGAGCCGGACTCCTTCATGTACTGAACACCCTTGTTGATGGCGTCCTGATGGCTGCCGGAGAAGGCGGTAAACACCAGCTGGCCCACGTAGGGCTGACGGGGGTCGATCTTCATGCGGGTGCAGCGCTCATAGACGTCCTTGATCTTGTTGATATTGGAGAAGTCCAGCTCGGGGTCCACGCCCTGGGTGTACATATTCATGGCCAGGGTCACCATGTCCACGTTGCCGGTGCGCTCGCCGTTGCCGAAGAGAGTGGCCTCCATGCGCTCGGCGCCGGCCAGCAGGCCCTGCTCCGCCGTGGCCACGCCCTCGCCCCGGTCATTGTGGGGATGGAGGGAAATGACGGCACAGTCCCGGGAGGGCAGCTTCCGGATGAAGTATTCGATGCAGTCGGCAAAGTAGCAGGGCATCATGTTCTCCACCGTGGAGGGCAGGTTCAGAATGACCTTGTTTTCCGGGGTGGCGTGGAGATGCTCCAGCACTGCCTGGCAGATGTCCACGGCAAAGTCCATCTCTGTGCCCATGAAGGACTCGGGGGAGTACTCGTACCGGAGGTTCATGCCGGAGGCGATGACCGGCTGGCTCAGTTCGTAGATCAGGTCCGCCGCGTCGGTGGCAATCTTGGTGATGCCGTCCATGTCCATCTTGAAGACCACCTTCCGCTGGAGGGTGGAGGTGGAGTTGTAGAAGTGCAGGATTACGTTTTTCGCGCCCTGGATGGCCTCAAAGGTCTTCTGGATCAGATGGGGCCGGGCCTGGACCAGCACCTGGATGGTCACGTCGTCGGGAATGTGACCTCCCTCGATCAGCTCCCGGCAGATCTCATATTCCGTTTCGGAGGCGGAGGGGAAGCCGATTTCGATCTCCTTGACGCCGATGTCCACCAGGGTGTGGAACATCTCCAGCTTTTCCTGCAGGTTCATGGGATTGATCAGCGCCTGGTTCCCGTCCCGCAGATCCACACTGCACCAGACGGGGGCGGCTTTGATCTGCTTATCCGGCCAGGTGCGGTCGGGCAGGGAGATGGGCTCATAGGGAATGTACTTCTGATAGCCTGGTTTCATGATGTGTTCCTCCTGTGATGAGATTTCCGTCGTCCGGGAACAAGAAAGCCCCGGAACGCGATGCGTTCCGGGGCGTAAAACTACGCGGTACCACCCGGTTCAGTCCCAAAGGACCCTCAGCCTCCGATAAGGCTTAGACCTGTAACGGGGTCATCCGTTCCACCCTAATAGACCGTTCAGGCGGACAGCTCCGGGGCCAGTATTGCACAGGACTTCGTCACCGGCTTGCACCGACCGCCGGCTCTCTGACACGAAGGGCGCTGTCTTTCTCCCCATCGTCGCTTTTTGTTTTTTGTATACTATCACGGGAAAGCGCGAAAGTCAAGAGCCTTTCTCACAAAAACGGCTTCATCTGCTCGATGTTCCGGTTTTCCGTCTCCAGCAGCTTTTTGGAGAGATCCGTCACCCGCTCGTCCCGGCCCATATACTGCCGGTGGTGCTGGATGGATTTGATCACGCCCTTGGTGTTGCCGGAGATCATCATCTCCGCGATCTTCGAGGTGGAGGGCGGGTTGAAGGCGTTCATGGCCCGGCTCATGGCGGTGCCCATTTTCGCACCCATGGACAGGGGCTCGGGCTGGCGGCCCCGTTCTGTGATCATCTTTGTGGCGGCGTCGCAGATCTCCCCGTACTCCGCCCGCTGCTGCCGCAGGGCGTCGGTCAGCGGCTGGCAGAAGGAGTGCTTCATCACCGCGTCGATGCCGCTCCGGCCCATGAGGGTGGTCTCCCGAATGTATCCCAGCAATTCCGTATCAGTCAGCATAGTTTCGGCTCCTTTTTTGTGGTGTGGAGTTAGTATGCCGGAACAACGGCGGGTTTATTCAGAAGAACGGAAGGAAAATGAAAGGCGCACCGGTTTCCCGATGCGCCTGACGTATGTAATATCCGTTAAACGATCTTTTCAAACACCATGGTCGCCTGGATGCGGTCGCCGCCCATCAGTCCTTTGCTTCCTCCGTTTGAGGTGGTGATGGTATGAAGACGGTAGCCTTTTCTTGCCTGGTCATTGATGCAGGCCTCCAGCTCGGAGAGATTCCCGGAACCGGTTCCGATGAACTTCTCCTTCAGGGTGACCTGAAGAACGACGTACTGATATGAGTTCCCGGACGCTGTGGAAAATGTTGACTTGTTGCTGTAATCCATGAATAACCCCCCAAACAAATTGTAAAAAAAACGACGTGCCGAGACACGTCGTTTTTGGCAGGGGATGAGGGATTCGAACCCCCGAAAACGGAGTCAGAGTCCGGTGTGTTACCGTTACACTAATCCCCTTTATGCATGCCTCTCTTCAAAAGGCATGATTTATTATACCCGCTTATTCGCGTTTGTCAAGCACTTTTTCAAAAATTACGGCTCATAGTCGAATTCAATGTCATAAATGCTGACGGTGTCGCCCTTCTGGATGCCCATTTCCTCCAGCCGCTCAAACAATCCGCTCTTGCGGAGCTGCCGGTCAAAGTACATCCGGGACTCATAGTCGTCAAAGTTGATGTCCGCCAGCAGCCGCTCCATCCAGCCTGAGGACACCAGCCACACGTCGCCCTGCTGCTCGATCCGCAGCTCGTCGGCGCTGCCCGCCTCTGCCAGAGGTTTGACGTACTCCGTCTCATAGACCGTGATGGGAGGCAGCTCCTGCAGCCGGTTGTAAATCACCCGCATCAGCTCCTTGGTGCCCTTGTGGATGGCGGCGGACATCTCATACAGGGGAAGACCAAGAGAATCCGTGTATTCCCGCAGGCGGGTGAGATTCTCCGGATCCTGGAGGATGTCGGTCTTGTTGGCCACCACGATCATGGGCCGCCGGGCCA
>CACYXZ010000105.1 GCA_902778525.1 Oscillospiraceae bacterium | reverse complement strand
ATTTCTCGGACGTAGTGATCTCCCAGGTTTCACACCCGGCTTCATCCGCCATCCACTCCGCCAAAAGCTGGGCGTTTCCTTTCAGCTCGCCGTTGCTGTTTACAAGGCTGGCAGAGCTGACCGCGTCCACGTCCTCCGGGAAGTCCGTGTTGCCCATCCGGCTGAAATACACCACGATCACCGGGTTCTGCGCAGTCTCTTCCGCGGTCTCCGCCGGTTCCGTCTCCGCTTCCTGCTCTGATCCCGCTTCAGCGGCGGGTTCTGCGGGTTTGGCTGCAGGTTCCTCCGCAGTTGTCTCCTCTTCCGTCACCGCGGCAGTTTCGACGCTGGCAGGTGCCTCAGCGCCGAAGGACTCCGTCGTCGACGCCGCAGCGGACGCTTCCGGCGCCGTCTCGATCCCGCAGGCGGAAAGCAGCAGCAATACCGCCAGCAAAATAGCAATTCTCTTCATATTAATCTTCCCCTTTCAAATCAGATCCCTGACCTGCTGGATCCATCGGTCAATGACTTTCCGGGGCGTTTCCAGATTCGGGCCGCCCTGGGAATCGAACTTGAACTCCATCTCTGCGGCAAAAGACGCACCCCTGCAGGCCTGCTTCATGTGCCTGATGACCTGTCCCGGCCATCCGCCGTTGGTCATAAAGGGCACCACCACCTTCCCCTTCCAGCTGTTCTCCGAGAGGAAGGTCTTGACTGCCGGGGCCATGGTGTACCACCAGGTGGGGGTTCCGATGGCGATCACATCGTAATCCGCCGGATCCTTCTCCAGCGGACGGATCGGCGGCATATAGCCCGCCTCGGTCTCCCGGAGTCCCTGATCCACCACCTGCTGATGGCTTCCGGTGTAGGGTTCAACCGTCTCGATCCGGGCAATGTCCGCCCCGGTGGCAGACTGCAGCTCCTTGGCGATCCGCTCCGTATTTCCGTTGGACCAGGAATAGTAGACGATCAGCATTTTGGGCATATCGATTCCTCCTACGCGAACAGCTCCGCTGTTTTGGTCATTCGGCTGGCCACCTTCACCCCAAAGGGACACCGGCTCTCGCAACCCAGACAACTCACGCACTCGTCGGCATGGTGTTCGAGATTGTTGTAGTGTTCCCGCACCGAAGCAGGGACTTCCTTCTGCATGGTTGCCAGATCGTATAGCTTGTTTACCATGGCGATATCGATATCCATGGGACAGGGCTTGCAGTGGCCGCAGTAGGTACACTCGCCGCCATAGGTATGCTTCGGTGCATTTGCCAGCACGGAGGCGTAGTCTTTTTCCGCATCCGCGGCGGTCTCATAGGCTGCCGCCGCGTCCACATGCTCCGGCGTGTCATAGCCGCACATAACCGCCGCCACCGCAGGCCGGGTGAGGCAATAGTGGATGCACTGCACAGGAGTCAGGGCCACGCCGAAGGGAGAGCGTTTTTCGTCGAACAGCCGGCCGCCTGCGTAGGGCTTCATACAGGTGATGCCCACGTCATTTTGCTCGCAGAGCTTGTACATCTCAACCCGGACCGGATCGATCCCCGCCATGGACTCGTCGTCATAGTCTCCGAAGTAGTTGTCGATATTGTCTGTGGGCGGCATCAGGTCAAAGGCCGGGTTCACGGAGAACAGCATCATCTCAATAAAGCCCGTCTCCACCGCCTTCTTCGCAATCACCGGATTGTGGGTGGAGATGCCGATGTGCCGGATCTTTCCCCGGGCCTTCAGTTCCATCACATAGTCCAGATAGGGGCCGTTCATGGCCTTGTCCCAATCGGATTCCTGATCGATATAGTGGATCATGCCCAGATCGATATAGTCCGTTTGGAGCCGGGAAAGCAGGTCCTCGAAGGCGATCCTGCACTGCGCCACGTCCCGGGTCCGGGTATACTGCCCATTCTGCCAGGTAGAGCCGATATGGCCCTGGATGTACCAGCGCTCCCGCTTCCCGGCAATGGCCTTTCCGATGTTGGACCGGACGTTTGGCTCCGACATCCAGCAATCCAGAATGTTGATGCCTTTTTCCTCTGCCCGGTCGATGATGGCCCGACATTCCTCATAGCTGTGCCGCTCCAGCCACTCCGCGCCCAGGCCGATCTCGCTGACCATCAGGCCCGTCTTTCCCAGTCTTCTGTAATTCATGTTTCCCTCCTATTTCCGTGTGGGGAATCCCGTCCCCTGATCGAACACGCCGGCCACGTCCTACAGATACTTCCGGATCGTCAGATGCTGGGGACAGGCCTGCTCGCACTTGCCGCATTTGATGCAGTCCGACGCCCGGCCGTGGCCCGCCAGGACCGTGTTGTTGTAGTAGACGTTCTGACTCGAGAAGCTGCCGGTCTTGCGCTTCATGCTGTTGTAGAGGGCGAAATACTGCGGGATGGCGATCCTCTTCGGACAGCCGTGGGTGCAGTATTCACAGGCCGTGCAGGGAATGGCGGTATTGGCCTGAATGATCTTCCGCACCTCATCGATGACCGCGTTCTCTTCCTCACTCAGAGGCCGGAACTCCCCCAGCGCGGAGCAGTTGTCCTCCACCTGATCCATGGCGTTCATGCCGGAGAGCACCCGGAAGACGCCCTCCTGAGATGCGGCAAACCGCAGGGCCCAACTGGCGGGAGACCGTTCCGGCGCGAATCCCTTCATCAGCCTTTCGGCCTCAGCCGGGATATTGACCAGTGTGCCGCCCTTGCAGGGTTCCATGACCGTCACGGGTTTCCCATGCTTCCGGGCCACCTCGAGACATCGCCGGGACTGGACGTTCGGCTGCTCCCAGTCGATGTAGTTGATCTGCAGCTGCACAAAGTCCAGCCGGTCGCCGTATCTGGTCAGGATCTCGTCCAGCAGCTCCGGCGTATCGTGGAAAGACATGCCTGCCACGCGGATCTTTCCCTCCCGCTGCATCCGTTTGACGAAGTCAAAGGCGCCGTAGGTTTCGCACTTGGCGTAGACGTTGTGGCCCATATTGTGGAGCAAGTAATAGTCGAAATAATCTACGCCGCAGTTTTCGAGCTGTTCCCGGAAGATCTTCTCCATATCCCCGGCGTCTTTGAAGTCCCGCAGGGGCAGCTTGGTGGCAAGCTGGAAACTGTCTCTGGGGTGCCGCTCCACCAGCGCCTTCCGGACCGCCTCCTCGCAGTGGTAGCCGTGGTAGGTATAGGCGGTGTCGAAATAGGTCATGCCAAGCTCAAGGAACCGGTCGAACAGCTTCTCAATGGCATCGAAGTCAAAGGATACGGCATCCTGCGGGTCAAGGACCGGCAGCCGCATGCATCCGAACCCCAGCTTCTTTTCTTTCATCAGATCCATTTTCAGTTCCTCCCTGTTGTGTTGTTTTGGTCCAGCTTCATCAGAACCCGGGAAAGATAATACCCCAGGAACACGAAGGTTCCCATGACAGCCATGTAGTCCAGGATAAAGAAGATCACCGGCTCCGAGTGGTCAAAGAAAGCAAAAGCCGTCCTGAGAAACAGGTAATCCCCCACGCCCCGTTTGACAAAGGCATAGCAGCCGTAGAGCGCGATACATACACCCATGGCGCGGACAGCAATCGTTCGAATGCGGGACTTCGCCCCAAGATGTTTTCCGGCCGCCGTCACCATCCGTCTCCAGTGGAACCCCAGGTGCAGGCTCATCAGCGTAAATCCCCAGTAGGCGCATAGCATATGGACCCGGCGGGACAGGCTGGAAAAAGGCACGTCCGGCAAAGCCTTGTAGAGATGCTTCGAGAGCAGGACCCCGCTGACGCCGGAACCAAGAAGGCAGACGAACATCAGAAGTATCACCGCGGTCTGCACAGAGCGCATGGCGGTATAGCGGCCCCGGAAGATACCGGCCGTCCATTTTCGATTGAGGATGTGGTGAACGACAAACAGCAAAAGCATCACGGTGCCGATGATCTCATGGGGCAGCGTGCCGATCAGCTCATAGGGCATCAGCAGCAGAAGCGCCAGGGTCATGGCCGCGTCCACCACTATTTTCACATTGGATCGTTTCATGGCGCACCTCCGTCATTGTAGTCTCATTATATCAGTTCCCGGTTCCGGAAACAATTCGGAATTCTTCTCTTATTGATAAGCACTGCTTATCCATCTCCTTGACAGGTCAGGAAACGGACGGTAAACTAAGGATAGATTCGTCGGGAAGGATGTGATCCCATGCTTCTGAAGCAGGCCCGGTATTTCGTGACCGTAGTGGATGCGAACAGCTTCACCGAAGCCGCGGAGCAGCTGTACGTCTCCCAGTCCGCCGTCTCCCAGCAGATCAAGGCGCTGGAGGAAGACCTTGGCACCCGGCTCATGATCCGGGAAAAACGGAAGTTCAGCCTGACCCCAGCGGGGGAATACTTCTACCGCCGCTGCAAGGCCATGGTGGGCGAGGCCGACGCCATCGTCCGGGAGACCGTCCGCATCGGCAGGGGCGAGAACAACCATCTTCAGATCGGCTACCTGAGCGTCTTTCAGGGGCAGGCACTGCATCAGGCGGTGGCGAAGTTCTCCGAAATCTATCCGGACGTTCGGATCTCCCTCCGGAGCGGCACCCACGAGGAGCTCTACTACGGTCTGCTGAACCGGGAACTGGACATCGCGCTCAACGACCAGCGGCGGGCCTTCTCCGATGAGTACGTCAATCTGGAGCTGGCCATGCCGCCGGTCCTGATCGAGATATCGAGCCGTCATTATCTTTCGGAGCTTCCCCAGGTAGAGATCGAGGACCTGCACGCCCTCCCCTGCATTCTGCTCTCCGGGGCGGCGCAGCGCGAGATAGAACAGCGCTACTACCACAACATTCTCGGCTTTCCGGGGGAGTTCCTGTTCGCGGAAACCATGGAGGACGCACGTCTTATGGTGGTCAGCGGGCAGGGTTATCTGCCCGTGGAGAACGTCGGCTCCCTGACGCCTCCGGGCGTGGGGACCAAGCGCATCCCTGTCCTGCGGCACGGTGCGCCCCTCCGGCGGCGGTACTGCGCCTTCTGGAGGAAGGAGCGCGGAAACGAATATGTGGAGACCTTTGCCGATCTTTTGAGAAAGTACATTGCCGCGCCGGGAACATCTCAAAACGAATAAATAAGTATTGCTTATCAAAAGCAGCGGGAAATCGAATTGATTTTCCCGCTGTTTTTTTCTATACTGGAATCAGAAACAAACCTGGGGAGGCATGCTGCGGATGGACAGTCATTCGATCCAGGCGCTCTATACCGCCTTGTACGACGCCATGATCGCCAGGGACGAGGCGGCACTGTCCGAAGTCCTGGACGACAGCTTTGTGCTGGTCCACATGACAGGCATGAAACAGTCGAAGTCCGCGTTTATCCGGGCGGTTCTGGACGGTACGCTGAACTACTTCTCCGCCAGACACGAGCACATGGATGTGACCGTAACCGGCGATACCGCCACTCTGGTGGGACAGAGCTATGTGGCCGCGGCGGTATTCGGCGGCGGCAAACACAACTGGCGTCTGCAGCAGACGCTGACACTTCGTAAAAAAAGCGGCGGCTGGACCATCACAGGATCCGTCGCGTCAACCTACTGAGGAGGTAATCATTATGGCAAAGAACATCATCATCTACTACTCCCGCACCGGAGAGAACTACTGGTCCGGCGGCATCAAGAACATCTCCAAGGGCAACACTGAGCGGGTGGCGGAGTTCATCCAGAAGGCTGTGGGCGGCGACCTGTTCCAGGTGGAGACTGTCAAAGAGTACCCGAAGGACTACTACGAGTGCATCAATGAGGCAAAGGATGAGCTGAAGGCCAGAACCAGGCCGGAGCTCAAAGAATACCTTCCCGACATCGCGGCGTACGACAACGTGTTTGTCTGCGGCCCCTGCTGGTGGGGCACCTTCCCCATGGCAGTATTCTCCCAGCTGGACCGGCTGGACTTCACCGGCAAGAAGGTCATGGCCGTCATGACCCACGAGGGCAGCGGTCTGGGCTCCTGCGAAAGAGATCTCAAGAAGCTCTGCGCCGGTGCCACCTTCGGCAAGGGGCTGGCTGTGGCCGGACATGCCTGCGCCGGAAGCGAGTCCCAGGTGGCCTCCTGGGCCAAGAGCCAGGTCTGAGGCGCAGGAAAAGATTTACGCCTTCAAATCAGCAGGATCAAATTGGAGCCGGTTCCCTCAGGAACCGGCTCCAATTGTCTGATTCAGGGAATGCACCGTCTCTCCGGTTTGAGGATCCTTCACCTGATTGTACCGCAAATCCTCTGAATTCAGACTCTCAAACTTACTGATCACGCAGACAGGTTCAGGTCCCGGATATCCGGCTTCCCCCTGGAATTGACAAGAATCCATGGGTTTTTCTTATACTAAAATGCAGACAGACAGCGAGATGATTGAGTTGTAAACAGTGCTTTCTTGAATGCCCCTCCAAAATGGTGCATCGTTCAAAAACAATTACCCATGAAAAACGCCCGTCCGAAGACGAGCGTTTTTACTCTCGAGAATTCTCAGTTGCTCACTGATACAGGATGAACGCGTAGGTGTACTGCCCGTTGTCGCTGTCCTCATATCCGGCGAAGACATTGTAGCCATCAATGACGGCGCTTTCTTCGATTTGTCCATCACGAGGCGTGCGCGCTTCTCCCGCGGGGCCGTAGGTCAAGAAGTAGTCATGCAGATCGTCGTAGATTTCCCACGAATGATCGTAGCAGGTCCAGCTCAGGTAATCGATTGCGCCGTTCTTGTAGAATACGCGCAGATGGCCAAGATGACCGTGGAGATAGATATTGTCGAACTTAAACATCTCGTCCGTGTTTTCGGTCGGAATGTTGTAATGGTCGAAGATGTGATTTCTGCTCTCTGTCGCATACTCAATGAACTCTCTTACATCGATGGTATCTGTAGGATTGCCATAGATGAGAGTATCAAGACCATAACGCTCTTCGAA
>CACYXZ010000104.1 GCA_902778525.1 Oscillospiraceae bacterium | reverse complement strand
GCCATCACCGCCGCGGAACGGGGCCATGACGTGACCCTGTTTGAGAAGACGGACTATCTGGGCGGACAGCTGATCCACAGTGAATTCTCCAGCTTCAAGTGGCCCATCCGGGACTTCAGGAACTGGCTGGTCCGGCGGCTTGACCAGGTGGGCGTGAAGGTCCGCATGAACACCGAGGCCACCCCTGCGCTCATCGCGGAGGAGGGCTTTGAAGCGGTACTGGCCGCCACCGGCGCCACCCCCAACGTCCCCAATATTGATGGGCTCAAGGATGCAAACGGTACCCTGAAGCCGGAATACAAGGTCTGCCTGGACGTCTACGGTCACGAGAGCGAGCTGGGACACCATGTGGTCTGCATCGGCGGCAGCGAGACCGCCATCGAGACCGCCATGTATCTGGCGGAGCACGGCCACGACGTGACCCTGCTGACCCGGCAGGACGAGCTTGCCAAGGACGCCAGCCACCTCCATTACATCACCATGGCCTTCGTGAAGATCGGGCCGGACGGCCGGGGCCGCATGGCGCCCGCCTGGGAGAAATACGAGGGCATCCGGGGCATCCTGAACGCCACCACCGTGAAGGTGGAGGGAAACACCGTGACCTACGTTCAGGACGGCGAAACGAAGACCGTCTCCGGCGACAGCGTGATCCTCTCCGGCGGCATGAATCCCAATGTGGACGAGGCCCTCGCCTTCTCCGGCATCGTACCGAAGTTCTTTGTCATCGGTGACGCCAACCGGGGCGGCAACATCCAGAGAGGTATGCGGGACGCCTTCTCCAAGGCTTCCCTGATCTGAGATACCGATTCCGGAGCGGGCGGGACTTGTTCCCGCCCGCTCTGTGTGGTATCATATCCCCGAAAAACACCCAGGAGGCGCACTATGGAACTCAAATACCCCCATCTTTTCTCCCCCATCACCATCGGCGGCGTGACCTTCAAAAACCGGATCTGGTCGGCCCCGGCCGGCACCCATCTGCTGGCGGGACTGGAGGAGTATCCGAACGAGGCCGTCATCGCCTACTATGCAAACAAGGCGAAGGGCGGCTCTGCAACCATTACTTTCTCCGCCCAGAATATGGACATCCACCGGCCCCAGGACGACGTCCACGCCCACGAGAACATCTTCCCTCAGAAAAACCACCGGATGTGGCGGCAGCTGACCGACGCGGTCCACTACTACGGAGCGAAAATCTCCCTGGAGCTGCTGGCCTTTGAATACCACGGCACGGATGAAAACGGCAATCTGGTGTCCTATACGGTCAACGGCCACGGAAAGCGCTACCCGAAGCTGACCCGTCCCGTGATGGAGGAGATCGCCGGAACCTACGCCGACGCGGCGGAGGCGGCCCTGGACTGCGGCTTCGACATGATCCTGATCCATGGCGGTCACGGTCTGGTCCTTTCACAGATGCTCTCCCCGAAGTTCAACACCCGGCGGGATGAGTTTGGCGGCTCCCTCCAAAACCGGGCAAGATTCCCCATAATGATCCTGGACGCCATCCGGCAGCGGGTGGGCCGGAAGCTGCTCATCGAGTACCGGATCTCCGGCAGCGAACTCACCGAGGGCGGCTTCACCCCGGAGGACTGCGTAAGATACCTGAAGCTGATCCAGGACCGGATCGACATTGCCCACATCTCCTGCGGCAGCTTCTACAGCGAGACTGAACACATCATGCACCCCACCGGCTTCCTGCCTGCAGGCTGCAACGCGTATCTCGCCCGGGCGGTGAAGCAGAGCGGTGAGATCCATATTCCCGTGCTGACTCTGGGCGCCTTCCAGCACCCGGACCTCATGGAGCAGACCATCGCCACCGGCGGCGCGGACCTGATCGCCATGGCCAGAGGCACTATCGCAGACGCCTTCGTGCCGGACAAGGCTCTTCACGGAAAGGCTGACGAGATCATCCCCTGCATCCGCTGCTTCCACTGTCTGGACTACGGCCGGAACACTGCCTTCGCCTGCTCGGTCAACCCTACCGTGGGCCGGGAATACCGGCTGAAGCTGCTGGAGGAGCCGCCCAAAGCGGCAAAAAAAGTCGCCGTCATCGGCGGCGGCCCGGCGGGCATGCAGGCGGCCATCGAAGCGGCGAAGCGTGGCCATCAGGTGACGCTGTTTGAGAAGCAGGACCATCTGGGCGGCAAGCTGGTGTTCTCCCGTCAGACGGAATTCAAGAACGACCTGCGGAAGTTTATGGACTACCAGATCCACATGGTGGAAAAGCTTGGCGTAGAGGTGCGCCTGAACACCGAGGCCACACCGGAGCTGATCGCCTCCCTGGAGCCGGACGCGGTGCTGGCGGCGGTGGGAGCCGATCCGGTGATCCCTCCCATTCCCGGCGTGGACGGATCCAACGTCATCACTGCCGAGCAGTGCTATGAGCTGGGTCTCCGGGGCGAGCTGCCCGGCAACCGCATCGCTGTGATCGGCGGCGGACTGGTGGGCTGTGAGACGGCGCTTTATCTGAGCATGAACCTCGGAAAACAGGTGACGCTGGTGGAGATGACCCGGGCCGTGGCCCAGGAGGACTACGCCATTCCCCGGCAGGCGCTGGTGGAACATCTTCAGGAGTATGTGACCTGCTACTGCGGCGTCCGCTGCACGGCCATCACCGGGGAAGGGATCGAAGTCGCCGATTCCTACGGGAATCAGGCGCTGCTGGAGGCGGACACGGTGGTTCTGGCGGCAGGCATGAAGGCCAGAAGCCGGGACGCGGAACGGTTCCGGGGCCTGAGCCTGTTCTTTGAACCCATCGGAGACTGTGTTGTCGCAAAGAACGTCCGGGGCGCCACCCGAAGCGCATACGACGCCGCGTCAAGGATCTGACAAAGCCAAGCCCCCTGCGGTTTTCCGCAGGGGGTTCATTTTATCGGATCTGTCCGGTACCCCGGACCACGTATTTGTAGGTGCAGAGTTCCTCCAGACCCATGGGGCCCCGGGCGTGGAGCTTCTGGGTGGAGATTCCCATTTCGCACCCCAGACCGAACTCCCCGCCGTCGGTGAACCGGGTGGAGGCGTTGTGATATACCGCCGCGCTGTCCACACAGGCGAGGAACAGGTCTGCAGCAGCCTGATCGGCGGTGACGATACAGTCGGAGTGGCCGGTGTGATGCTCGGAGATGTGGCCGATGGCCTCCTCCACCCCATCCACCAGCTTCACTGCCAGGATGTAGTCCAGGAACTCCGTATCAAAGTCCGTCTCCCCGGCTGGAACCGCGTTCAGGATGGCGTTGGCCTCCCGGTCTGCCCGAAGCTCCACCGGCGGAAGGCCCCGCTCCCTGCGGCCGTCACAGAGCCGCGCCTTCAGCTTCGGCAGGAATTCCGCAGCGATGTCCCGATGTACCAGCAGCGCCTCCTCGGCGTTGCACACGGAGGGCCGGCTGGTCTTTGCGTTTTCAATGATGTTCAGCGCCATCTCCTGATCTGCCGCCCGGTCCACATATACATGGCAGATGCCGGTGCCGGTCTGGATGCAGGGTACTTTGGCGTTCTCCGTCACCGCCCGGATCAGTCCGGCGCCGCCCCGGGGAATCAAAAGGTCCACATACCCCACCGCCTCCATCAGATCGTTTGCGCTCTGCCGGGAGGTATCCTGGATCAGATTCACCGCCGCCTCCGGCAGTCCTGCTGACAGGAGTCCCTTCCGGAGGGCTTCCACAATGGCGTTGGCAGACCGGAACGCCTCCTTGCCGCCCCGCAGGACGCAGACGTTGCCGCTCTTGAGCGCCAGCGCCGCCGCGTCGGAGGTGACGTTGGGCCGTGACTCATAGATGATCGCCACCACGCCCATGGGAACGGCTGTCTTTTCGATCCGCAGGCCGTTGGGCCGCTCCACCCTTCTCAGGACCTGCCCCACCGGGTCCGGCAGAGCCGCCACCTGGCGAATGCCCTCCGCCATATCCGCGATGCGTCCTTCGCTCAGGGCCAGCCGGTCCAGCATTACGGTGGAAATGTGTCCCTTCGCGGCCTCCAGGTCCTCCCCGTTGGCCGCAAGGATCGAATCCTGATGGGCTGTCAGGGCGTCGGCCATGGCCAGGAGCGCCCGGTTCTTTGTGTCGGAATCCGCCCGCGCCAGGCCCGGGACCGCCCTCTTGGCGGATTTCAGGATCTCCAGTGTGGTCATTGCATTTCCTCCTTTTTGAGAAACCGGGTTCCCACCTGCTCTCCATCCAGGATGGCATACAGGGCGGCAGGCTTTTTCCCGTTGGTGATGATCATGTCACAGCCGTTTGCCGTGGCGATCTCCGCGGCCTTTAATTTGGTAGCCATGCCGCCGGAGGCAAGGGCCGACCCCTTTCCGTCCGCCAGCGCCCAAACCTCCGGCGTCAGCTCCGGCACCACCTGCACCAGCTCCGCGTTGGGATCCTTGTGGGGATCGGCAGTATAGAGACCGTCGATGTCGCTCAGGAGGATCAGCAGCTCCGCCTGGATCAGCCGGGCTACGATGGCCGAAAGGGTATCGTTCTCCCCGATGGTGGTGGTCACGCCGATCTCATCGGTGGACACGGCGTCGTTCTCGTTGATCACCGGCAGAACGCCCAGCTCCAGCAGCCGGGTCAGCGTGGTGCGCAGGTTGGCGCTGCGGTGGGGATCGCTCACGTCGTCGGCCGTCAGCAGCACCTGCGCCACGTTGTGGTTGAACTCGGAAAACAGCTTGTCATAAATATACATCAGCTCGCATTGGCCCACGGCCGCGGCGGCCTGTTTGGTGGGCATGTCCTTCGGTCTGCCATCCAGGCCCAGCTTGCCCACACCCATACCGATGGCCCCGGAGGAGATCAGAATGATCTCGTTGCCGGCGTTTTTCAGGTCGGAAAGCACCTTGCACAGCTGCTCCACCTGCCGGATATTCAAGTGCCCCGAGGGGTGGGTCAGCGTGGACGTCCCGACTTTGATACAGATTCTCATAGTTAACGGCTCCCAACTCATTTGCATTGTTTTGAATATTATACAGGCTTTTATGGAAAACCGCAAGCCTTGACAGGCCTGCGGTTTCGTTTCTTTTATGAATCCCGGTCCATGTTGTCCAAATGCTCCTGAATGGCCTGCCGGATGGCAGGGAACGCCCGGCCCAGGCGGCGGGTCATAAAGCTCCGGCGGCTCCGGTATTCCGCCAGAAGCCTCTTCTGCCTTTCCTCCAGCTGCACGCGTCTTGCCTGAAGCTCCTCCAGGGTGCCCGAGACCTTTGTCTCCAGCTTCTGCCGGCCTCTTGCCACCTTCTCCTGACCGGAGCCGATGACGGCAGCGACTTTTTCTTTTCCTTCGGCCATTTTCTCCTGGCCGCTCTCCTTCATCTCGTCCAGCCTGGCGTCCGCCGCCAGAGCGGTATTTCCAATCCGGTCCGAAATGGTGTCGCCCACAGCGTGCAGGGCGGCTGCAACCCGCTCCATCTCCCGGATCCGGCGCTTGATGCCGATGATCGTCACAAGCGTCATGACCAGGTCCGTCAGGAATAATCCATAGAGCAGACACTCCAGCACCACGCCGAGCATGTGCGGCGTCATGTTCACCAGTCCCAGCAGCGCCGGATGCACCAGCTTCACCACAAACGTCACCGCCAGCCCCCACAGGATGGAAAACCGCAGGCAAATATAGCCGCCGAGATTGAACGGTTCATCCGTATAATCCCACCACCGGGTGTCAAAGACCTGCTTGAGGATCCATCCGCCGATGAGCTCCACCAGCGTACACAGCACCATGCCGCCCAGAAACAGCAGAAACACATGGTCTGAAAGCGGCGTCAGAAGCAGAAGGACCCCGATCATCCCCACGCCGTAAATGGGACACACCGGCCCGTTCAGAAATCCCCGGTTCACCACTTCTCCTTTGCTCAGAGCCGCAAAGCTCACCTCCGTACACCACCCCAGAAAGGAATAGATCAGGAACAGGCCCAGCAGCTGGTATAGTGTATAGGTCACTGTTTTTCTCCTTTCGCCTGCATCACAGACAGGCCGCCGCGGATCCCGCGGCGGCTTGCGGTCAGTTGAATTTGAAAACCTTGTTGGCAAACCGGTACATCACGATCTCAGTCCGGCGGCCCGCCCGTCCGGGCAGGTTGCTCACTGCGGCCAGAGAGAACCGTTTGAGCCGCCGTTTCAGCTCCGGATGCTCCCGGACAATGTCCTCCCAAAGCTGTTTCTTCTTGGCCAGCGCCTCGGGAGAGCCGTCGAGATTCAGCAGCGTCCCGCAGATCGTCAGCATCATGGACAGATACCGGAACATATAGCGGGACAGACTGGGCTGCTGTTTTTTCAGTTCCTCCAGGTTATAATAGCTGAACATGAGCCGGGTCACCAGGATCTGCTGATCCACCCGTTTGACCATAATCTGCTCCGAAACGGACTGATCCTCCCGGCCGATGAAGTAACGGTACAGATCCACATCCATATAGTAGATGCTCTTGACCGCGGGAAGCGGATAGTATACAAAAATGTTGTCCACGTAGAAGGTATGCTTTGGAAGCTCGATCCCGGTTTCCCGCAGCAGCTCCGTCCGATAGATCACCGAATGCATCAGCAGATATTGTCCCGTATGGAACCTGCCGCACTCTTCCCAGGTGAATCTCTGCTCCACCGGGAACACGCCCCGGTAGCCTACCGCGTGGCTGGTGTTGTCCACCGAGTGCTCATACACATAGTTGCAGACCATCAGATCCAGCGGCTCAGGGCCCTTCGACAGTTCCTCCAGCCGGTCCAGCACCCGGGGCAGCTCCTCCACATCCAGCCAGTCATCAGAGTCCACCACCTTGTAGTACATGCCTGTGGCGTTCCGGAGTCCCTGATTGACCCCCTCTCCGTGCCCGCCGTTGGGCTGATGGATCACCCGGATGATCCCCGGATGCTCCGCCGCCAGCCGGTCGCAGATGGC
>CACYXZ010000103.1 GCA_902778525.1 Oscillospiraceae bacterium | reverse complement strand
ATCAGGTCATCGGCCAGAGCCTCCATCTCCTGAACATCCTCCTCGGTGGGGTTCAGACCGGCCCGGCCGGGGAGCGTGTAGTTCTTGCCGGAGTCCCCGATGTGGGTCTGGTCCAGCAGCTCGTGGAGGTTCACGAAGGTGAACTGGGTGCCCAGCACGTCCGTCACCTGCTCCAGATTCACGAAGTTGCCCATGTCGCTGACGGAGCGGGCGGTGCCGAACCGGGCCGCGCAGAGCACCCGGGTCTCCCGGAGCATTTTCGCCACCCGGAGGACCTCCAGGAAGTCCACGGTCTCCTTCCAGGTGCGGTAGGCATAGCTCTCAAGGCCCCGGGAACGCATGGAGGCGATGAGGATGGTCTGCATGCACTGGGGCCCGGGAATGGTGATGACGGGCTTTTTGGCCTTCTGGGCGAAGTCGATGATCAGGTCGGAGAGCCGGCCCATGGGTCCCACCAGATAGATGTCCACGTCGTCCTTGCCCTGGAGCATGGTGTCGAGGATGCCGGGAGTCACCAGGAATTCCTCGTTCCGGTCGATCCAGATGGGCTCCGTCACGCGGAAGTGGGGACTGGTCAGATTCTCCGCGATCTCCTCGTGGGCGCCCTTGATAAGCTGGGCATTGGCCATGTCGTCGAACTCCCTGGTGAGCTCGAAGTCCTTGCCCATGCGGCAGGGGCCTTCAAATACATAGTCGTGGTGCAGCGTCACCAGAATGGGACAGATGTTCAGCGTTACGTCTTTGCCGAGATGAATCATAATGTACTCCTCCTGCTTTATAGATTCCTGATTCCATTGTACCGGGAAATCGGGAAAAAGAGAAACAATCCGCAGTCCTATTTACAAAATATAGTTGTTGATATATACTGTATTTGAGGGTAAATTGACAGAGCAGAGTTGTTAATCATAGAAGAATGATAGGAATTGGAGGCGTCTCGAATGCTGTATCAGCGGATCCGGTGTTTTCTGGAGGTGGCGGCCTGTCTGAGCTTTTCCACCGCGGCCCGAAATCTGTATATCAGCCAGCAGGCGGTGACCCGGCAGATCGCGGCGCTGGAGGAGGAGCTGGGGGTCAGGCTGTTCTACCGGACCACCCGGCGGGTGGAGCTGACCCCGGCGGGCAGCATTCTCCGGGACGATTTCACCCAGATCAACCGGCAGATCGCCGGGAGCATCCGTCGGGCCAGAGAGCTGGACGCCTCCGGGAAGGAACTGCTGCGGGTGGGGTTCCTGTCCGCCCTGTCCCGGAAGGACATTATCCTGCCCGTGACGGAACACCTCAAGCAGCAGTACCCCCAGATGGAGCTGGACATCCAGCTGATGGACTTTGTGGCTCTCCGGAACGGCCTGCTGGACAGCAAGCTGGATCTTTGCCTGACCACCTCCAACGACTGGCGGCTGTGGCCCGGCGTTCAGGCTACGGTGCTGCAGAAGAAACAGTTTCAGGTGGTGTTCTCCACCCGGCATCCCCTTTCGGAGCGGGAAACGATCTGTCTGGAGGATCTGGCGGAGTTCACCCAGCTGATCCTGCCGGGGGACAACCTGCTGGAGGGCGTGGAGCAGTGGGGCAGGAAGATCCCCTTCCGGCGGGCGGTGCGCTGTCCCGACATCGCCACGCTGATGGTGCATCTGGAGCTGGGGGAGGGTTTTGCCCTTCTGACCAAGGTGATCGAGGGCCATGACGCCCCAAACCTGTGCTACTGGGATGTGCCCTTCCCCGAGGCCCATGCGGAGATCGTCTGCATCTGCCGGGAGGGGGAACGGGAGGAGATCCGGAACATGATCCAAAAAATCCGCCAGCAGGAGATCGTGAAGATCTGACGGCAGAAGGAGGTACGCTATGAACGAACAGGTCACCATGATGGAGCATACCGTTCCCCAGCCCCTTCCGGCCCGGCTCCGGCCCCGGACCATCGACGAGATCGTGGGGCAGCGGCATCTGCTGGGCCCGGGAAAGATCCTCCGGCGGATCATCGAGCAGGACGCGGTGTCCTCCATGATCTTCTGGGGCCCGCCGGGGGTGGGGAAAACCACCCTGGCGAACGTCATCGCCAACCACACCCGGGCCAGCTTCATCAATTTCTCCGCCGTCACCAGCGGCATCAAGGAGATCCGAACGGTGATGCAGCAGGCGGAGGACAACCGCCGCTTCGGGGAGAAGACCATCGTCTTCGTGGACGAGATCCACCGGTTCAACAAGGCCCAGCAGGACGCGTTCCTGCCTTTCGTGGAAAAGGGCAGCATCATCCTCATCGGCGCCACCACGGAAAACCCCTCCTTTGAGGTCAACGGGGCGCTGCTGTCCCGGTGCAAGGTCTTTGTCCTGAAGGCCCTGAGCGAGGAGGAGCTGATGGTCCTGCTCCGGCGGGCGGTGGAAAGCCCCAAGGGCTTTGGAGAGGAGCAGGTGGAGATTTCGGAGGACGTGCTGCGGCTCATTGCCGTCTTTGCAAACGGAGACGCGCGCACCGCCCTCTCCACCCTGGAGATGGCGGTGCTGAACGGGAGCATGGACGGGGAGGTCACCCGGGTCACCCGGGAGACGGTGGAGCAGTGCACCTCCCGCAAGTCCCTGCTCTACGACAAGACCGGGGAGGAGCACTACAACCTGATCTCCGCCCTGCACAAATCCATGCGCAACTCCGATCCGGACGCGGCGGTGTACTGGCTGGCCCGGATGCTGGAGGCAGGAGAGGATCCCCTGTATGTGGCCCGGCGGGTGACCCGGTTTGCCAGCGAGGACGTGGGGCTGGCGGATCCCCGGGCCCTGGAGCTGGCGGTGGCGGCCTATCAGGCCTGCCATCTCATCGGCATGCCGGAGTGCACCGTCCATCTGACCCAGGCGGTGGTGTATCTGTCTCTGGCCCCCAAGTCCAACGCCCTGTACATGGCCTACGAATCCGCCAAAAAGGACGCCCTGACCCAGCTTTCCGAGCCGGTGCCCCTGCACATCCGCAACGCCGTCACCAAGCTCATGCGGGAGGAAGGCTACGGCAAGGGATATCAGTACGCCCACGACACGGAGGAAAAGCTCACGGATATGCGGTGCCTGCCGGATTCCCTCTTGGGACGGGAGTACTACCGCCCCACGGACCAGGGTTCCGAGGCCCGGTGCAAGGCCCGGCTGGAGCAGATCAAGGCCTGGAAAAAAGAACAGGAAAAGAAGCGGGGTTAACCCCGCTTCTTCTGTTATCTGCGCTTTCCGCGCTTTTTGTTGTCGTTTTCCATGCGCCGGTTCCAATCGGCGGAGAGCGGGGCGCAGCCGCGAACCTGGCTGACGGCGGCGCCGACGCTTTCATAGAGGATGCCGGTGCCCTGGCTGTCGGAGACGTAGTTGGCCACCCGGTCCCGGCCGATGCCGAAGCGGGCGCCGGTCTCCACCGCGTCGATGTTGGCGCCGATGAACAGGAACTCCCAGCCGTATTTGTTCTTCTCTTTCTCGATCATCTTTTTGACCTGGTCGCTGGTATAGCGGCGGGAGGCATTCTCCATGCCGTCGGTGGTGATGACGAACAGGGTCTTTTCCGGCACGTCCTCGGGACGGGCATATTTGTGGATGTTGGCGATGTGATGGATGGCTCCGCCGATGGCGTCGATCAGGGCGGTGCAGCCCCGGACGGTGTAATCCCGGTCCGTCATCTTCGGCACGTCCGGGAGCTTCACCCGGTCGTGGAGCACCTCGGACACGTTGTCAAAGAGAATCGTGGAGACGTATGCCTCGCCGGGCTCCTTTTTCTGCTTTTCGATCATGGCGTTGAAGCCGCCGATGGTGTCCTGTTCCAGTCCGCTCATGGAGCCGCTGCGGTCAAGGATGAAGACCAGTTCCGTCAGATTCTTTTTCATGATAAAAACCTCCTGTACTATGCCGTGTGTTTTGTTCTTACGGCTATAGTATAGGAGGTTTTTCGCCTGGTATGGTCGCCCGGCAGGCGACATTTTATCCGGCCCCCAGCAGACTCTGGTCAAAGGCAAAGAGGGCCTCGTTGATCTCAAAGATATTGTAGTTCCGGCGCTGGATGAAATACTCGATGATGATGTCGAACTTGCTGCTGTGGGACAGGGCAAACCCCGCTTTCGACAGCAGGTCCCGGGTCTCCGGCAGGCTCAGCTCCAGGGCGATGGCGAAGGCGATGGCAGTGGGCTTGCTGGGCCGGTAGTTGACGTCTCCCCGGATCTTGGAGAAGAGCTTCCGGTCGATGTTGGCCTTTTTGTAGCACTGGGCATCGGTCATGCCGGACTCGTCGATCTTCCGCAGCAGCATCTGGGAAAAACTCTCGTCGACCTGAGACAGCAGAGCTTCCAGATCCGCGTCCTCCAGCAGGGCGGAATCGCAGACGGTCTCCTCTTCCCGTTTCTCTTTTCGCCCGCCGAAGGGCAGGGAAAAGCCGGGCTTTTTGGAGGATTTACGCCCGGATGCGGCCTGGGACGCCTGAGGGGCCTGTGGGACCTGTGGGGCCTGAGCGGCGGAAGGGACCCCACCGAAGTGCATCTCTGACCAGATGTTCCTGTTGGAACGGTCCGCAGGATGCTCATCCACATAGCGCTGGTCGATATACTCCCGGATGTCCTGCATCCGTTCCCGGCTGAGCTGGAAGCTCTGCCGGTCAAATACCACCAGATAGATCTCCATCTCGTGATCCCGGAGGAAGGTTTCGATGGACCGCACGGCGATCTCCAGCGCCTCCGCCTTCGGATACCCGTAGGCCCCGGCAGAGATCAGGGGGAAGGCCACGCTTTCCAGGCCATATTCCGCCGCAAGAGACAGGGAGTTTCGATAACAGTCGGCCAGAAGCTCCGCTTCGCCGCTGCCGCCTCCCTGCCAGATGGGGCCCACGGTGTGGATCACGTATTTTGCGGGCAGGTCGTATCCCCCGGTGATCTTGGCGTGGCCGGGAGGGCATCCGTGGAGGGTGCGGCACTCCTCCAGCAGACCGGGGCCGGCCGCCCGGTGGATGGCGCCGTCCACACCGCCTCCCCCCAGCAGGGAGCTGTTGGCCGCGTTGACGATGGCGTCCACGTTCATTCTGGTGATATCATTCCGCACGATTTGAAAGGGCATTGCGGCACCTCCTTTCCTGCATTATAGCACAAACCGTCCCCGGTGGCTACGTGTTTTCCTCCGGGTTTGACAGGGGCGCTCCGCTTCCGTATAATAGCTTTGAGGGAGGCGATCATATGAGAAGGCTGATCAAAGCGGTCATGCTGCTGGCGGGTCTCGTCCTGCTGAGCGGATGCGCCGGGGAACAGCGCCCCGCGCCCGCTGTTTCCACGCCCGAACCCACGGCGGAGGCCTCCGCAGCGTCTGCGCCGGCCAAAGCCTCCGGCACCCTGGGCGCCGTCCAGGGCCACTGGGTGGATCTCAACGGGGATCACACCCTGGACATTGACGGGGAAAAGCTGACCCTGTCCTCCGGGGAGTGGTCGGACACCTACCAGTTCGAGGTGGAGCGGCAGGGCGACTATGAGTATCTGGTGGGAGAAGCGCCCGAAGGCTTCGGGATCATGTCGGATCTGAGAGTCTGCGACGACGGCACTCTGGAGGCCTATGAGATGGTTCTGGACGGACCCTCCTACACCTTCAAGTTTATGCGGGAAGAGGACCTGGCGGCGGCGCTGGCGGCGGAGGACCGTTCGGATCCCGACGCGCCCAAGGAGATCGAGTCTGAGGAGATCGAGTATTTCTCCCTGACCTTTGATCTCAGATACCTCCGGTATGATCTGGGCGACGAATGGAAATCGGGTTTTTACAGCTGGCAGATCGAACGGCAGGACGGGAACTATGTCATGGACTTCTCCATCTCCGGGGATTCCTATATGGTGGCCCAGTTTCATCAGACCGTAGATCAGGACTACGTGGACGGACTGGCGGCGCTGATCCGGGAACAGGATCTGGCCGGATTCAACGGGTACTATATGACCAACGCGGTGAACAAGCCCGGCTACTACCTCTATGTGGAGTACGCCTCGGGGGAGACGCTGACCATCGCTGCCGACGGCGATCCCGGAGACACCTGTGTATTTGCCCTTGCCCCGCTGCTGGACTATGCGGCAAAGCAGGATATACAGACTTATGATTGATGCGGATTGTTGACAAATGTCAGAAATAGTGCTACCATATTTCTGACATAAGTCAAAAAGGAGGCGCCTCATGCCAAGACCTCAGCGATGCCGGAAGATCCGGAGCTATCCGGAGCAATGGAGCTTTCTGCCGGAGGACGGAGAAACCGGGCAGACACCGGTGATCCTGACACTCGACGAATACGAGACCGTGCGGCTGCTTGACTTCTGCGGCCTGACGCAGGAGGAGTGTGCAGCCCGGATGGAGGTTTCCCGTACCACGGTGACGGCCATCTATGACAGCGCTCGGAAAAAGCTGGCGGAGGTGCTGGTCTGCGGCAGGGGACTGCGGGTGTCCGGGGGCAATGTGTGTCTGGAGCTGGACCAGTTCCCGGATCTGGCGCTCCCAAAGAAAGGAAGAGATACCATGAGAATTGCAGTGACCTACGAAAACGGCCAGGTGTTCCAGCATTTCGGACGGACGCCTGCCTTCAAGATCTATGACGTGGAGGAGGGAGAGATCCGGGACAGCCGGGTGGTGGAGACGAACGGCACCGGACACGGCGCGCTCGCGGGCTTCCTCCGGGCGCTGGAGGCGGAGGTCCTGATCTGCGGCGGCATCGGCGGCGGCGCTCAGATGGCCATGGCCAACGCCGGGATCCGGCTTTACGCAGGGGCCTCCGGCGATGCGGACGATGCGGTGCGGGCCCTGCTCCGCGGAACGCTCCCGGAGAACTCCGGGGCCACCTGCGACCATCACGAGCACCACCACGAGGGCGGCTGCGGCAGCCACGGCTGTCCCTGAGGAGGCATCGGAATGCGGATCGTCTGCCTGATCGAGAATTCTCCCGGG
>CACYXZ010000102.1 GCA_902778525.1 Oscillospiraceae bacterium | reverse complement strand
TTTTACCTTTAATCTGTCTAAAATCCCGAACTTTTTCGATTTATTTTAAATTGTTTGAAAGCCGATAAACACGGCTATGAGCTCCTAAAGTTTGAAAGGCATTTGAATAACCTCCCAGTCTTTCATCTGCCTCTCATAAGTAGACGAACCTCGATATTAATGTCTGAACAGGCTATCTGCATTATATCCCATACAGGGAAAATAATCAATGTTCCTCTCAAAAATTATCACCACTATAATACAGGAGATCAAGAAGATATGCAAAAAACAAATCATTGTAAAGCATGCCCGATCACAAACGTAGACGAGATTCCCCTGGTTGTATCCGTCGATGATCTATGCGAGATCCTGAGCATAGGTAAAAACAGTGCATATGGGCTGATCAAATCTGGAGATCTGTCCTGCGTCAGAATCGGGCGCAATATACGGATTCCACGAACTGCTCTTATCAAGTATCTAAACCTCATGTAACTGTTACATAGCCCCTGGCTACTGATTATTCATTCAGATGCCAGGGGCTCTTGTTGGCGTTGGGTTAAATCAGCCATATGAGGGTGCGGACAAAAAGTTGGACTTCTTCCCGCGTTTCTTCTTCCCTGCGGAGTGGCGAGCCATGGCCGCTTTGCGAGGAGGGCGTCAGCCCGTACCTTGGATGGCCATGGAGCAGGGATCAATCCAACAATAAATCATCCGGGCCGGGATGCCGCCAGTAAAACTCCTCCGCTAATTCTTCTGGCGTCATAGCTGCAAAATGAGCGCACATCTCATCCATAGCACGGCTAGCAGTAGGATTGTGCTTTATTTGCTCATATACCGGTCAAGCGCAGCCTGGTAAACAGATACCATCTTCTCCAGGCCCATATCCTCAACAGACTTCACATAGTCGTCCCAGGTAGCATCCACATCGTAGTCACCTACCACGCAGTGGAGCGTATATTCGGAGACATACGTCTCGATATCGGTTTGGTTGGAGGTTACGCTGGCACTCTCATCCGCAGTCAGAGAAATCGCGGGAAGAACGTAATCCGCGTCATACTTGGCCCAGATATCAGCGGCCTCCAGGGGCTTGCTGCTGGCGGTGGGGATATTGTAGGTAGCCTGCCAGATTCGCATGCAGCCGGAATATTTCATGGTCCAGGCATCCTCCAGCGCACCGACCACATAGCCTTCCTTGGGGTTGTTGTAGAAGAATTCTGTAAACTGAGGGATTCCGTCAGCGTCATACTCGAACGTGACACCCTCCTGTCCGTAGTTGCTCAGGACCGCGCCTTCATCCGAATAGTGATAGTTGAACCAGGAGAGCAGGATGGGAAGGTCCTCCTCCGGGACATTGCTGCCAATACACAAGCCGCCGCTTGCCGGCTTAACGAACTCGTAGAAATGTGATTCGGGATTATTTGCGTCCAGCACAGGAATTGCAACTGGCTCGGCATTGAGATTATCCAGATCCCCAGAGTTCCACACAAACAGACCGATCTTGTCCGCCTGCACCAGGTCAGGAACGCCGCCCATACCAATGAGGTCCTTATATACGAGATCTCTCGCATACCAGTCGGACATCTACTCCAGATACTGCTTATAGCCATCCGCCACAGGTGTAAAAACGATTTTTCCATCAATATTCGCAAATTCATTGTTTGCGCCCAGTCCGATGGGAGATACATTAAAAGCTGAGGAAATAACGCCTTCTCCGCCGATTGCACACGGGAATCCGTTATCCCGCAGAACCAAGGCGTTTGGATGACCGTTCGCCTTGAAGGACTCCAAAATCGCTTCCCAGTCCGCAACTGTGACCGGAGATTCCAAACTTGTCTCCGCAAGCCAGTCGCTGCGGATCATGGGTCCCCACTGAATGGGATTGTCGATGCTGATACAGGCAAAGCACCAAAGATAGCCTTTGTCTGTCCAAGAGGCCTTATTCACAGCGTCATGCGTCAAGAAAGCGGATATAGTTGGGCGTGTACGTCTCAACATAGCTTGCCAGGTCAATAATGATTCCCTCCTCAACTGCGGAATCCAGACCGGCACCGCCGTCCACAGCGGCAGCTCCAGCCGTTTTCATCTGCGCGTTCTCTCCATTCTGGCGCCCTCCTTTTACCGGACATTACGCCTGTATTATACCATCGGGGTCAAGGGACCGCACTCTCCGGCTTCTGCTTTCCGGCCCTGTCCTGCCAGTCCCTGTCCAGGATCTCCAGCAGTGTCAGCAGCGTCCGCTTCTCCTCCTCCGACAGAGCGGAGAACTGGGCCGCCTTTCGCGCCTCCCGCTCCCGGACGTGAAGCGCAGCCCGGGCGCGCCCCGCTTCTGTCAGGGCGATCCGCATCCCCCGGCGGTCCGTCTGACTGACCGTTCTGTCGATCAGCCCGGCCTTTTCCAGCTTTTTCAGCACCTCGCTGGCGGAGCCGGGCCGGATGCGCATGTGGGCCGTCAGTTCCCGCTGGTCCATGGGCCCGTTCTCCAGCAGCATATGCAGGATCCTGCCCTGGCTCTCCCGGTCCTCCATGTGAAACCGGTGCAGCTTCTCCACCTCCCGGAACACGGCGGAGAGCCGGCTGTTCAGGTCCATCTGCCCGTAGCCCTCCGAATCCAGGACGCTGTTTCCGGGTCCGAATCCACCGAATCCCCCCGGTTTTCTGTTGTCTTTCATGCCGCTCCCTCTCTTTCCCGCCGTCATGTGGCGATCCCGACGAACTGTGTCATATAGAGCGTATAATATTTTCCCTTCCGGGCCAGAAGCTCCTCATGGGTCCCCTGCTCCACGATGGTGCCGTGATCCATGACCACGATGACGTCCGCGTCCTGAATGGTGCTCAGCCGATGCGCGATCACGATGGAGGTCCGGTCCTGCATGATTCGGTGCATGGCGTCCTGGATCGCCTTTTCCGTCCGGGTGTCCACATTGGAGGTGGCCTCGTCGAGAATCAGGATCTTCGGATCCGCCACAAAGGCCCGGGCGATGGCCAGAAGCTGCCGCTGTCCCTGGGAGATGTTCCCGCCGGCGGCGGAGAGCATCGTATCCAGGCCCTCCGGCATGACCCGGATCATCTCGTCGCACCGGCTCATTTCCACCGCCCGGAGCAGCTGCTCCTCCGTGGCCTGCTCGTTGCCGTAGCGCAGATTGTTCCGGATCGTGTCCGCGAACAGCACGGTATCCTGCAGCACGATGGCCACCTGCCTCCGCAGGCTGTCCCGGCTGACCTCCGCCACATTCCGGCCGTTGATGGAGATCGTTCCCCCGTTCACATCGTAAAACCGCTCCAGAAGGTTCACCACCGTGGTTTTGCCCGACCCGGTGGCACCCACCAGGGCGACCTTTTTCCCGCTGGGGACCGTCAGGGTGAAGTCCCGCAGGACCTCCGTGCCTTCAGTATAGGAGAAATTCACATGCTCGAAGGACACCGCCGCCGTTTCCCCCTCTTCCAGGGGGAGACCGGACTTGTCCTCCCGCTCTTCATCCAGCACCCGGAAGACCCGCTCCGCTCCGGCCACCGCGGTCTGAAGCTGTCCGTAGACCTGGGCGATCTCATTGATGGGCCGGGAGAACTGCTTGGCGTAGACGATGAACGCGGAGATCACGCCCACGGAGATGATCCCCCGGATCGCGAAAAACCCGCCGAAGGCCGCGATGATCACAAATCCCACGTTGCTGATGCAGTTCATGATCGGGCCCATCACGCCGGAGAGCACCTCCGCCCGGATGCCGGCTTTGGTCAGATCGTCCGAGGTCCCTCGGAAGTCCTCCACCGTGGAGTCCTGATGGTTGTAGGCCACCACGGTCCGGTACCCGGATACCATCTCCTCCACGGTGCCGTTGAGATGGCCGAGCAGGGCGGACTTCTGTCTGGAGTATTTCCGGACCCGCTTGGCCAGAAACCGGCTGGCAAACACGGTGAGGAATACGGTGGTGCAGCTGAGGATCGCCAGCTGCCAGCAGAAGTACACCATGATCACGACCGTTCCCGCCAGCGTCAGCACCCCGGAAAACAGGGAGGGCAGGGACTGGGAAACGGTGGTGGAGATGGTTTCAATGTCGTTGGTCATGCGGCTCATCACGTCGCCGTGGGAATGGGTGTCCAAATACTTGACCGGCAGGTCAATCACGCAGTCAAAGAGTTCCACCCGCATCCGCTTCACCAGCCGCTGGCTCAGGTTTGCGCTGACCAGGCCCTGCAGGAGCTGGCTGCCGCAGTAGAGCAGATAGACGATCAGCATCAGCGCCAGGGCCGGCGGCAGAGCGCCCTGCCGCTCTCCGGCAATGATGTCGATGGCCCTGCTCTGCAGGGCCGGGGCGTAGATCCCGCAGAGAGTCCCAAAGATCACCACGGCCAGCATGGCCAGGACCATGGTCTTCTCCCGGGCAAAATAGGCCACGATGCGGCGGAGAGTCCGGCCGGCATTCTCCGCGTGCTCCACTTCGGCGAACCGGTTCCGTCCGCCGCCTCTGCCGGTAAACTGTCTCAGATCAGCCAACTTTCGTCTCCCCCTCTCCCATCTGCGAATAGTAGATCTCCTGATAGGCCGGGCAGCGGGACAGCAGCTCCTGATGGGTGCCGCTGTCGGCAATGCGCCCGTGCTCCAGGATCACGATCCGGTCGGCGCCCAGCACCGACGCCACCCGCTGGGCCACAATGATCTTGGTCTGTTCCGGGCGCGCCGCCCGCAGGGCCGCGTTCAGATTTGCCTCGGTCTTCAGGTCCAGCGCGCTGGTGGAGTCGTCGAAGATCAGGATCTCCGCCTCCCGCAGCACCGCCCGGGCCACGCTGACCCGCTGCTTCTGTCCGCCGGAGAGACTCATGCCCCGCTGGGCCACTACTGTTTCAAAGCCCTCCTCCGTGGAGCGGATGAAGTCTCCGGCCTGGGCGATATCCGCCGCCGCCCGGATCTCCTCCTCCGAGGCCTCCAGCTTTCCCCAGCGGATGTTCTCCCCGATGGCCACGCTGAACAGTTCCGCCTTCTGCATGGCCATGGCGATTTTGCCCCGGAGGGGCTTCTGCGCGTATTCCCGCACATCGACGCCGTCCACCAGGACGCTTCCCTCCGTCACGTCGTAAAATCTTGGGATCAGGCTTACCAGCGCGGTCTTGCCGGAACCGGTGGCGCCCATGACCGCCACCGTCTCGCCGGGACTGACCGTCAGGTCGATGTGCCGGAGGATCTCCTGTTCCGTTCCCGGGAAAGCGAAGGACACATCCCGGAACTCCACCTTTCCGCGGATCTCCGTCTCCCCGTCGAAGGGGCCGTCGGCGATCTCGGGGCGGCTGTCCAGGATCTCCCGAATCCGTTTCCAGGAGGCGTTGCCCTTGGTGATGTTCTGGAACATCATCAGGAGCATATTGATGCCGTTGAGCAGGGTGGTCGAGTATGTGATCGCCGCCATCACGGCGCCCGGCGTCGTCAGTCCGCTGCGCACCTGTCCGGCGCCCGTCCAGAGCATCATCACCACCGCCAGATACATCAGCGCGTTGGTGGCGGGATTCATGAAGGCAAACAGCACCAGCGTCCGCAGCTGGGTCCTGATCTGGGCGTCGTTGGCCTTCCCGAACCGGATCTTCTCCCAGGCCTCCTGGACGCAGGCCTTGATGATCCGGATCCCGGATACATCCTCTTGCAGGATTGCATTCACCTGATCCAGCTCCGCCTGCAGTCTGGGGAACAGGGGAGCCGCTCTCCACAGGCACAATGCCATGACTCCCACCATAAAGGGAAAGGCACAGAGAATGATGAACCCGAACGATCGGTTCAGCCGGAACAGAAAATAGATACTTCCGAAAGTCAGGCAGCAGGTCCGGACCAGGCCCCGGCAGAAGGAGGAGACCAGCTGCTGCACCTGGGTCACATCGTTGGTCACCCGGGTCACCAAGGATCCGGTGCCGAACCGGTCCACCTGGGGGAAGGACAGCGTCATGATCGTCTGGAAGGAATCCTTCCTTATCTGGTTGCAGACGTTCTGACAGGCAAGGTGGGTGAATACGGTGCTCATGGAGCCCCCGAAGCCGCCCAGAATCACCAGCCCGATCATGGCCGCACCAAGCGTCCAGATCAGATGCATATCCCCTACGCCGCCGGTATTGACGCCCAGAACGCCGTCGTCCACGATCCGGCTCAGGATCGCCGGCTGAAGCAGATCCATCAGCACCTCGCACACCATAAACAGCGCCGCGATCACCATAAAATGCACATAACGCTTAATATAATGCCACATGGCACATCCTCCTCAAAAAAAGAACGGTACCTTGATAATTTAGCACGTTCGGCGCAAAATATCAAGGTACCAATCTAATTTTCTGTTCCTCCATTGCCAATCATTACATATCATAGATTCCTTTCTCCGGGCAACAATATGGATGGTCATTCGACCAGGCAAAAGGAAAGATCAAGCAATCATGAAGTCTAACAACAACGCAGTTGTGCCCGAGGCTCGCGAGGCTCTGGACAAGTTCAAGATGGAGGCTGCCGCCGAGGTTGGTGCTCCTTTCTCCTATTAAAAATCCGAACAATTATTACTTAAAACCCATGAGCCGATCCACTGAAATCTCCGTTTTTTGAACATTCTTCGCTGTTTTTCAAATATTTTTCTGCGACATCGCAGAAGCATTACGTAGCCCCTGGCAACTGATTATTCATTCACTCAGTTGCCAGGGGCCATTTCCTAAGATCACTTCCCAAGCTGTAACAAGGGCAAATCCGAGAAATCAATTATCCCATGAAAAACTCGCCATGAATTATATATAAGAATGTTTACAAATTCTTCACAGAATAATTAGCACTCTCTCTTGACAAGTGCTAAAAATAGTGGTATAACATACTCGCAAGAGGGAAAAGGATCCGGAACTAAGGTTCCGGGTTTCCTCATCTCCCTTGCGGCATATACCACAGCAACAGCCCTGAACAGCATCCAGGACCGAAAATAAAAGGAGGTTTGACTTATGTTGTACATGCCTAGTATTTTTGGTG
>CACYXZ010000101.1 GCA_902778525.1 Oscillospiraceae bacterium | reverse complement strand
ACGCCGTCGGGCGCTCGACAGAAAGTCTGCAATCGCCGCTTGACTTCGTGAGCGGCTGTGGGTTGGTCTCCGCCCCGTTTCGGGCAAGACCGACAAGGGGCTTTTTCCGTCGCGCCCTCGTCGGAACCCTCGAGCGTGGGATCGAAACGGGGTATGCATCGACAGCGGCGGCGAGCGATTCCGTGCGAGGGGACCCGCCACGAAGTGGTGGGCACGCGTACATCGAGCCGGTAGCGAGCCGTCCGCAGGCAAGTTGCCAGTCGAGCGCTCGATCTTGTACTGTTTCCCACTGGCGTGGGAGAATCGCAAAGGGGGAATCCCCTTTGCCCGGTTCTTTCCTCCATTTCTTGCCGGCCAAGAAATGGAGCCGCCGGAGGCATCCCGAAAAGACCTCGACAAAACTCCAATTCACACCGCTCCGCTCCATAGATATTTCAAAGAAAAAGACAATTTATGAATTGAAAAACAACCGCTCTTGTGCTATGATACATTGGATTATGGTTACAATTCGTTACTTGACTGAAAAAGAAGGTTTTACAATGGATGAAAAAAAAGTTCTCCTCTCCGGCATCCAGCCCTCCGGCGATCTGACGCTGGGCTCTTATCTGGGCGCCATCAAGAACTGGGCGGATCTGGCCAAGGAGTTTGACTGCTATTATTTCATGGCGGATATGCACACCATCACCGTCCGGCAGAACCCGGCGGAGCTGCGCCGTCACACGCTGGAGCAGCTGGCCTCCTATATTGCCTGCGGTCTGGATCCCAATGAGAACACCCTCTTCATCCAGTCCCACGTACATCAGCACGCGGAGCTGGGCTGGGTCCTTCAGTGCTATACCATGTTCGGAGAGCTCTCCCGGATGACACAGTTCAAGGACAAGTCCGCCAAGCACCAGGAGAATATCAATGCGGGCCTGTTCGCCTATCCCAGCCTTATGGCTGCGGACATTCTGCTCTACCAGCCGGACTATGTCCCCGTGGGCGAGGATCAGAAGCAGCACGTGGAGCTGACCCGGGACGTGGCAAACCGCTTCAACGGCCTTTACGGTGATGTGTTCAAGATCCCCGAGCCCTACATTCCCAAGGTGGGCGCCCGGGTCATGAGCCTGCAGACTCCCACCTCCAAAATGTCCAAATCCGATCCGGACCAGAACGGCTGCGTCTATCTCAAGGATGACAACGACACCGTCATGCGGAAGTTCAAGCGCGCTGTCACCGACAGCGAGACCTGCGTCCGCTACGACCGGGAGGGAAAGCCCGGCATCTCCAACCTGATGGAGATCTATGCTGCCTGCACCGGCAAGACCTATGAGGAGATCCAGCGGGAATTTGACGGAAAGGGCTACGGCGAGTTCAAGCCTGCCGTGGGCGAGGCTGTTCTGTCCGTTACCGCCCCCATTCGGGACGAGGCCCAGCGGATTCTCAAGGACAAGGCCTATCTGGAGAGCGTCTACAAGGCCGGCGCGGAAAAAGCCGGCTATATCGCCAATAAAACGCTGCGCAAGGTGTATAAAAAGGTTGGCTTTGTGGCCCGCTGAGAAAGGATGATTCCATGGCGACGAATCGGCAGATCCTCACCGTTGTGGCGGCGATTCTGGCTGCCGCGCTGATCTCATTCGTGCTGACTCCCCTTGTCAAGCGCTTTGCCATACGCTTCGGTTTTATGGATATTCCCAAGGACGCCCGCCGGATGCACGACCATCCGATCCCGACGATCGGCGGCCTGGCGATCTATGCGGCGTTTGTGCTGGTGGCGCTGGTCCTCAGCGGCTTCTCCCGCCAGCTCATGGGCATGCTGGGCGGCGGCACCGCCATCGTCCTTTTAGGCGTGCTGGACGACAAGTTCGATCTCAATGCAAAGCTGAAATTTGTGGTGCAGATCCTTGCCGCCGTAATCCCCGTATCCCAGGGCATGATCATCAGTTACATCTCTAATCCCCTGCCCGTGGGCGAGGCCTACATTCCTCTGGGCATTCTCGCCGGGCCCATCACTGTGATCTGGATCGTGGCGATCACCAACGCCGTGAATTTCATCGATGGACTGGACGGTCTGAGCGTGGGCGTCTGCTCCATCAGCTGCCTGAGCATGGCGGTGATCGCCCTGTCCCTGGGACAGAGCTCGGAGGCGCTCCTCCTGGGTGCCCTCCTGGGAGCCTGCCTCGGTTTTCTGCCCTACAACCTCAACCCCGCCAAGATCTTTATGGGCGACACCGGCGCGACATTCCTCGGCTTCATTCTGGCCTGCATGTCCGTCAGCGGTCTGTTCAAGCTCTATACGGTGATCTCCTTCGCGATCCCGATCCTGGTTCTGGGCGTGCCGATTTTTGACATCACCTTCGCCACCATCCGCCGGATCTGGCATCATGTCAGTCCAATGAAATCCGACCGCAGCCATATCCATCACCGGCTCATTGACGTGGGCTTCAACCAGCGTCAGAGCGTGGCGATCCTGTATGTGGTGGCCTCGCTTCTGGGCGTGTTTGCCGTGATGCTCAGCACCAGCGGCGCCGGGAAAGCTCTGATGGTTCTGGCAGCGGCGGTGGCTGTGAGCGTCATCGCGCTGGCCCTGCTGTCTCAGTGGGCCCCGCCGGAGGATCCCCACAGCCGGGATGACTCCGATCAAAGCAGCAAATAGAGCATCGCCGCCACCAGCGGCCAGATCCGGTCCTCTTCCCCTTCTCCGGCCAGAAGCCAGATGAGCGCCAGGATCAGCAGATCCTCCCGGTCCAGCTTCCCCAGTTTTTTCAGGATCCGCTCCGGCCCGCCCGGCGGCTTGGGCGCCGGCCTGAGCACATTCTCCCGGCCGCTCACATAGGGGTTGAACATGCCATCGCCTCACAGATCCAGAGTTTTACTCAGGAGTTTTGCCGTCCGCATCATGCTCACGGCCCGGATCGCCCGGTCCAGCTTCTCCTGCCGGTCCCGGCGCAGAAGCGGCCGCAGCGCAGTAAGAAAAGCGGTGGCCTCATCGGGTTTCGCACCCTCTGCGGCGGCCTGCATCACCTTTTGGATCGTCTCCGGCTTCAGGCCCGCCGGGACGGAGATCGCCTGCCCGGCTCCGGGATCCGGCGCTCCCAGGCCCAGCTGCTTCGCCATGGCCTCCACCTGTTCCATGGCGCCTGGCTGGCTGAGAAAGCTCTCGATGGCGCTGCCGAGATCATCCACGGTCCATCCGGCTCTGAGCCAGGCGCAGGAGCTTCTGCACCTCCGGGTCCTCCACCATCGGGCCCATGATCTGCTTTGCCCCCTCGGTATCGCCCCGGCGCAGCGCCTCCCCGGCCATCCGCATGGACGCGCCGCCGTCCCGGGACAGCGCCTTGAGGAGCTGCTTTCCCTGGGGACTTGACAGGAGCCGGCGGATCTGCTCCTGCTGCTCAGACTGATTCATTCAAATCTCCCCTTTCTGTTATATTGTATGCCGCAGCCGGAAGAAGGTGCACCTCAAATGAAGATTCTGGTTTTTTCGGACTCCCACGGAGACGTGGCCTCCATGGAGCGGGTCCTCCTGCGGGAGCGGCCGGACCATATTCTCCATCTGGGAGACTGCGTTCCGGACGCGAAAGCGCTCCGGAAGCATGGGATCCCTTTGACCTATGTGGCGGGGAACTGTGACTGGGGCTCCGACGAGCCCACCATACTGACCCCGAAGTTTCAACGCACGAAAATCTACATGACCCACGGCCATCTGCACCGGGTGAAGATGCATTACCAGCTCATTTTCTACGCGGCGCTGGAGGCGGAGGCCGATATTCTTCTGTTCGGTCACACCCATCAGGCCGAATGCTTCACCAAGGAAGGCATGTGGATCATGAATCCCGGCGCCTGCAATGACCGTGGCAGCTACGGCCTGATCACCCTGACGGGCGGCGGCGCCGAATGCTGTGTCAAATCCGTATCATAAAAGGAGTGTCTGCCATGCTGCTGACCATTGACGTTGGAAACACCAACACGGTATTCGGCGTCCACACGGACAACGAAATGCTGGGTTCTTTCCGTCTGTCCACCAATTCCACCGCCACCTCCGACGAGATCGGGATCATGGCCGTGGCCTACTTCGAGCGGTTCGGATACCGGGCCGAAGATGTCAAAGCCTGTATCATCGGCTCCGTTGTCCCCCAGGTCATGTATTCCCTGACCAGCGCCATCATCAAGTATTTCGGCGTGGCGCCGCTGGTGGTGGGCGTGGACGTGGATGCGGGCCTTCCGTTCGATCCCCGGTGCTACGAGACCGGACGGCTGGGCACGGACCGGGCCCTGGACTGCATCGCCGCCATCGAAAAGTACGGCCCGCCCTTCCTGATCCTGGACTTCGGCACCGCCACCACCATCGACGCGGTGGGGCCGGACGGCGTGTACGTGGGCGGCACCATCGGCCCCGGCCTTCAGGTCAGCCTGGACGCCCTGGTTTCCCGGACGGCCATGCTGCCCCGGGTGGAACTGCAGATGCCTCCTACGGTCCTGGGACGCAACACCGTGGAGCAGATCCAGGTGGGCGTTGTCGCCGGCTACGTGGGCAACATGGAATACCTGATCCGCCGCAGCAAGGAGGAGATGGGCTGCGACAACATCAAGGTCATCGCCACCGGCGGTCTGAGCCGGATGATCGCGAGGCAGACCAAAATGATCGACATTGTGGATACCGGCCTGACGCTGGACGGCCTGCAGATGGTCTATGACCGGAACCGGGACGCCAAGCCTGTGGAGATCAAAAACGACATCAAATAAGTCCGGATCCCGTCGGAGCAAAACTCCGGCGGGATCTTTTTGTCTTTTCCCTTTACTTTTCCGGGAAATCCTGATAAGATATCTTTTGCGACTAATTGAGAATGAGGGATTACCATGAATCGTGCCCTGCGCAGCATCCTGCTGTGTATCCTGTACATATTCTTCTGCGCCGCCCCCGCCATGGCCGCCGGGACGGTCACGGAGCAGGACGCTCCTGTGGCGGAGGATCTCTGGCTCAACGCCTACTCCGCGATCCTTCTGGATATGGACACCGGAGAGGTGCTGTATGAATCCAACGCGGACGAGCAGAACTATCCTGCCAGCACCACAAAGATGATGACCGCTCTGCTGACGCTGGAAAACGGGGACCCGAAGGATATGGTCACCGTCAGCGAGACCGCCATCGACGCCATCCCCTCCACCGCTTCCCAGTGGGGTCTGGTACCGGGAGAGGAGCTGAGCGTCCATCAGCTGCTGCAGTTGATGCTGGTGGTATCGGCCAGCGAGGCCACCACCGTGGCCGCGGAATATGTGGCGGGAGACATCGAGTCCTTTGTGGACATGATGAACGAGCGCGCGGAGGAGCTGGGCTGCACCGGCACACACTTCGTCAACACCCATGGATTCCCCAATTCAGAGCACTACTCCACCGCCCGGGACCTGAGCAAGATCGCCATGGAGGCCATGAAATACGAGGAATTCCGGGAGATCGTTGCAACTGCGGTGACGGAGATCGAGCCCACCAACTACAGCAGGGCCTATTCCATCACCTCCACCAACGGACTGCTGCCCGGTTCCCGGTATCCGGAATACGACTACCCCTACGCCATCGGCATCAAGACCGGCCACACCTCCTATGCAGGCTTCTGTCTGGTGTCCGCCGCGGATAAGGATGGTCTCCGACTGCTGAGCGTCGTCATGGGGACTCCCAGCCGGGAATCCAGCTTTGCCCAGACCATCGAGCTCTTTGAGTGGGGCTACGAAAACTACGATCTTCTGAACTACGGCAAAGAGCCCAAGAGCGGTCCGGCCATGGTGGATCCCAATACGCTCCCGGAAGCGCCGGATGAGGAGGACGAAACCAAAGAGGATCAGGAGGTCACACCCTCCCCGTCTCATGTTCCCTCTCCTTCCCCGTCTCCCTCCCTGACCCCGCCGCCCATTGAAACCTATGCGCCGGTTGCTGCCGCCGCTCCGGTTGCCTCTGCCGAGCCGGCTCCCGTCCCTGTCGCGGCCGCGGGACTTCCCGGCTCCTTTACAGCGGCAGGTCCCATGCCTCTGTTCTTCGGCGCCATCGCTGTGATCCTGTTCGGCCTGATCATCACGCTGATCGTGCTGCTGGTCCGCAGGAGAGACTAAGCAAAAAAGCATCCCCTCTGTTCCCATCGGAACAGAGGGGATTTTCTGTTATCTGACCGGGATCACGTCGTCGTCATACCGGAGCGCCGGAGGCATCTGCCATCCATGGTGGTCCGTATGCAGCAGGTGATGCGACAGCTCGCCGCAGGGCTCGCCGAGGAAATCGGCGTAGAGCGCCTGCACGTCCGGGTTCTCGTGGGAGAAGCGCATGACGTTTCCGGCGTCGTAGTCGTAGAGCACCTGGCCCCGCGATCCGGCCCGCTCTTCATTGTAGTGAATGGGCTGTCCGCCGCCGCCCACGCAGCCGCCGGGACAGGCCATGACCTCCACGAAGTCGTAGTGGACCTCGCCCCGCCGCAGGGCACGGATCAGCTTCCGGGTGTTGCCCAGGCCGCTGGTCACAGCGGTGCGGACCTTCACGCCCGCCACCTCATAGGTGGCCTCCTTCCAGCCGTCCAGGCCGCGCACGTCGGTGAAGGTGTGGTCGGGATCCGGGTTCTCCCCGGTGAGGACGTACACGCAGGTCCGGAGGGCCGCCTCCATGACGCCGCCGGTGGCGCCGAAGATCACCGCCGCGCCGGTGCCGGTGCCCAGCGGGGAGTCAAAGTCCGTCTCCGGCAGGGCAGAAACGTCGATCTGGTCCGCGGAGATCATCCGGCACATCTCCCGGGTGGTGATGGAGAAGTCCACGTCCCGGCCCGCGCCGGCGTCGCTGAGATTCGGGATCGCCAGCTCCGCTTTTTTCGCCACGCAGGGCATCACGCTGACGCAGACGATCTTGTTGGGATCCACGCCGATCTTCCTGGCGAAGTAGGTCTTGGTCACCGCGCCGAACATGGCCTGGGGGGACTTGGCCGTGGAGAGCTCGCCCACCATGTCCGGGTACTGGCTCTTGAGGAACCGGACCCAGCCGGG
>CACYXZ010000100.1 GCA_902778525.1 Oscillospiraceae bacterium | reverse complement strand
ATTCTCCTGGTACTGCCCGAACTGCGGCACCCAGTTGATCGGATTCAAAAATGCGGAAGGCATGATCAAGGTTGAGTGCAAGCGCTGTCTTGCAGTATCAGTTCGTAAGGTGATGGGGCGTCGCCACAATCGGATAGATATATTGAAAGATGGCAGGACATGTATCCTCCGGAACGGTACGGAGCAGGATGGACAGGCCTTGCCGGATTTGTCCAGCTGGAATAGGAAGCATAGTGGGGAGCAATTATGAAAGACGTAATACTGTATATCCATGGAAAAGGCGGCAGTGCTGCGGAGAGCGAGCATTACAGGCCATTATTTCCCGGTCGGGATGTGATCGGCCTGGACTATCAGAGCTTTACCCCATGGGAAACAGGTGCAGAAATCCGCTCGGCGGTTGAAAGCCTGAAACCCGAATACGAAAACAT
Organism: Oscillospiraceae bacterium; assembly: GCA_902778525.1. GTDB lineage: Bacteria > Bacillota > Clostridia > Oscillospirales > Oscillospiraceae > HGM13006. The sequence continues at coordinate 6,676 of CACYXZ010000100.1, read as the reverse complement.
CATCCTGATCGCCAACAGTATCGGTGCATATTTCAGCATGAACGCCGAAATCGGCGGCATGATCAGCAGGGCATATTTCGTCTCTCCCATTGTCGATATGGAGCGGCTGATTACAGAAATGATGGTCTGGGCCAATGTGACCGAGGAGCAGTTGGAAGCGGAGGGCGTGATTGCAGCCGGCTTTGACGAAGATCTGTCCTGGGAATACCTGTGCTATGTGCGTGAGCATCCCGTGAAATGGGAGGTTCCCACAGAGATCCTCTACGGCAGCAGAGATAATCTGACCTCATATGGAACAGTCGCATCCTTTGCGCAGGAGCACAGCGCGGGCCTGACGGTGATGGAATGCGGTGAGCACTGGTTCCACTCGGACGAGCAGATGCAGTTTTTGGATGCTTGGATCAGGAGCCGTGAGGAGGAAACACGATGAAAATATGTGTCCTGAACGGAAGTCCCAAGAGATCATGATCGTTTTGCAGACGCTGATCGAGCCTTCCAAACAGTCACACCCCCGGAAACCTGTGTTTCCGGGGGTGTTTTTCTTCAGCCCAGATATTCCAGCATCTTTTTGCCCGCCAGATAGCCACTGGCAAAGGCCCAGGAGAAATCGTTGATGCACTCGATCTTCTCCCCGCCGGGATGGATGTATCGGTTGCCAATGGTATCACCGGCGCAGAACAGGCCCTCCACCGGGGCACCGTGGCTGAGCACGTTCCCGTTCTCGTCCGCGTCCAGGCCGCCGAACACGCCGTCCGTGGCCATATGGCAGCGGATGGCGAAGAAGGGGCCGGTCTCTATGGGTTTCAAGTAATTGGGAAGCTTGTAGAAGTCGTCGTCATGGCCCTTGGCGCACAGCTCGTTGTAGCGGGCCACGGTGGCAGAGAGCGTCTCCGGGGGGACGCCCATCTTCTCCGCAAGCTCCTGGATCGTATCCGCCACAAAGACGTGGCCGCCCTGATACGCTTCCGCCTGCCGGAGGGCCTGCTCCTTGTCCACAGGTCCGCCGCCGGGACCGCCCGGGCCGCCCGGGCCGCCGGGAGGACCGAATCCGGGCGCTGCCGCGAATTTTCCGTCCGGTCCGGGGATGCCTTCTCCGATATTCCGTCCGGTCCGGTTCACAACCGGCCGGTAGGCCGGCTCCGGCTCCGCGTCCAGCAGGGGTTTATCCAGGATGGTAAAGGATGCCGCGCCGGGCTGCCGGATCTGGGCCCAGATGGCGGATTCGCCGCTGACAGACTCGTTGATCCATCGGCGGCCGAGCTTGTTGACCTTCAGTGCCTCGCCCCGGTCCACCAGCTGCATCATGGGCCCCTCCACGCCTTTGGCGATCATGCCGCCCAGATAGGCCGCCGCCACAGACTCGTAGTCCACACTGATCCCCGCGTCCTCGGCCATGGAGATGTGATCGCCGGTGTTGGCGGGCCAGCGGTGGGAGTTGGCATAGCTGTCGGCAAAATAGTAACCGGGCAGGGTCTTTTTCAGCACCTCGCCGTAGGAGATATTTCCGGTGGCCAGCAGCACCGCCCCCGCATGGATGCGGATTTCGCCGCCCTCGTCCGCCGCGGCCACGCCTGTGACCCGGCCGTTCTCCATCATCAGCTTTCCGGCGGCGGTCTCCGTCAGGATCTCCACCCCCAGCTTCCGGCAGTAGGCTTCAAAATTCTGCGTCACGAACCAGCCGGCGTCCCGGCCGCTCACCGTATTGACCATTTTGTTTCCGAAGGGGCTGACCTTCACAGCCCAGCTCTCCTTCACCGGCGCGAATTCACACATCCAGTCGAAGCACTCCGGAAGCGCATGGAACGCGTTTGCGATCAGATGCGGGTCCACTTCCCAGCGGCAGGTGTTGAGCGCAGACCGGATATAGTCGTCCATCTGATCCGGAACGCCCGCTTCGGTCTCCATCTTCGTGCTGAACATCCGCAGTCCCTGGGCGAACTGGCTGCCGCCGCCCAGCTTCGGGAGCTTTTCCAGAAGGATGACCTTTTTGCCCGCCTCTGCAGCCTTGGCCGCGGCGATCATGCCGGCGGCACCGCCGCCCACCACCGCCACGTCGCAGGTCTTTTCCACGGGCGCGTGCAGCCGGATCTCCTTCACATAGTCCTCCGGGTGGATGATCCCAAGGCGGCAGGCCTCAGCGCACGCCCCGCAGGAGACGCATTTTCCCCGATCAATCTCAAAGGACAGACCATTTGAATGGGGCGCACCCACAGGACACACGTCCTTACACCGGGAACAGTTGATGCAGGGGCCCTGAATGAAATATGCCATATACCTTTCCTCCTTACTGGGTTTTGCCGATCATGTGGTTGGCCGCCATGAAACCGCCAGCCACAGCCCAGCTGTAATCGTTGATCACTTCGGTCTTGTGGAGCCGGTCGTTTACATACCGGCCGCAGGTGATGTCTCCCGCCGCATACAGGCCCGGAACAGGCAGACCTCCGTTGAGGACCTGCATGTTTTCATTGACGTCCAGGCCGCCGAACACCCCGTCCAGATACAGGTAGTTCCGGATGGCGAAGAACGGCCCTTCCTTCAGCGGACGCAGGAACGGGGCTGGCTTTCCGAAGTCCCTGTCCTCCCCCGCCTCGCACAGCGCGTTGTAGCGGACAACGGTTTGGGTGAAAGCCGCCGGATCCACTCCCATCTTCTCCGCCAGTTCCTCCAGCGTATCGCCGCAGAGAACGGTCTGATGACCCAGCCGCTCCGCCAGCGCCCGGAACGCATCCCGTGTCCCGGGCATTTTTTCGCCCCGCTGGACCGCAAAGTCCGGCACGCCGCCGGGATACGGGAACCCGCCGGGAGGACCCGCAGGCGCCCCCGGAGGCGGCGGCAGGACGGGCTCGGCGGATTCCAGAATGGCGCTGTCCAGCACCGTGTAGGAGACCGCCTGGGGCTGATACAGCAGCGCCTCCGCCATGGCCTTGCCGTCGGTCTTTTCGTTGACCCAGCGCTTTCCCTCCAGATTCACCCGGATCCCGTCGCCCCGCTCGCCGGTCTGGAAGGCGGTTTGCTGGAATGCCACGGGCATACAGCCTACGAAGGCCATTACAATGCTGTCCTCGTCCAGAGCGATTCCCGCCCGCTCCGCTATCGTCAGGCCGTCTCCGGTGAGGCCCGGCATATCGTGGGCGTAGCGCTTTGGCTTTGCCGCCGCAAATTCCGGCACCAGCACACGAATGCGCTCAGAGCGGATCAGGCTTCCGGTACAAAGCAGGCATCGGGGACATGCGATCTCCACCAGGCCGCCGGGATCCCTGGCCAGAACGCCGGAAACGGCGCCGTCGGGGGACCGCCGCAGTTCCACCGCCTCGGTCTCGGTCAGGACCTCCACCCCCAGCTTCCTGAGATAGGGGAGGATGTGGGTGGTGATGAACTTGCCGCTGCCGTATCTTTCGCTTTTCGTGGTCACGCCCAGCTTTCCCCAGGGATTGGGGGCCAGCTGGAAGCACTCCTCCACCGGCGCCCAGGTGCAGAGCCAGTCGAAGACCCCGCCAAGAGATGTGTAGAGATTCCGCATCAGGTTCTCATTCAGCTTCCCGCCGGTGCGTTCCATGGCGCTCCGGACGTTTTCCTCCACCGTGTCCGGCAGGCCCGCCTCCTTCTCCCATCGGGTATTGCCGGGAGTCAGACCCACGGCGAAATAGCCGCCTCCGCCGGCCTTGCGGTTCTTCTCCAGAACCACCACTTTTTGACCGGTGGCCTCCGCGTACCGGGCTGCGGCGATCAGTCCCGCCGCGCCGCCGCCCACCACGCACAGATCGCATTCCCGTTTTTCCGGTTCGTGGGGAACCGGCGCAGGCCGGGGACATTCGCTGTCCTCCACCGCGTCCATGATGCAGACCTCCGAGCAGGTGCCGCAGCGGATGCAGATCTCCGGATCGATCCGGTACTTGTCGCCGTCGTAGGAGATGGCCATGACGGGACATTCATTCTGGCAAAAGGTACAGCCGATACAGCTGTCATTGATGTACAGAGACAATGGGACCGACTCCTTTCTTTTGATACCTAAATTATAGAAAAAAACCGGCGCCGTGCCTATCATCAAAAACTGAACTGACGCTTCATTTATCAGCACACTGCCGCAAAAGCCCCCGGAACCGCAGGGTTCCGGGGGCATCGTTCTGCATTTGCGGAAACAGCCGCTCACATCATGGTTTTCACCGTCTGGATCACTTCCCGGATCAGCTCCATCCTGCCGTCCGAGGGCGAGCCGAAATAGGCCGCAGAAACGGGAAGATCCTTTCCCAGCGGGAAGAACCCAAGGGACTTTTGGCCGATCAGATAGGCCCACCGGCTCACCAGGATCACGCCTCTGCCTGCAGAAACCTTCGCCACCATGGAGGAAAACCGGGGACAGGACCGGATCGGATTGTTGAATCCGTACCGTTCCATGATCATCCGAAGCTCCTGCCGGTAGGGATGGGAGGTATCGTCCGTCTCCAGGAAGGGAATATGTTCAAAGTCCGAACGGACCGGTTTTCCATGGTTGAAGAACGCCTTCCCATAGAGCAGCCCGCATTCCAGCGTTCCCAGCGGAACGGTGTTCACATCCTCCCGCCAGGAAAAAGCGGAATCGAAGGACAGCGCCATGTCTATGTTCCCCCTGGCCAGCGTGTCCGCCAGTTCGCTGACCTTATATGGCTCCATCGTCAGCTGCAGGGATTTCCCATGGGCATCCATGTAGTCCATGATGCTCCGAATGATCGGCGCGTTGTCCCAGTACTCCACATATCCCACCCGGAGCAGATCCCCATGCCCGTTCTGGATTGTACGGGCCATATCCATCGAGTTGAGAAAATCTTCGGTACATCGATTCAGGCAGTCATAAATGAGCTGTCCGCTCTCGGTGAGGCGGATCTGGCGGAACCCGCGGTCAAAGAGCTGAACCCCCAGTTCTTTTTCCAGCATGCCGATCTGCTTGCTGACCGCAGATTGGGACACAAACAGGGAATCTGCTGCGGCGGAGATGCTTCCGTTCTTTACCACGGCTCCGAAATACTCCAACTGTGTAAGATGCACAAACATCACCTCATTTATCACCGGCCGTTTGTGGAATTTTCAGGAAGAAACCATAACTTTTGAGTAATGTCATATTACCATAATATCGCTTGATGCGCAAGAAAAAAGGAATTATGATGTAGGTAGTTTGTAGATTCTGCATAGAGGCCTGTGGAATCTGCCGAAAAAGGAGGAGTGAAAAGATGAATATGATTACGGTTGCGCTCATCGGCGTCATCGTACTGCTGATTCTGCTGGTCATGGGCATGAACATCGGAATCTGTATGATGGCCGTCGGGTTTTTCGGATTCATGTACGTCCGGAATTTTGACGCAGCCATCGCTCTGTTCAAAAACATCCCAATGACCCAGGCAACCATGTATTCGTTCTCCGTCATACCACTATTCGTTCTGATGGGTAACCTGTGCTACTATTCGGGCATGTCCTCGGACCTGTACGACATGATGCACAAGCTGCTCGGCGGAATGAAGGGCGGTCTTGCCGCCGCCACGGTCGGCGCCTGCGCGCTGTTCTCCGCCATCTGCGGTTCCACCGCCGCCACCGCCGCCACCATGGGCGTGGTTGCGCTGCCGGAGATGCGGAAGCACGGATATGACGACGGTCTTGCCTGCGGATCCATCGCTGCCGGCGGCACACTGGGAATCCTGATCCCGCCCAGCACAGGCTTTATCATCTACGGTATCGTATCGGGCGCTTCCATCGGCGCGCTGTTTGCCGCCGGTATCATTCCCGGTATCATCCTTGCCCTGTGCTACATTGCCGCCATCGCCGTGATGGTACGCGTCCATCCCGAATACGCCCCGGACAAGCTGCATTTCTCCATCAAGGAGAAGCTGGTGTCCCTGAAGGGCGGACTGGCCATGGTGATTCTGTTCATCATCGTGATTGGCGGAATCTTCTGCGGCTGGTTCACTGCAAATGAGGCCTCTGCTGTCGGTGCCGTTGCGGCGCTCATCTATCTGATCGCCCGGCGGAAATTCACCTGGAAGATCTTCCTGGACTGCCTGCGCAGCACGGTGAAGACCAGCGGTATGATCTTCCTGATCCTGATCGGCGCCTATGTGTTCGGCGCGTTCCTGACCATCACCGGACTTCCCACCTGGCTGGCCAACTTCGTCAACAGCCTCAGCGTTTCCCGGTATGTGATCCTGGCGGTCATCATTGTGATCTATGCGGTCATGGGATGTCTGATGGATTCTCTCGCCATGGTGATGCTGACCGTTCCCATCTTCCTGCCGATCATGCAGGGACTGGGCTTCAACGAGATCTGGTACGGCGTTCTGATGATCATGGTCATGGAGATGGGTCTGATCACCCCGCCCGTAGGCATGAATGTGTACATCGTTTCCGGCGTAGCAAAGGATGTTCCGCTGCAGCGGATCTTCAAGGGCGTTGCCCCCATGGTGGTCGGCATGTTCGTCGCGGTCATCATCCTCTGCGCATTCCCCGTACTGGCCCTCTGGCTTCCCAGGCTTCTGGGATATCCGATCTGATTTCAGTAAAAGATTAAGGAGGATTAAAAGATGAAAAAGACAATTGCTTTGATTATGGCGCTGTGCCTGTGTCTGAGTCTGTTCGCCGCCTGCGGCGGCGCTGCCCCTGCATCCGCCCCTGCCGCCGGTTCTGCGGAAGCTGCCGGCTCCGCTGAGGCTGC
>CACYXZ010000099.1 GCA_902778525.1 Oscillospiraceae bacterium | reverse complement strand
AGGTGGAGCTGCTGACGGAAGCCCTGCGCCTTGCCCGGCATAAACGGTTTGGCGCATCCTCCGAGAAGACGGACGAATCCGTCATGGAGCAGCTGAGCTTCCTGTTCAACGAAGCCGAGGTGTTCTCTGCCGCAGAGCAGGAGGAACCGGAAGCCACCAATGTTGCAGGTCATAAGCGGCACAAGAAGCACACCTACACCTTGGACAACATCCCCGAGGGGATCCCTACCAAGCGGGTGGAGCATCGTCTGGAGGGTGAGGCACTGGTCTGCCCGCAGTGCGGCGATACCATGACGGAGATCGGCAAGGAAGTTGTAAAGACGTTGGAAATCGTTCCTGCCCAGTATATCGTCCATGAAGACATTTACTACACCTACGCCTGCAAAAGCTGCAGCGAAAAAGCTGACGAGGGCTGCGAGACCCCCGTTGTGAAAGCACCCACGGAAAAGTATATTATCCCCGGCAGCTTTGCTACACCGGAGGCCATTTCCCACATCATGACCCAAAAGTTCGTCATGGGCAGTCCCTTGTACCGGCAGGAACAGGAAATGAAGCGGAAAGGCATCCAGCTGAGCCGGCAGACCATGTCCAACTGGATCCTGAGGGCCACGGAGGATTATCTGACTCCCGTATATGACCGGCTGTATGCGGAGCTGCTCAAAAGGGAGGTTCTCCATGCGGATGAAACCACCCTGCAGGTTCTCCACGAGCCGGGAAAGGAGCCGCAAACCAACAGCTACATGTGGCTGTATCGGACCAGCGGGGATACGGACAAGCCCATAGTCCTGTACGAGTACCAGTCGGGACGGAGTGCGAAGCATCCAAAGGAGTTCCTGACAGGATTCTGTGGCTATCTCCATACAGATGGCTACGCCGGATACCACAACCTCCCGGAGGAGATAACGGTAGTAGGCTGCTGGACTCATGCCCGGCGGAAATTTGACGAGGCGATGAAATCTCTGCCCAAGGGGAAAGCAAAGGGCAGCTCCGCATCTCAGGGACTTGCCTATTGCAATCTTCTGTTTGAGATAGAGCAGGAATTGGTAGAGAAACCAGCAGAAGAACGATATGCTGAGCGGCTGAAGCAGGCTAAACCTGTTTTAGACGCCATGTTGGCATGGGCAAATACCAGAACAGCCGCGCCGAAGTCTGCCCTGGGAAAGGCGTTTACTTATCTGAAGGAACAGTGGCCATACCTGACGAATTATCTCAGGGACGGCAGACTGGAGCTGAGCAATAACCGGGCAGAGAGAAGTATCAAGCCCTTTGTCATTGATCGGAAGAACTTCCTGTTTGCCAATACGCCCAAGGGAGCCACCGGCAGTGCGGTCATGTTCAGTCTGATCCAGACCGCCATTGAGAATGGCCTGGATCCGTATAAATACCTGACCTGGTTACTGAAAACCGCAAACTCAGCGGATATGGATGATATAGAGGTTGTACAAAGCCTGCTGCCCTGGAATGCCGCAGCAGAGTGTGCTGCTTATACCAAGTGAGAGAGGGCTGGAGCGATGAAACTCAAAAAGCATGGAGCCTTTCTGGTTAATTTCGTAATGGATTTTGCCAATGGCGACATGAGCCGGGAAGCGTTCGATATGGACTATTCCGGTTATGTGATCGAGCACTTTCCAGAATTTGAACGGGAGCATCCTCGTCTTTCCAGGAAGTTTGCAGATACGATTGATCGTACCTATTCCGCCTGCTCCTGGATGACGGACGATGCGCTCCAGCATGCCATTGGGGATGCCGTGGATGAGTTCCTCAGCGAGGCACCCGCAGCAGATATATATTGATTTTCACGCCGGATACCTTAGTTGGTGTCCGGCGGTTTCTTTTCGGCGGTGGATTTGACGCTTACACTCCTTTTTGTCGACAAGCTGAAAAGGGAGAGTCAAACTCTCCCTTTTTCGTCATCTGGGACATACAATTTCCATGGTTTCCTCGATCACGCGGTGAAGCAGCGCACTCTGCTGCGTGCCTGCGGCCCGATAGTATACTTCCTTTCCGTCTCTGCGGCTGACGATCAGGCCGTTTGCTTTCAGCTGCTTCAAATGGTGAGATACAGCTGGGCTTGACATATTCATCAGGGAAGAAATATTCAGCACGCACTCCTCACAATGGCACAGGAGCCAGAAAATGCGGGTTCGGTTGCTGTCAGAAAGCTGCTTGAAGATGTCCGAAACGATCTGAAACTGCAGAGTCTGTTCCAGGTGCGCCCGGAGCTGGTCTGTGACGATCGGATCGCTGTGCTGATGGGGAAGGGGATAGTCCGGCATTTTTATGACCTCCTTACGGTATTTGCTGTTGACTTTTTCTTATGTGTCCATTATACTATATCCAGAACGATTAAACAAGTACTTAATTGATAAATTTTGAGGAGGTTTTCTATATGAAAAAGACATATAAGATTGAGGCGGACTGCGCCAACTGCGCGAATCTGATGGAGAACGCCGCCAGAAAAACCCCCGGGGTCAGCAGTGCTGTTGTCAACTTCATGACTCAGAAGATCACGGTGGAATTTGCGGAGGGAACAGATTATAAAAAAGTGATGCAGGAAGTCCGCGGAAATTGTAAAAAAATTGACGATGACCTTGAGATATATCTCTGATTCCATCCGGTTTCGTGACGGAAAAGAGGGAAGTCAATGAATCGAAAGCAAAAAAGAGTTCTCTGCCGTATTATTCTGTCAGCGATACTGCTGATCCTCGCGAATTCGATTCCCGTTCCTGCCTATGTCAAAATCCCGATGTATCTGATCAGCTATCTGGTGATCGGATACGATATTCTGAGAAAGGCGTTCCGCGGGATCCGGAACAGACGGCTCTTCGACGAGCAGTTCCTGATGGCGGTTGCCACCCTTGGCGCCATTGCACTGGCGGTGATCAACCGCTCTACGGACTTCAACGAAGCCGTGGCTGTCATGCTGTTCTATCAGATCGGCGAGCTGTTTCAGGGATATGCCGTCGGGAAAAGCCGCAGGAACATCAGCGAGCTCATGGATATCCGGCCGGACTACGCCAATCTGGAATCCGGCGGCGAACTGGAACAGGTGGATCCGGATGATGTCCCGGTGGGCAGTGTGATCGTTGTCCAGCCCGGTGAAAAGGTTCCGATCGACGGAATTGTTGTTTCCGGAAGGTCCACCCTGAATACAAGTTCCCTCACCGGGGAGAGCATGCCCAGAGACGTCTCGGAAGGATCTGAGATCTTCAGCGGATGCATCAACCTCAGCGGCGTCCTGCGGATCAGAACGACCAGGGAATTTGGAGAGTCTACGGTTTCCAAGATCCTGGAGCTGATGGAGGAATCCAGCTCCCGCAAATCAAAATCGGAAAACTTTATCTCCCGCTTTGCCATGGTCTATACGCCTGCGGTCTGCGGATGTGCGCTGGCGCTGGCGGTACTGCCGTCTATTGTCCGGCTGTTACTGGGTATGCCGGCTTTCTGGGGCACGTGGCTGTACCGCGCGCTGACGTTTCTGGTGATCAGCTGTCCCTGCGCGCTTGTAGTAAGTATTCCGCTGACCTTTTTTGCAGGTTTGGGCGGTGCCGGAAAAGAAGGAATCCTGATCAAGGGATCCAACTATATGGAGACGCTTTCTCAGATTAAGACCGTGGTGTTCGATAAGACCGGAACCATGACCCGCGGCGTTTTTGAGGTCCGGGATATCCATCACAGCAGTCTGGATCGGGAGAAGCTGCTGGAATATGCCGCCCATGCCGAATGCGCTTCGTCCCATCCCATCAGCAAGAGCCTGCAGCAGGCCCACGGCTCGGCGCCGGATCGGAATCGCGTGTCTGAAATCCGGGAAATCAGCGGTGCAGGCGTTGTCGCCACGGTGGAACGGACAGAAGTTGCCGTCGGCAATGGAAAACTGATGGATCAGATGGGGATTCCCTACAAACCCTGCCGAAGCAGCGGCACAATCGTCCACATGGCTCTGGACGGCGCCTATGCCGGACATGTGGTGATCTCTGATGTGATCAAACCGGAGGCCAGAGCGGCGGTGGATGCGCTGAAGCAGGCGGGCGTTGAAAAAACGGTCATGCTGACCGGCGACATGAAAAGCGCCGCGGAAGAGATCGCACAGGCGGCCGGCGTGGATACCTACTACAGCGATTTGCTTCCTGCGGATAAGGTGCGGATCGTGGAAGAGCTTATGGCCTCCGGCGGTAAAGTGGCGTTTGCCGGAGACGGGATCAATGATGCACCGGTGCTGTCCCGCGCCGACGTGGGGATTGCAATGGGCGCCCTGGGATCTGACGCCGCCATCGAGGCGGCGGACGTGGTGCTGATGGACGATGATCCCATGAAGATCGCAAAGGCGATCCGGATCTCAAGAAAATGCCTTCGCATCGTCTACGAAAACATCATCTTTTCGCTGGGTGTGAAATTCCTCTGCCTGATCCTCGGCGCGTTCGGCCTGGCGAATATGTGGGCGGCGATCTTTGCGGACGTCGGCGTGATGGTCCTTGCGGTCCTGAACGCGATCCGCGCGCTCCGGGTACATCGTCTGTAAATTCTGTGGCGATTCCGCGATTCAAAACATAGACTGTTCTGACCGGAAATGTATAATTCATCCGGTTCTGTGGAAGAATCAAGATACAGCAAAGCTTCCTTGCTCGGCTGTATAACTTGCACGGAAAGAGGACGACTATGGATCACGGAATCAAACGAGGAGACATTTATTACGCTGATTTAAGTCCCGTTGTCGGAAGCGAACAAGGCGGGACGCGGCCGGTTTTGATCATTCAGAACGACCTGGGAAACAAATACAGTCCGACGGTGATTGCCGCAGCAATTACATCTCAGAAAAACAAGGCGAAACTGCCGACGCATATTGAGCTGACCGGGCCTGCGGTGGGCCTTACGAAGGACTCCATCGTGCTGCTTGAGCAGGTCAGGACCATTGACAAGCGCCGCCTGCGCGAGCATATGGGGCGCGTGGATTCTGAGATGATGGGGAAAATCGATAACGCCATTGCTGTGAGCTTCGGGCTTCAGGGATAATCTGGGGACACCTCCGCATACAATCATGCGGAGGTGTTTCTTTTGGAGATACCGGTCTATTCGGGAAATCAGATCTGCGGCACGCTGCGGACTGAGAGGAAGGGACTTTATACGTTATTTGACGGTACAGTGGAGACGGACAGTGTCTGTCGGCTCGTTGCTGTCTTTGAGGGAGGAGAAGTCCCGCTTGGGATCCCTGCGCCGGAACAGGGCCAGATGCGTCTGCGCGTCAGCGTCCCGACGAGCCGGCTGCCGGAGGGCAGGCTGCTCCGGGCGGCGCTTCGGAGCGGTACACCCTGGGAGCGTTTTCCGGGCGGAAAACTTGGAGGGATTATGCTTCCGCCGGGCTATGTCAAGGAGCAAGTTTACCGGTTTCCGTGGAAGCCGGGGGACAGGCTCCCTTGTGACGCGCTGATGTGTTTTTTTCGTGCGGTCCACCGGGAAAACTGCACCTATCTGGAGATCAAACTGGATTCCGATGGCGCGCCGCTGGAATAATGAAGAAGAACTCCGGGCATACCAGGGGAACATCCATTGTCTGACCATCATCGGGCAGATAGAGGGGCATCAGATCCTGGGAGAGACCGCAAAGACAACGAAATACGAGCATGTGATCCCGCAGATCGCAGCTATAGAGGAAAGCCCGGAGATCGACGGCCTGCTGATCCTGCTCAACACGGTTGGCGGAGATATTGAGGCCGGTCTGGCCATTGCGGAGCTGATCGCGGGGATGTCGAAACCGACGGTGTCGCTGGTGCTGGGGGGAGGCCATTCGATCGGAGTGCCGCTGGCGGTGTGCGCCAAACGCTCCATGATCGTTCCCACGGCGTCCATGACGATCCACCCGGTCCGCATCAGCGGCACGGTGATCGGAGCGCCCCAGACCTACCACTACTTCGAGCGGATCCAGGATCAGATCGTGGAGTTCGTCTGTAAGAATTCGGGCATCAAGCGAAGCGCGTTCCTGAAGCTGATGCTCAATACCGACGAACTGGCGCAGGATGTGGGCAGCGTGATCTACGGGGCGCAGGCGGTGAAGCTGGGGCTGATCGACCAGCTCGGGGGACTGTCGGATGCGCTGCGGGCCCTGCACCAGATGATCGGGAAAGACGGCGCGGAGCGGAGAGGAGAAACAGCGGAACAGTGACAGCTGTTCCGCTGTTTTTGAGACATGGATCACTGTCCTGAAGCGGTTGACTTTTGGGCTCCAAACGCATATAATAACTATATATTGGGTTATTATGTCTATATACTACACAATGTGAGGGAATTTCATGAAAAAACGTGAAACCTACGGCAACGAAAGCATCAAATTGCTGCAGGGCGCGGAGCGTGTGCGGAAGCGCCCCGCGGTTATTTTTGGTTCTGACGGACTGGAAGGCTGCGAGCATGCGGTCTTTGAGATCCTGTCCAACGCCATTGACGAGGCCAGGGAAGGCCACGGCAACCTGATCACGATCACAAGATTTCTGGACCACTCCATTCAGGTGGAGGATTACGGCCGGGGCTGTCCGGTGGACTGGAACGAGACGGAACAGCGGTATAACTGGGAACTTGTGTTCTGCGAACTGTACGCCGGCGGAAAATACAGCAATGCCGAAGGGGAGAACTATGAGTATTCCCTCGGCCTCAACGGCTTGGGCGCCTGCGCCACCCAGTATGCCTCCCGCTACTTTGACGCCACGATCCGCCGGGACGGGAAGAAGTATACGCTTCGTTTTGAAAAAGGCGAGAACATAGGCGGACTTCACGCGGAGAAACAGGACCGGAAGCAGACCGGCTCCTGCTTCCGTTGGCTCCCGGATCTGGACGTGTTTACCGACATCGATATCCCTGTGGAGTATTATCTGGACACCATCAAGCGTCAGGCGGTGGTAAACGCAGGCGTCACCTTCCGGTTCCGGAACGAAACGCAGTCCGGCAAGTTCGAAGAGCAGGACTATTGCTACGAGCACGGCATTCTGGACTATGTCACCGAGATGACCGAACAGAACGCCCTGACGATCCCGCAGTTCTGGGAGGCTGAGCGCAAAGGCCGGGACCGGGCGGATCAGGCGGAATACAAGGTCCGGATTTCTGCCGTTGTGTGCTTTTCCAATGCGGTGAACCGGCTGGAGTATTATCACAATTCCTCCTGGCTGGAGCATGGCGGCGCGCCGGAGAAGGCGGCAAAGGCAGGCTTTGTCTCCGCCATTGACAGCTATATCAAGCAGATCGGAAAGTACAACAAAAACGAGAGCAAAATCACCTGGCAGGATATTACGGACTGCCTGGTTCTGGTGACCAACTGCTTCTCCACGCAGACCAGCTACGAAAACCAGACCAAAAAGGCCATTAACAACAAGTTTATCCAGGAAGCCATGACCGATTTCTTTAAATCCAGGCTTCAGGTTTACTTTATTGAGAACAAAACGGAAGCGGACCGGATCGCCGAGCAGGTGCTGATCAACAAGCGGTCGAGAGAAACTGCGGAAAAAACGCGGCAGAACACAAAGAACAACCTGATCAAGAAAATCGACATCTCCAACCGCGTACAGAAATTCGTGGATTGCCGCAGTAAGGACGCCGACAAGCGGGAGCTGTACATCGTGGAGGGCGATTCCGCCCTCGGGAGCGTCAAGCTCAGCCGTGACGCGGAATTCCAGGGGATCATGCCGGTCCGCGGCAAAATCCTCAACTGTCTCAAGGCAGACTATGTCCGGATTTTCAAGAGCGACATTATTACCGATCTCATTAAAGTCCTGGGCTGCGGTGTGGAGATCACCGGCGGGAAAAAAGCGAGAGACCTGAGCTCTTTCGACCTGGAGTCCCTGCGGTGGAACAAGATCATCATCTGTACGGACGCCGATGTGGACGGCTTCCAGATCCGGACGCTGATTTTGACCATGCTCTACCGGCTGGTCCCCACCCTGATCCAGGAGGGGTACGTCTATATTGCGGAATCTCCGCTCTTTGAGATCAATTACAAGGATAAAACCTGGTTTGCCTATTCCAACCGGGAAAAGGACAAAATCGTCGAAGAAATCGGTGCGGACAAGAAGATCTCCATTCAGCGATCCAAGGGCCTCGGCGAAAATGACCCGGAGATGATGTGGATGACAACGATGAATCCCGCATCCCGGCGGCTCATCAAAGTGATGCCGGAGGACGCCGAGGCGACAGCGATGATGTTCGACCTCCTGGAAGGGGACAACCTGCAGGGCCGCAAGGAGCATATCGCGGAAAACGGATACAAGTTCCTTGAACTGGCGGATATTTCGTAGAAAGGAGGCGAACTGCGTGGCAAGGAAAAAGAAGACCGAGGAGAACAAGCACAAGGAAGTCTCCAATGTCTATGGACTTCATGCGGAGATCCTGGAACAACCCATCACCCAGACGCTGGAGATCAACTTCATGCCCTATGCCATGAGCGTGATCATGTCCCGGGCGATTCCGGAGATCGACGGATTCAAGCCGTCTCACCGGAAGCTGCTCTATACCATGTATAAAATGGGACTGCTCAGCGGCGGAAGAACGAAATCCGCCAACATTGTCGGACAGACGATGCGGCTCAATCCTCATGGTGACGCTGCAATCTATGAGACAATGGTTCGCCTCAGTCGGGGATATGAGGCGCTGCTTCATCCCTTTGTGGATTCCAAGGGCAACTTCGGAAAGGCCTACTCCCGGGACATGGCCTATGCGGCGTCCCGGTACACCGAGGCAAAGCTGGACAGCTTCTGCCAGGAGCTGTTCCGGGACATCGACAGCGACACGGTGGATTTTGTGGACAACTACGACAGCACGATGAAGGAACCCTCTCTGCTGCCCACCACATTCCCCAATGTGCTTGTGTCTGCGAATAACGGCATCGCCGTCGGCATGGCCAGCAATATCTGCGGCTTCAATCTGCGGGAAGTCTGTAATGCTGCAGTCGCGCGGATCAAGAACCCCAAATGCGATCTCCGGGAGTATCTGCTTGCCCCGGATTTCCCCACCGGCGGCGAACTGATCTTCAATGATGAGGAGATTCAGAACATCTACGACACCGGAAAGGGCAGCGTCAAGGTCCGGGGAAAATGGCGGTATGTGAAGGACGGAAACCTGATCGAGATCTACGAGATCCCCTATACCACCACCACGGAAACCATCATCGACAAAGTTTCCGATCTGATCAAGGCGGGGAAGATCAAGGAAATCAATGATATGCGGGATGAGACCGATCTGAGCGGCCTGAAGCTGACGATTGACCTCAAGCGGGGCGCGGATCCTGATAAACTGATGTCAAAGCTCATGCGAATGACCACGCTTCAGGACAGCTTCGCCTGCAATTTCAACATCCTCATCGGCGGTTATCCGAAGGTCATGGGCGTGGGCGAGATCCTGGAGGAGTGGACGGCCTGGCGGACCGAATGCGTCAAGCGGCGTCTTTATTATCAGCTCACAAAGAAGCGCGACAAGCTCCATCTCCTGCTTGGCCTGCAGAAAATCCTGCTGGATATCGATAAGGCCATCCGGATCATCCGGGAGACCGAACTGGAGGAAGACGTGATCCCCAACCTGATGATCGGATTCGGGATCGATCAGGTCCAGGCGGAATATATCGCGGAGATCAAGCTCCGCAATATCAACCGGGAATACATTCTCAAGCGGACCAAGGAAACCTCGGATCTGGAAACGGAGATCGCGGAGCTGGAGGATACGCTGTCCTCTCCGAGAAAGACCAAGGCAATCATCGTCAAAGAGCTGGAGGCGGTGGCGAAAAAGTACGGGAAAGACCGCAGGACCACCATTGTCTATGACGATGAACTGGAATTTGAGGACGAGACGGAGGAGACGCCGGACTATGCGGTCACCCTGTTTGTGACGCGGGACGGCTACCTGAAGAAGATCACGCCCCAGAGCCTTCGCATGAGCGGAGAGCAGAAGCTCAAGGAAGGGGACCGGATGGATCTGGTGGTGGAGACCACCAACCGCGCCGAGCTTCTTGTCTTTACCGACCGTTTTCAGGTGTACAAAGCATCCCTTTCGGAATTCGATGACAGCAAAGCCAGCGTGCTGGGGGATTACCTGCCGACCAAGCTGGGCTTTGAGGAAGGGGAGAGCGTCGCTAAGGTCTGCCTGCCCGGAGATTACAGCGGATTCATGCTGTTTGCCTTTGAGAACGGGAAGGTTGCGAAAGTGGCCTTGAGCGCGTACAATACAAAGTCTAACCGACGCCGTCTTACCGGGGCATACAGCGACAAGGCGCCGGTCCGCGGAATCCTGTGCCTGAACGAGGATGCGGATGTGGCGATCTACTCGACAGACGGACGCGCCCTCGTTGTCAATACGGCGCTCCTCGCTGTCAAGACCACCAGACCGACCATCGGTGTGTCTGTCATGACCCTGCGGAAGAAAGCGCTGCTGGACAGGATGCTCCCCCTCAAGGAGACGGCGATCAGCAATGTGACCCGGTACCGGAGCCGCTCGCTGCCCGGAGCCGGCGCGATCCTGAAAGAAGCCGATTCCGAAGAGCAGCAGCTTGCGCTTGATCTTTAAAAATGGAGTGGAGAGAAATGAAAACGAAATTGTTGCCTGAGTTGAAGCGGATCTTCTGGATTGCGGCGGGATCGGCAATTTTTGCGCTGGGGTTCGACCTGTTCCTGATGCCCCATCAGTTTGGCGCCGGCGGCGTTTCCGGCCTTGCGGTGGTCATCCACGCGCTGATTCCGTTGGCTTCTGTGGGCGTGATCTCCCTGATCGTGAATATCCCGCTGTTTATTGCCGGATACCGGGTGGTGGGCCGCAAGTTCTTTGTGGGCTCCCTGGCGGGTATGCTGATTTCCTCCGTCCTGATCGATGTGTTCGCGTATCTTCCAGCGGTGAAGACAGAACCACTTCTTGGCGCCATTTTCGGCGGGCTTTTGGTAGGAGGCGGCTGCGGGATCGTTCTGATGCAGGGGGCCTCCACCGGAGGCGTGGATATTGCGGCCCGCCTGATGAAGTACAAGTTCCGGGAGCTTCCCATCGGCAAGCTGATGCTGATGGTGGATATGTGCATCGCGATCATTACCGGCATAGCGTTCCGGGATCTGAACAAGGTCCTGTACTGTATTGTGGCGCTGTTTGTCAGTTCTGAGGCGACGGACGCGGTGGTATATCGTCTGGATTATTCTTACGTAGCCATGATCATCAGCAATTATGATGAACAGATCCGGGACGCCATTGATCAGAAACTGGAGCGGGGCTGTACTTATCTCAAGGGCGAGGGATCTTATACCCATCAGGAAAAGAACGTGATCTACTGCGCCATCAAACGGCAGCAGATTGCCGAGCTCAAGGAAATTGTGATGGGAATCGACGCGAATGCCTTCCTGGTTCTTCAGGAAGCGCATCAGGTACTGGGCGAGGGGTTTGAGCGATACTCCAAACACCGGCTATAAGGAAAGGCGGAGCGGTATGAAGCGGATCGTAGTATGTATATTGCTGATTGCCGCTATTCTAAGCGGCTGCGGACTCATGCGGTCATCCTCCTATGTGGTCGTAACGCCGCATAATGAGGATTACGGCGTTGCGCTGGATTCCGACGTGCTGACCGTGAGCAGCTATCTGAGCCTGAAAAACGCCTTGATCAACGCGGTGGAGGACCGCAGAGACGACTTCGTAATCCGGGCGGAATCCTACCCCGGCAATCTGGGAGAAGATCTCAATCAGGCAGTCTATGAGGTGTCCAAGATGTCACCGCTGGGGGCCTATGTGGTCAGCAGCATGACCTTCGACTACTCCCGAATCGTCAGTTACTATGAAATCAACTTCAACGTCTCATACAAGCGCTCTCTGGAGGAGATCCAGCAGATTGTCTATGTGACAGACCTGAGCGCGATCCAGGGAAAACTGGAAGAGGCTATGGCATCCTATGAACCCAGGCTGACCCTTCTTGTGGGTGATTATCGCGCCTTTGATCTGGCCTCGGAGGTTGAGAACATCTTCACTTCCCATCCGGAATTCTGCATGGAGATGCCGGAAACAAGTATGGATCTGTATCCGGAAAGCGGCACCCAGCGGATCCTCGATATCAAGTTCACCTATTTCCACTCGCCGGAGGAGCTTGCGGCGATGCGGGATGAAGTGGAGACTTCTGTCCGGCGTATCGTCTCGGTTTACGGCCTGTCTAACTCCGAATTGACCAATGCCAGGCGAATCTACGACAGGCTGGGGCGGAATGCCGGTTATATTCCGCAGGAAGACAGCAGAACTGCCTCGGACGGCGTATACGGCGCGCTGATCAACGGTCAGGCAAACAGCTATGGTTTTGCACAGGCCTACTGCCTCCTTATGCAGTCCTGCGGTATACCCTGTACGATCGTTTCGGGCCAAAAAGGCGGTGCGGCGCACAGCTGGTGCCTTATGGATGTGGACGGAACCTCCTGTTATGTGGACCCGTCTTTGGCTGCTGATGGCGATCATATGTGGTTCTTGCTCGGCACAATGGAACTGGAACTGAATGGATATGAGATCCAAAACCCGGAGGAGTATCCCTTTGTGGAGCTTCCCTGGGCGCTCCGGCCTTCCCCGTAAAAAAACACGCACCGCAGATGCGGTGCGTCAGACTGTCGACAAAACCTACCGCGTCCACCGCATTTATGGTATAATAGCCATAAAGGCGGTGGGCGTTCATGTATGTGGAAAAAGACAGAGGGGTCA
>CACYXZ010000098.1 GCA_902778525.1 Oscillospiraceae bacterium | reverse complement strand
TAGGCCCCGGCCTGTCTGAGCGCCGCTGCGGCAGCCAGACGGGCCCCCTCCGGCATTCCCAGCGGACTGACGCTGGCGGAAAAGTCCAGGGGCCGCTTTCCGGTCGAGTATTCAAATCCGGCCCAGTCGCCGCCGTGATTCCAGGTCATGATGATTCCTCCTACAGGATCACAAGGAAGAAAAGTGTCCGAAGCCCGCACAGAAGCAGAAGGCTGAGAAAACCGCCCCAGTAGAGCATCCGGTTTGCCCTCAGGATGTCCTCCGGCTCCACCGGGCGGAGGGGATCGCCGATGGTGGGCTTATTCACGAGCTGTCCGAAATACCGGGCCGGTCCCCCCAGTTCCACCCCCAGGGCGCCGGCCATGACGGACTCTGTCTGGGCGGAGTTGGGACTGGCGTGGTTCCGTCTGTCCCGTCTCCAGATCCGGTATGCGCCCTTTACGCTCTGTCCGCTCAGTCCCGCCGCAGCCATGAGAAGAAACGCCGAGAGACGGGCGGGAATGTAGTTCGCTCCGTCGTCCAGCTTTGCCGCCGCTCTTCCGAAAAACAGGTATCTCTCGTTCCGATAGCCGATCATACTGTCCATGGTGTTGACAGCCTTGTAGCCGAGGGCGAGCGGCGCGCCGCCGATCAGAAGATAGAGCATCGGGGCTGCGACGCCGTCAGAGAAGTTCTCTGCCACCGTCTCCACGGCAGCCTTCACGACTCCATCGGCACTCAGGCGTTCCGTCTCTCTTCCCACGATCCGACCCACCGCTTCTCTGGCGGCAGGAAGGGTATCCTCTCTGAGCTTCCGGTAGACGTTTACGCTCTCCTTCCGGAGATCCCGCATGGCAAGAGCCTGCCATCCCCAGAGGACGTTCAGGAAAAATCCCAGCGCGGGATGGACCTTCCAGAGCAGCCACACCGCTCCGCCGGAAACCACGACGGTCAGCAGCGGAAGGCAGACGGCCAGAAGGAGTCCCGCCCGGAACTCCCCCTTCTCCGTGGCGGGGAACCTGGTCCGCAGCCGCTTTTCCGACCAGGAGATGACCTTTCCCATATAGACCACCGGGTGGGGCATCCACGCGGGGTCCCCAAGCAGAAGGTCCAGCAGGAAGCTGAGGAGCGCTCCGTATACGATCGTCACAGTCCTTCTCCCTCCTGCGGCAGTTCCGGCCCAGGGCCGGGAAGCTTTCCCTTCAGGAGCTGGGGCAGGCCGCACTGGACCCGGATCACCGTTTCGGCCCGCCGGGCAAGCAGACAGCTCAGACGGCCGGCCCGTTCCCGACGTTCCCGTTCCTCCGGGTCCACGGGCACCACGCCGCCCCCCACCTCCGTAGCGACGACTACGGCGCAGCGGCAGAGCGAGTCCGCCAGTTCCTCCAGGTCCCCGGTCAGCGGGAGCTCCTGCACGTCCCGGACCGCCTGTTTCCGGAACTCCTCCGGACTCCATCCCAGAGCGCCGCAGATATATTCCTCTTTTCCCGCGAACAGCGGGCCTGTGACAAAGATCATAAGAGCACCTCCGTAAACTGCCAGAGCGTCAGCGCGATCAGCATCCATTTCTCCGCCTGCACCAGAAACCATCCGGCCAGATCCCCGGACAGGCCGCCGAACTGCCTTTTGCACATCCGGAAATAGCAGAGATAGACCAGGTGGGCGGCCAGCGCCATGAGGGCGCCGCCGATCCCGCACAGGCACATGCCGGCCGACAGGGCAAGATCGAAAACGATCAGCACCGTCCGCACCCGCTTCTTGTCCGCCGCCTCGGCAAAGGTGTGGGCCAGACCCGTGTCCTTCGCCATCGGAAAGGACGCCACCGCCAGACCGGACAGGGTCCGGCTCAGGCAGAAGGAAAGCAGAATGGGCACGGGCAGATACCGGGGAAGGCTTGTCCACAGGGCAAAGGTCAGGAGAAAGTGGCCGCAGAGGCGGATGACCGCGAAGGAGCCCACATGGGGATCCTTCAGGATCTCCTGCTTTCTGGCAGGATCGGCGTGACTGGCCAGCGCGTCGCAGGTGTCGGCGTACCCGTCCAGATGGATCCCGCCCGTCAGCAGGACCGGAAGGAGGCACAGAAGGGCGCCCCGCAGAAGTCCTGGCAGGTCTAAAGCACCTGAGACCCAGGCGGCTGCCCAGCAGGCAAGGCCGATCAGGACCCCCACCAGCGGAAACGCGCATAGCGCGTAACGCATATTCCGCCTGTCCCAGGAAAACTGCGGCATGGGCACGGCGGAGAACATGGAAAAGGCCACGGCAATGGTTTGAAGCAGCGTCATAAGGCTTCCCCCTTCAGAAGGTTCGGCAGTCCGCAGACCACCTCCACGACCCGGTCCGCCTTTGCGGCCAGGGCCCGGTTGATCTGCGCCAGCTCCCGGAGGTAGCGGAGCGTCTCCCCTTCGTAGTCCTTTCCTCCGGAAAAGACCTCATTCGTCACAACGGTCAGGTGCCGGCACAGGGCAAGGAGGTGCTCTATGCCGGGAACGACCGTCCGGATGTCCCCGTCCGGCCGGAAGAGCTCATTGGCGGCCAGATTGCCCAGATCCTCCAGAAGGGCGTTGGCCCCCTCCGGTATCTCAAGAGACGATAGGTTTACATAATTTTCTATTGTCTCAAATCCCCGTTCCCGCCTCGCCGTGCGATGCCGGGCGATCCGGGCCTGAGCCTCCTCTCCAAACGGCTCCATTGTCGCGATATAGAGCCGCGGTCCGTCCAGAGACTGGGTGAGTTGTTCGGCGAATTCACTTTTTCCGCTGGCGCTGCCGCCAATGACTAAGGTAAACATAACAACATCCTTTACTGCGGTGTATAGGCTTCGATGCCCAGTTGGCCAAAGGTGTGGCCGCTCCGGTAGACCGCCAGGGCCTGATCCAGAAGCGGCAGTGCCAGAACGGCGCCGCCGCCCTCGCCAAGACGCAGCCCCGCGGAGATACATGGCGTGAGGTTCAGGGCGTCCAGGAGCACCTTTGCCGCCGGCTCCTGAGAGATATGGGACGCGATCAGGGCGTCCCGCACGTCCGGGCAGAGCCTGACGGCGCACAGTGCCGCGGCGTTGGTGATACTCCCGTCCAGAAGGACCGGGATCCGGGCGGCTGCCCCGCCCAGACACGCGCCGCACAGCGCCGCCAGATCCAGCCCTCCCACCTTCCGCAGGACGTCTACCGGGTCGCGGGGGTCGGGACGGTTCGTCCCGATGGCCCGGCGGATCGTGTCGATCTTCCTGCGCAGGCCGTCGTCGGAGAGTCCGGCCCCCCGGCCTGTCAGCTCCCCGGGGTCCCGGCCGGTCAGGACGCAGGCCACGGCAGTCGCTGTAGTGGTGTTTCCGATTCCCATTTCCCCCAGAAGCAGGAGATCTGCGCCCGCCTCCGCCTGCTGTCGGGCCAGCTCCGCACCTGTGAGGATGGCCTGCAAGCACTCTTCCTGGGTCATAGCAGGCCCCTCAGTGATGTCTGCCGTCCCGGCGCGCACCTTCCGGGGAAGGACTCCGGGTGGCGTCTTTTCCGCCATGCCGATATCCACAGGAATTACGTCGCAGCCGGCTATCCTCGCCATATGGCAGACGGTGCTGTCTCCCCGTCCCAGAGAAGCCGCCACAGCAGAGGTGACGGTGTGGTCCGACTGACTGACTCCCTGCCGGACGACGCCGTTGTCTGCGCAGAAGATCAGAAGCGACCGCCGTTCCAGATGCACATCTTCCCTGCCGGTCAGCGCCGCGATCCTGACGATATCCTCTTCCAGTACCCCGAGACTTCCCAGCGGCTTGGCAAGGCCGTTCCAGCGGCGCTTTGCAGCCTCAGCCGCTTCTGCATCCGCAGGCCGGATCTCGGAAATCAGTTCCTCCAGCGTCATTTCTTTCCCTCCCGTACCTTCGACGCCGCGTCAGCGAGCCGCTTTGCCATGGGGATCGATCCGCCCCAGTGAAGATGGGGAAAGGCGGCATAGAGCGTCTCTCCGACAGATCCGAACCGCCAGGTCCTGCCCCCGGACTTCCGGGCAGTCAGGTCCTCTCCGCATACGGTGCAGTCCCAGTAGTGGAACTCATGAGCGGGGACCTCCTCTCCCCTTCGGAAGAGGAGGCTGTCCTCCTCCGGCAAAACGGTCAGATAGCCGAACCGCTGAAGCCGGTCCGTGGGAAATCCGGTCCCGGGAAGTACCCCCGCCATGGGCCAGATCTTCCCGTCGCGGTCCCGGATCTCCTTCTGCAGATAGAGGAATCCGCCGCACTCCGCCACGGTGGGAAGGCCGCCTGCGACCGCATCGTGAACGCTCCTTCGCAAGGAGACATTGTCGGAAAGCAACTGCAGTTACAGCTCCGGATAGCCGCCCCCCAAATACAGACCGTCTGCCTCCGGAAGCTCCCTGTCTCGCAGCGGGCTGAAAAAGACGAGCTCCGCCCCGGCCTCCCGGAGGGCGTCGAGATTGTCTGCGTAGTAGAAGGAGAAGGCCTCGTCCCGGGCGACGGCGATGCGGCACCTCGGTTCCGGAAGCTCACTTTCCAGAGTTATGTCAACCGAATCTTCCGTCAGGGACAGGATCCCGTCCAGATCCGCGTATCGCTCCAGCGCGTCGGCCACTGCGTCGATCCGGGCGGAGAGGTCTTCGATCTCTGAAGCCGTCACCAGGCCCAGATGTCTCGACTGCAGCTCCGCCTCCTTCAGGTGCGGCAGGTATCCCAGGACGGGAAGTCCGGTCTCCCGCTCCAGAATGGGCCGCAGGTGGGAATAGAGGGACGGCGTGCAGTCCATCAGGAAGAGGCCGGCGATACGGGAAGGCCGTCGGAATTCCAGAAGTCCCCGGATCTGCGCCGCCAGGGTAAGGCTCTGGCCTCCGGGCCGCACCGCCAGCAGGGCCGGCGTATCCGTGACGCAGGAGACCTGCCAGGCACTGGCCTCGTCGGTGCCGCCGACTCCGTCATAATAACCCATGGCGCCCTCCAGGATCGCCAGGTCACCCTCCTGCCGGGTCAGGGTCCGCCGGATCCCGTCCTCTCCCTGGAGAAACAGATCCAGATTCCGGCTGGGAACGCCCAGGACCCGGGTGTGGAACATGGGATCGATATAGTCCGGGCCGCACTTGAAACCCGAGACCCGCAGGCCCCGGCGCGCATACGCCCGCATCAGCCCGCAGGTCAGGACCGTCTTTCCGCCCCCGCTGGACATGGCCGTAATCAGGAGCCGCCTCATTTCCCCACCCCCGTAATGAGGAATACCGGGTTCTGGGCGGTCAGGAGATGGAGCGGTCCGGCTTCCCGTGTCCGGCTCACGCCGATCTGCGTCACCTCCGCCTCAAGACCCAGCCGCTGAAGAGTCTCAGCCGCACACTGCAGAGTCTCCAGAGCGATGGCGGAGACACAGATCCGCGCCTCCGGATTTGCCCGGCAAACCGTCTCCAGGATCTCCTCCAGATGGCCTCCGCTGCCGCCGATAAAGACCGCATCCGGCTTTGGAAGTTCATAAAGGGCCTCGGGGGCCTCTTTTTCGATCAGGCGCAGATTCCAGGCGCAGAAGCGCTTCCGGTTCCGCCGGATCAGCGCTGCGGCGTCCGGGTTCCGCTCCACGGCGTAGACGGCCGAAGCGTGCTGAGACAGCTCCACACTGACGCTGCCGGTACCGGTGCCCACGTCCCAGCAGACGTCCTCCGGCCCCACCGCCAGCTTGGCAAGGATCACCGCCCGGACCTCCTGTTTGGTCATGGGCACCTGTTCCCGCAGGAATTCCCCGTCAGGGATACCGGGCGTCCGGGCCGGATACCGGGGCGCCGGTTCCGCAAGGAGCAGGTTCAGCGGTGCAAACTCCTTCCCGGCGAACTCCGCCGCAGTTCCCCTGACGATCCGCTCAGACTTCTGTCCCAGATTCTCTCCCACTGTCACAGGCAGATCGCCGAGTCCCGCCTCCTTCAGCGCCCGGCACAGGTCCCCCGGTCCCTCCGCGCCGGAGGTCAGGAAGAGGGACGGCCGTCCCTGCATGACCGCGGGAACCGGATCGCAGGCCGTCCCGTGGGCGGAGCGGAGAAGCCAGTCCTGCCAGGGCCGTCCCAGCTTCGCCGCCAGGACCTGCAGGCTGGACACCCCGGGCAGAGTCTGCACCTCGACGCCCTGTTCCCGCAGGAGCGGAATGAGCTTTGCCGCACCGGAGTAGAAGCCGCTGTCGCCGCTGAGGAGGACGCAGGCCCGTTCCGGCGCTTTTTCCTCCAGCAGCGCGCAAATGGCACCGGGGCGGTATTCCGCGATCCGCGCCGCGTCTGACTCCGGCAGGTATCCAAGAAGCCGGGCGGCTCCCACGCACAGATCCGCCTCGGCCAGGGCCCCGGAGGCCTCTGCCGTGAGGGTTTCCGGGCCGCAGCCCATCCCGATCAGCGTTACCTTCATGCCATTCCCTCCAATTCAGCCATCAGCTCTTCCATCGAGATCCCGCTGTCCTCCGGTCTTGCCACCAGGATAAGCTCCGCGCCGCACCGCCGCGCGGCTTCCCGCTTCTCTTCGAAGCCCCCCTGCTTTCCCCCGTCCTTGGTCACCAGATACCGGATCCGGTACTGCCGGAGCATGGCCGCATTCATCTCCAGGGAGAAGGGCCCCTGCAGGGCAAGGATGTGGCTGTGGGCAATTCCCATCTTCTCGCATACCGACAGCGCCTCATGGGTGGGCAGCACTCGGGGATACAGGCGCCCGGGATCCAGGGAGCCGTAGGCCGGCAGTTCCTTGGAGCCGGTGGCGATCAGGATGTTTCCGGGCCTGCCCGAAAGATAGTCTGCCGCCTCGCCGCAGCTTCCCACCCGGACGCAGTCCCCCGGTTCCGACGCTGCCCGCAAAACCCGCCGCAGCGGAACATCCGCGGCCCGGCAGGCCTGCCGGATATTCCGGGATGCCTCTGCCGCATAGGGGTGAGTGGCGTCAATGACCAGGTCGAATTCCCGAACAAGCTCTGTCATTTCCCGGGCGTCCAGTCTCCCCGTTCGGACCCTGCAGGGACAGCCCTTCAGTTCCTCCGCTCCGAGCTCCGTCGCCACCTGAACGGTAACGTCATGTCCCAGGGCGGGCACCAGTCCGGCCAGCAGCCGTCCCTCCGCCGCGCCGCCGAAGATCAGTATCTTCACAGATCGTACCCCCTCGGCGTCACCATGTATGCCCCGATCCTCCGGGTGACGGAGGCTCCGACGAATACGGTACAGAACATGTCCAGTTCCTGATT
>CACYXZ010000097.1:893-8282 GCA_902778525.1 Oscillospiraceae bacterium | reverse complement strand
CAGATCATCTGCGGTCGCCGCTTGACTTCGTGAGCGGCTGTGGGACAGTTTCCACCCCGTTTCGGGCAGGACCGACAAGGAGTGCCTACCGTCGCGCCTTAGAACATACACTCGAGCGTGGGAACGAAACGGCCTGTAAGCCAACAGCGGCGACGCGCGAGCTGGTAGCGCGGAGTCCGCACACCGAATTTGCAGTCAGAATCGCAAAGGGGGAACCCCCTTTGCCCGGTTCTTTCCTCCATTTCTTGCCGGCCAAGAAATGGAGCCGCCGGAGGCATCCCGGAAAGAGTTCAACAGACTCGAATTTGCATATTTACTGCTTATGGTTCGTATCGTCTTCGTTATCATCTTCACTGTTATGACCCAGCATGAGACCGAGACACATACCCACAGACAGTCCGATCGGCATCCACAATCCGATGTTGTGCGTTGCTGCTCCAATAGCCGTTCCTATCCCTATTCCTATGCACATGCCGATCGGCAGACCGGATAAGCCATTGTTCTTCTTGTTATTATGATTCTCGTTCATGAGAAAGCACCTCACAAAACCGATTTGTCAAAACCATCTCCGGGCACAAAAACGGTCTACCGGTCCCGCTCCAGCATGGGCTTGAGATACTGTCCGGTATAGCTCTCCGGGCAGGCCGCCACCTCCTCCGGCGTACCGGTGCAGACGATCTGCCCGCCGCCGGAACCGCCCTCGGGCCCCAGGTCGATGATGTGATCGGCCACCTTGATCACGTCCAGGTTGTGTTCAATGACCAGGACGGTGTTCCCCTGGTCCACCAGCGCCTGCAGCACGTCCACCAGCCGGTGCACGTCCGCCACATGAAGTCCCGTGGTGGGCTCGTCGAGGATGTAGAAAGTGTTGCCGGTGGACAGACGGCTGAGCTCCGTGGCCAGCTTCACCCGCTGGGCCTCGCCGCCGGAGAGGGTGGTGGAGGACTGGCCCAGCCTGATATAGCCAAGGCCCACCTGGCACAGGGCCTCCACCTTCCGCCGGATCCGGGGCAGATTCTCGAAAAATTCCAGCGCCTCGTCAGCGGTCATCTCCAGCACGTCGGCGATGTTTCTTCCCTTGTAGTGCACGTCCAGGGTCTCCCGGTTGTATCGCTTGCCCTTGCACACGTCGCAGGGCACATACACGTCCGGCAGGAAGTGCATCTCGATCTTCACCAGTCCGTCGCCGCAGCAGGCCTCGCACCGGCCGCCCTTGACGTTGAAGGAGAACCGGCCCGGTCCGTAGCCCTTGGCCTTGGCGTCGGCGGTGGAGGCAAACAGATCCCGGATCTCCTGGAACAGTCCCGTATAGGTGGCGGGATTGGACCGGGGCGTCCGGCCGATGGGACTCTGGTCGATGCAGATGACCTTGTCCAGCTGCCGGATCCCCTCCGCCCGGTCGTGTTTGCCGGAATGGAGCCGGGCCCGGTTGAGTTCCGCCGCCAGCTTCTGATAGATGATCTCGTTGACCAGAGAGGACTTGCCGGAGCCGGACACGCCGGTGACGGCGGTGAGGGTCCCCAGGGGAATGGTCACGTCGATGTGCTTGAGATTGTTCTCCGCGCAGCCGTAAAACTTCAGGAACTTGCCGTTTCCCTTCCGGCGGGAGCCGGGAACGGGGATCTTTTTCGCGCCGGAGAGGTACTGTCCCGTGATGCTCTCCGGGCAGTCGATGATGTCCTGCAGGGTGCCCTGAGCCACGATCCGTCCGCCGTGGATGCCCGCCGCGGGGCCCACGTCCACGATGTGATCCGCCGCCCGCATGGTGTCCTCGTCGTGCTCCACCACGATCAGCGTATTGCCCAGCTCCACCATCTGCCGCAGCGTGGCCAGCAGCTTGGCGTTGTCCCGCTGATGCAGGCCGATGGAGGGCTCGTCGAGAATATACAGCACACCCATCAGCGCCGAGCCGATCTGGGTGGCCAGCCGGATCCGCTGGCTCTCGCCGCCGGAGAGGGAGCCGGCATTCCGGCTCAGGGTCAGGTATTCCAGTCCCACGCTCCGGAGGAATTCCAGCCGGGCGGCGATCTCCTTGAGGATCTGCCGGGCGATGACCTCCGCCGAGCCCTCCAGCTTCAGGTCCCCGATGAACTCCAGGGCCTCGCTCACCGACTTGTGGCAGAACTCCATGATGTTGAGGCCGCCTACGGTGACTGCCAGCACGATGGGGCTGAGCCGGTTTCCCCCGCAGTCCGGGCAGGGATGGTAGCTCATGCACTCCTCCAGCTCCCGGCGCATGGAGTCCGACTGGGTCTCCCGGTACCGGCGGCTGAGGTTGTTGATGATGCCTTCAAAGGGCTGCTCCAGGGTGCCGCGGCCGTTGCCCCGGTCATATTGGAGCTTCAGCTTCTCTCCTCCGGTGCCGTAGAGCAGGGCGTCCATGGCCTGGGGGCTGAGCTTCTCCAGAGGCGTATCCAGCGTAAAGCCGTATTTCCGGCCCAGGGCCTCGTAGTACATCCGGGAGATGGTGTCGTTTCTGGCGTTGCCCCAGCCGCTGGCGCTGATGCCCCCCTCCAGAATGGACAGGCGGCGGTTGGGCATGATCAGGTCCGGGTCCACCTCCAGCTGGAACCCCAGTCCGCTGCACCGGGGACAGGCCCCGTAGGGATTGTTGAAGGAGAACATCCGGGGCTCCAGCTCCGGCAGGGAGATGCCGCAGTCCTCGCAGGCGTAGTTCTGGGAGAAGCTCAGCTCTTTTTCCTCCCGGACCAGCTGGATGACGACCTGTCCCTCCGAGAGGCCCAGGGCCGTCTCCAGGGAATCCGTCAGCCGCCGGGCGATGTCCGGTTTCATGACCAGCCGGTCCACCACGATCTCGATATTGTGTTTTTTCGTCTTGGCCAGAGAAATTTCCTCATCCAGCCGGTACTCGACGCCGTCGGCCCGGACCCGGGAGTAGCCGCTCTTCTTCGCGTCCGCGAAGACCTTCTGGTGCTCCCCCTTCTTGCCCCGGATCACCGGCGCAAGGATCTGAAACCGGGTTCCCTCCTCCAGGGCCATGACCTGATCCACGATCTGATCCACGCTCTGGCGGCGGATCTCCCGGCCGCATTTGGGGCAGTGGGGCACGCCCACCCGGGCCCACAGGAGCCGCAGGTAGTCATAGATCTCCGTGACGGTGCCCACGGTGGATCGGGGGTTCCGTGAGGTGGTCTTCTGGTCGATGGAGATGGCCGGGGACAGGCCGTCGATGGAGTCCACATCCGGCTTGTCCATCTGGCCCAGGAACTGCCGGGCGTAGGAAGAAAGACTCTCCACATACCGCCGCTGGCCCTCAGCGTAGATGGTGTCGAAGGCCAGGGAGCTTTTGCCGGATCCCGACAGCCCGGTGAACACCACCAGCGCGTCTCTGGGCAGGGTCAGGTCCACATTCTTCAGATTGTTTTCCCGGGCGCCTTTGATGATAATGCGGTCATGCAAGGTTGATCAGCTCCTGTTTCTGGGGATAGGTTCCGCCCCGAAGATCGGGGCGGAAATCGGTGTGATGTAACGTTCACTGCGGGGAGACGCCGCCGTCGAGGATGGCGCTGCAGTCGTAGATGCGGTCCAGGACCCGCTGGGCGTCCGCATCCTTTGCCGGAGTAGGTTGGCAGTTGTTCTTGGGCTGAGATGAAATTAAGCAGGGGATGATCTCATAATCCGCCTGAGGCTGCACCTGCCCGTCCACGATGGTGAAGGTCTGCTGGAAGATCATGGAGTCCATATTGACCGGCTCCTCGGCACAGCTGAGGAAGGTCCCGAGGCTGTAGACGATGTACTTGTCGTGGTAGCATTCGATGCCCTGGAGGATATCCGGCTGGATGCCCACCACCAGATCCGCGCCGTTGTCGATGAACTTGTGGGCCTTGAGGATCTTGTTGTCGTCGGGCTTGTCCGGGTCCTCGGAGGTCCATGCCACCTCCACGATCACGATCTGGGCGCCCTCGTCCCGGAGGTACTTGATGTTCTCCAGGGCCGTGTCCTCATAGAAATCGTCCGCTTTCTCGTATACGCCCACGTAGCCCACCTTGATGTTCCCCACCTGAACCATTCTGGTCTGATCGGCTGGATGTCCGGCCAGATCCCGTTCCAGGACGTTCTCATAGCCGAAGCGGCCCACGCCGCTGTTGTCCAGATTGGCCAGGGTGTCCACATAGCCCTCGTAGTCGTAGTCGTAGGTGTGATAGTTGGCCACCGTCACCGCGTCGATGCCGCCCACCGCCAGGATGTCGCCGTAGTACGGCTCAGCCCGGTAGGCGGGGTTCCAGTTGTAGCGGGCGTCGGTTTGGAGGGTCAGGTTGCTCACAAGGCTCGCCGTCGTCAAATCGTCCCCCTCAAAGATCGATTTGACGTTCTCAAAAAAATAGTCTTCTCCGTAGTTGTCGTAAAACTGGGCAAACAGGTCGCCGCCCTCGCCGCGCTCGATGATGGCGTCGTCGGTGCCCATGGCCACGTCTCCCACAAAGCTCAGGGTGATCTGCACCCCTTCAGAGGCCGGGGCCGGGGTGGCCTCCGGGGAGGGAGAGGGCTGAAGCGCCAGCAGCTCCTCCTGGGCCTGAGCCAGCTTCTTGGCCCGGATCTGGGCCGCCAGATCCTCGATGGCTTTTCTGGTGGAGCAGCTCTGGCCCAGGGAGATCAGCGCCAGCACGATGGCCAGCACGATGGCCGCCGCCCGGACCGTTCTCTGGAATTTCAGCGCCCTCTGGCGCTCGGACTGCGCCCGTTTCTGACGTTGTGTTCTATTGTCCATGGTGAATACATCCTTCCTATTTGATACCGCGCAGCTGGATGATCTGGTCCCGCAGGATCGCTGCGTACTCGAACTCCATCATCTTTGCGGCCTTTTTCATCTCTTTCTCCAGACGGCTGATCTCCGCCTCCCGCTCGTTCCTGGTGAGCTTCCGGCCGTCCTTCTCCACATCCACCGTCCGGGAGATCTCGATCAGCTCCCGCACGGATTTGATGATGGTCTTGGGCACGATGCCGTGGGCCTCGTTGTAGGCCTGCTGGAGCGTGCGCCGGCGCTCAGTCTCCCGGATGGCGTAATCCATGGCAGGGGTGACGTGGTCGGCGTACATGATGACCTTGCCTTCGGCGTTCCGGGCGGCCCGGCCGATGGTCTGGATCAGGCTGGTGGGGGACCGGAGGAAGCCCTCCTTGTCCGCGTCCAGAATGGCCACCATGGCCACCTCCGGCAGATCCAGCCCCTCCCGGAGCAGGTTGATGCCCACCAGCACGTCGAATTTCTGCATCCTGAGGTCCCGGATGATCTCCTGACGCTCCATGGTATCCACATCGGAGTGCATATACCGGACCCTGATGCCGGAACGGGTGAGATAATCCGTCAGATCCTCGGCCATTTTCTTGGTGAGGGTGGTGACCAGCGTCCGGTAGTTCTTCGCCGCCAGAGCGTTGATCTCGCCGATCAGGTCGTCCACCTGGCCCTCCACCGGCCGGACCTCCACCTCCGGGTCCAAAAGGCCCGTGGGCCGCAGCAGCTGCTCGGCCACCTGGCCGGCCCGGCTCAGCTCATACTCCGCCGGGGTGGCGGACACATAGATCACCTGATGGATCTTGCTCTGGAACTCGTCAAACTTCAGGGGGCGGTTGTCATAGGCGGAGGGAAGCCGGAACCCGTAATCCACCAGGGCCGTCTTTCTGGCCCGGTCGCCGTTGTACATGGCCCGTACCTGGGGCACGGTCACGTGGCTCTCGTCGATGAACATGAGGAAGTCCTCCGGGAAATAGTCCATCAGCGTCATGGGCGGCGAGCCCGCCGGACGGCCGCTGATGATCCGGGAGTAGTTCTCGATGCCGGAGCAGAAGCCCAGCTCGTTCATCATCTCGATGTCGTACATGGTCCGCTGGCGGATGCGCTGGGCCTCGAGCAGCTTGCCGTGGTCCTTGAACCACTGCTCCCGGTCCAGCATTTCCTCCCCGATTTCCCGGGTGGCCCGCTCCATCTTTTCCTTTGTGGTGACGTAGTGGCTGGCGGGATAGATGGCGCAGTGGCTCACCTCCCGCTCCGCGGCGCCGGTGACCACGTTGAACTCGCAGATCCGGTCGATCTCGTCCCCGAAGAACTCGATGCGGATGGCCCGGCTGGTCCATCCCGCCGGGAACACCTCCACCGTGTCCCCCCGGACCCGGAAGGTGTTGCGGACGAAGTTCAGGTCGTTGCGCTCATACCGGATGTCGATGAGGCTCCGCAGCAGAGTGTCCCGCTCCCAGGTCTGGCCCTGCCGGACGGACACCACCAGAGACTTATAGTCCTCCGGATCCCCCAAACCGTAGATACAGCTCACGGAAGCCACCACGATCACGTCCCGCCGCTCCAGCAGGGAGGCGGTGGCGGAGTTCCGCAGCCGGTCGATCTCGTCGTTGGTGGAGGAATCCTTCTCGATGTAGGTGTCCGTATGGGCGATGTAGGCCTCGGGCTGATAGTAGTCGTAATAGGAAACGAAGTATTCCACGGCATTCTCCGGGAAAAACTCCTTGAACTCCGAGCAGAGCTGGGCGGCCAGAGTTTTGTTGTGGGCCAGCACCAGGGTGGGCCGGTTCATCTTCGCGATGATGTTGGCCATGGTGAAGGTCTTGCCGGAGCCGGTGACGCCCAGGAGCACCTGTTCGTCAATGCCGTTTTGAAGGCCCGTGGTCAGGGCTTCGATGGCCTCCGGCTGATCGCCCGAGGGCTGGAAGGGTGCGTGCAGTTTAAAAATCTGCTCCACAGCGCAGGACCTCCTCTCCGCAGGGATGCTAAACTAAGGTAGTATTATACCACAAAAAAGCCCGTTCCACAAGCCTTTCCGCCATGGGGAATCCCGGGATATTGCGGGGTTTCCGGGGGATTTCTGCCGAAATCCCCCGCCGATGCAGAAAACCGCTCTCTCCCGCGGGAGAGAGCGGTTTTTCCCATATCGTTCAGCGGCTCCGTTCCGGCAGCATACGGCTCTCCGCCATGGACACGAAGTCCCCGTCCGCCACCACGATGTGATCGGCAAGCAGCACGTCCACCGTGTCCAGGGCCGCCGCCACGGACCGGGTCGTCCGGACGTCCTCCTGGGAGGGCACGGCGATACCGCTGGGATGGTTGTGGGCCAGCACCACGGAGGTGGCCTTCATCCGCAGCGCAAATTCCACCACGCTGCGGGTGCTGAGGCCGGCGGAGTTGACCGTCCCGGTGAAGAGCCGGCTGCAGCCAAGGACCTTGCACTTGGCGTCCAACGCCAGGGCGTAGACCATTTCCTCCGAGGCCCCGAAAAAGTAGGGCGCCAGATATTCCCCGCATTTCCGGGTGGTGTCCAGGACCCGGTCCATGCTGGCCCGGCAGATCTGCACCCGGCGGGCGGTCTCCACGGTGAGCTTCAAAAGCGCCGCGGCGTTTTTCGTCAGGCCGCCTCTGTGCTGCAG
>CACYXZ010000097.1:0-873 GCA_902778525.1 Oscillospiraceae bacterium | reverse complement strand
GGATGCGTCAAACACCCCCGCCAGGGAACCGAATTCCTCCACCAGTCTGTGGGCGATGGGGTTGGTGTCCTGCTGGGGAATGGCGTAGAAGAGCAGCAGCTCCAGCACGTTCACGTCCGGCAACGCGTCCAGACCGTGGTCCAGGAACGTCTGACGGAGCCGTTCCCGGTGTCCCCGATGGATGTTCCCGCTCATTGTCCGGCGCCGTAGGTCCGGAGATAGGCCTCCATCTTCTCCTTCATGTCCCTGTCGATGTACACCTTCCCGTCGATGGGCCGCTCATAGAGGTAGTCGATGATCTGACGGACCGTGACAATGGGATAGACGGCGATGCCGTAGTCCTCCCGCAGCTCGTCCAGGGCGGATTTCTCCCCGGTGCCCTTCTCCATCCGGTCCACGGACACAAACAGGGCATTGATCTTCACGTCGGCGATGTCCCGGAACAGGGCAATGGACTCCCGGACGGCGGTGCCGGCGGTGACCACGTCCTCCACGATGGCGATCCGGTCGCCGTCCTTCACTTTTGCGCCCACCATGCTGCCGCCCTCGCCGTGGTCCTTTTTCTCCTTGCGGTTGAAGCAGTAGGGATAGTCCAGTTCATAGTTCCGGTACAGGCTGGCCGCGGCGGTCACCACCAGGGGAATGCCCTTATAGGCCGGCCCGAACAGCACGTCCGCACCGCCGGCCTGCTCCAGATGATCCCGGATGCAGGCGGCGTAGTAGTCCCCCAGGGCGCTGGCCTGAGCGCCGGTCTTGTAGTTGCCGGTGTTGATAAAGTAGGGCGTCTTACGGCCGGATTTGGTGGTAAAGTCCCCAAAGGTCAGGACTCCGGCGCGCACCATAAACTCAATAAAAGATTCCTGATATGTCATA
>CACYXZ010000096.1 GCA_902778525.1 Oscillospiraceae bacterium | reverse complement strand
CGGAGGAATGTGTGATCCTCCGGGTGCGGTTCCGGCTGCAGCCCGGGGACAAGACGCAGATCCGGGCCAGAATGTCGGAGCTGATGGAGCGGCGGAAGACCTCGCAGCCCCTGGAGTATCCGTCGGCCGGCAGCACCTTTAAGCGGCCCGAGGGCGCCTACGCGGCGGCTCTGATCGACGAGGCCGGACTCAAGGGCCTGACCGTGGGCGGCGCTCAGGTCAGCGAAAAACACGCGGGCTTCGTCATCAACCGGGGCGGCGCCACGGAGGCGGACGTCCTGGCGCTGATGCGTCAGGTGCAGCAGCGGGTCTATGACCGGAGCGGGATCCGCCTGGAGCCGGAGGTGCGGATCCTGGGAGGCGAAAACAAATGAGGTTTCTGATCGTTACGGGACAGTCCGGCGCGGGCAAGAGCCGGACTGCCTCCATTCTGGAGGATCTGGGCTACTACTGCGTGGACAACCTGCCGCCGGAGCTCATCGGACAGTTTGCGGAGATCTGTCTGGCCACCACAGGCCGCTTTGAGAAGGTGGCGCTGGTGTCGGACGTCCGGGCGGGCCAGAGCTTCAGCGGGCTGCTGGACGCCATGGACGCCCTGGACGCCAAAGGGGTGGAGTACTCCGTGGTCTATGTGGAGGCGGCCACGGAGGTCATCGTCCACCGCTACAAGGAGACCCGCCGGTCCCACCCGCTGAGCAAGGACGGCACGCCCCTGCAGGACGCGGTGATCAAGGAAAAGCAGCTCCTGGCCAGGGTCCGGGAGCGGGCGAACTATCTTATCGACACCTCCGCCCTGACCACGGCGGGCCTTCGCAGCGAACTGATCCGGCTCTTTGAGGGCGACGAGCCCCAGCGGGCCATGGTGGTCAACGTCCAGTCCTTCGGCTTCAAATACGGCCTGCCCATGGATGCGGATCTGGTCTTTGACGTGCGGTTCCTGCCCAACCCCTACTACATCGCGGAGCTGCGGCAGAAGACCGGCCTGATGCCCGAGGTCCGGGACTTCGTGTTCTCCTACCAGCAGACGGCGGACTACATGACCCGGGTGGAGGATCTGCTGGCCTTTTCCCTGCCCCTGTATTTTGAGGAGGGAAAGACCGAGCTGGTGATTGCGGTGGGATGCACCGGCGGCCGGCACCGGTCGGTGGCGGTGGCCAGAGCCATCGGAGAATACGTGGCAAAGCGGGGCTTTCCCACGGTGGTCAACCACCGGGATATCGATCGGGGATAACGGAGGACGTCATGGACGAGGAAGTAAGACTATACTCACCGGGCGCCCTGCCCCGGGTGGTCGCCATCGGCGGCGGCCACGGCCTTTCCACCATGCTCCGGGGCCTCAAGCGCTACGTCAGGGACATCACTGCCATTGTCACCATGGCCGATGACGGCGGCGGCAGCGGCATGCTCCGCCAGGACCTTGGCATGCTGCCCCCCGGCGACGCCCGGGACTGCGTGCTGGCGCTGGCCAACACGGACCGGGTCATGGAGCAGCTGATGACCTACCGGTTTTCCGAGGGGTCCCTCAGCGGCCAGAACTTCGGGAATCTGCTTTTGGCGGCCCTCAACGGGATCTGCGGCTCCTTTGCCGAAGCCGTGCGGGCCATGGGAGAGGTCCTGGCCGTTACGGGCCGGGTTCTGCCGGTGACGGAGCAGGATATCCACCTGCAGGCCCAGTTTGACGACGGCTCCACGGTCCTGGGGGAGAGTGCCATCTTCTACCACAAAAAGGAGACCCGCAAGGGGATCCGGCGGGTGGTGCTGATGCCGGAGCATCCCCGGGCCTATCCGGAGAGCCTTCGGGCCATCGAGCGGGCGGATCTGATCCTGATCGGGCCGGGAAGCCTGTATACCAGCATCATCCCGAACTTTCTGGTCAGCGGCGTGACGGAGGCGGTGGAACGGTCCAAGGCCTACAAGCTGATGATCATGAACCTGATGACTCAGGACGGCGAGACGGAGGGCTACACCGCCGCGGACCATGTGCGGGAACTGACCCGCCACAGCGGCAATGTGGTGGATGCCTGTCTTGCCAATCTCTGCCCGGTGCCGGAGCATCTGCGGGAGGAGTACAACCGGGAGGGCGCCGGGGAGATCGTGCTGGACTGGGAGGAGATCGAAAAGCTGGGGGTCAAGCTGTTCACGGCCCCGCTGCTCTCCGACAGCAGCGAATATGCACGCCACGATCCGGATCTCCTGGCCAAGGCGATCCTGGAGCTGTGGCGGAAAGAGGGAAGAAGAACCGTCAATTCCCGCAGATAGGAGGGACGAAGATGTCCTTTGCTTCAGAAGTACGGGAGGAACTGTGTCAGACGCTGCCGGAACGCAAATGCTGCCGGCTGGCAGAATGCTACGGGATCCTGCTCTACTGCAACACCTTCAGCAAGCGGGAGATCCGCATCATCACGGAAAATCTGCCCTTTGCCCGGCGGCTGCCCAGGCTGTTCCGCCGGACCTTCGGCCTGGAGTTTGACCAGGACCCGGATCTGGACCAGCCCGGCAAGCATATGTTCGTGATCGACAGTCCGGATAAGCTGGAGACGATCTTCCGGGCCTACGGCCAGGAGCACGACTCCCTGGCTGTGCACGTCAACTTCGGCATGGTGGAAAAGGAGTGCTGCCGGCAGAGCTTCATCCGCGGTGCGTTTCTGGCGGGCGGCAGTGTGACGGATCCGGACAAGCGGTATCATCTGGAGCTGGTGACGAGCCACCGGAAGGTCAGCGCCGAGGCCAGAAGCCTGCTGCAGGAGCTGGGATTCGAGCCCAAGGACGCCCAGCGGGCGGGCAGCAGCGTGCTCTACCTGAAGCAGAGCGATATGATCGTGGACTTCCTGACCATGATCGGCGCGCCCCTGCAGGCCATGAAGATCATCCAGGCGAAGATGGAAAAATCGGTCCGGAACCGGGTCAACCGCCGGGTCAACTGCGAGACGGCGAATCTGGACAAGGCGGTGGACGCGGCGCAGCAGCAGCTCACCGCCATTCGGAGCCTCAGGGAACAGGGACGCATCGACGGCCTGCCGGAGAAGCTCCGGGAGGCGGCGCAGCTGCGGGAGAACAACCCGGCGGCCACCCTGTCGGAGCTGGCGGCGCTGGCGGATCCGCCGGTGAGCAAGCCGGCCATGAGCCACCGGCTGCGCAGCATCATCGAGCGCAGCGGACAGTAACAAGGAACAAGAGGAGCAAGAGGGGTATGTTGGAGAGATCCTGCGGCGCCGTCGTAGCCACGGAGAAGGACGGCCAGCGGCATTATGTTCTGGTAAAGGGGAGCTATGTGGGGCTGCCCAAGGGACACATGGAACCGGGGGAGAGCGAGCGGGAGACCGCCCTCCGGGAGGTCAAGGAGGAGACCTGCGTATCGGCCCGGCTGGTGCCGGGGTTCCGGCGGATCGTTACATATCATATGCGCAGCGGCAACGACAAGCGGGTGGTGTACTTCCTGGGGGAGTACTCCCGGCAGGAGGCCCATCAGAACCCGGAGGAGTTTCTGAAGGTGCTGGTGCTGCCCTACGCCCAGGCGCTGCGGGCCCTGACCTTTGAGAACGACAAGATGACCCTCCGGGCCGCGGAAAAGCATCTGCGGCTCCGGGATCGGAAGCAGGGAAAGGACACTGCGGACGGGAAAGGATAACGTCATGGCATTTGTACATCTGCATGTGCATACGGAATACAGCCTGCTGGACGGAGCCTGCCGCATCGGCAGGCTCATGGACCGGGTGAAGGAGCTGGGCCAGGAGGCCGTTGCGGTGACGGATCACGGCGCCATGTACGGCGTCATTGACTTTTACCGGGCGGCCAAGGCCAAGGGCCTGAAGCCCGTGATCGGCTGCGAGGTTTATGTGGCGCCCAGGACCCGGTTCGACAAGGTCCACGGCGTGGACAATGAGATGTACCATCTGGTGCTGCTGTGCGAAAATATGACCGGCTACCGGAACCTGTGCTATATGGTGTCCCGGGCTTTCCTGGAGGGCTACTACTTTAAGCCGAGGATCGACTATGAACTGCTGGAGCAGCACCATGAGGGCCTCATCGCCCTGTCGGCCTGTCTGGCGGGAGAACTGCCCCGGAAGATCCTGGCGGACGACTACGAGGGGGCCAAAGCGGCCGCCCTGCGCCTCAGCGGGATCTTCGGGCCGGAGCATTTCTATCTGGAGATGCAGGACCACGGATACGAGAACCAGCCCGCGGTGAACCGGGGCCTGCGGCGCATCGCCCGGGAGACGGGCCTTCCCATGGTGGTGACCAACGACGCCCACTACATCACCAGGGAAGACGCAAAGATGCAGGATGTGCTCATGTGCATCCAGATGCAGAAAACCGTGGACGACCCGGACCGGATGAAGTTCGAGACCGAGGAGTTCTACATCAAGAGCGAAGAGGAGATGGAGGCCCTCTTCCCGGAGGACCGGGAGGCCCTGGACAACACGGCGAAGATTGCGGAGATGTGCAACGTGGAGTTCGAGTTCGGCCATTACCACCTGCCGGACTTCTTCCCGCCGGAGGGATACTCCAACGACGAATACTTCGAGAAGCTCTGCTGGGACGGCTTTGCCCGCCGGTATCCGGAGGGCGGGGATCTGGAAAAGGCCCAGCTTCAATATGAGATGGATATGATCCGGCAGATGGGGTTTGTGAACTACTTCCTGATCGTGGCGGATTATGTGGGCTATGCCAAGAAAAACGGCATCCCCGTGGGACCGGGCCGCGGCAGCGCCGCCGGGAGCATGGTCTCCTACTGCATGGACATCACCGACGTGGACCCCCTCCAGTACAGCCTGTACTTCGAGCGCTTCCTGAATCCCGGCCGGGTGACCATGCCCGATATTGACATCGACTTCTGCGTCAACCGGCGGCAGGAGGTCATCGACTATGTGACGGAAAAATACGGCAAGGACAACGTGGCCCAGATCGTCACCTTCGGCACCATGAAGGCCAAGGGCGCCGTCCGGGATGTGGGAAGGGCCCTGGGCATGAGCTACGCCGATACGGATCAGGTGGCCAAGCTGGTGCCCGGCACCCTGAACATCACGCTGGCGGAGGCCCTGAAAATGTCGCCCCAGCTCCGGGAGAAATACGACGCCGACGAGCGGGTGAAAAAGCTCATCGACACGGCCATGCAGGTGGAGGGCATGCCCCGGAACACCTCCACCCACGCGGCGGCGGTGGTCATCACCAAGGACCCGGTCTACACCTACGTGCCTCTGGCCACCAACGACGACACCGTGGTGATCCAGTACACCATGACCACGGTGGAGGAACTGGGCCTTCTCAAAATGGACTTCCTGGGCCTGAGGAACCTGACGGTCATCGATGACGCGGAAAAGCTGATCCGCCGGCGGGAGCCGGACTTCGACATCCACGCCGTCCCCGACGACGACGGGGAGACCTTTGCCATGATCTCCTCCGGCCGGACCTCCGGCGTGTTCCAGATGGAATCCACCGGCATGACCGGCGTATGCGTGGGACTGCACCCCCAGAGCATTGAAGACCTGACGGCTATCGTGTCCCTGTACCGGCCCGGCCCCATGGACAACATCCCCCAGTTCATCGCCAACAAGCACAACCCCGGGGCGGTGACCTACAAGCACCCCTTGCTGGAGCCGATCCTCTCCGTCACCTACGGCGTCATCGTCTATCAGGAGCAGGTCATCGACATTTTCCGGCAGCTGGCCGGCTACAGCCTTCCTCAGGCGGACAACATCCGCCGGGCCATGTCCAAGAAAAAGCACGCCGTCATCGAGGCGGAGCGGCAGGCGTTCATCCACGGAGACCCGGACCAGAACATCATGGGATGCCTGGCAAACGGGGTTTCCGAGCAGGTGGCCAATGAGATCTACGACCAGATCATCGACTTTGCCTCCTACGCCTTCAACAAGGCTCATGCGGTGTGCTACGCGGTGGTAGCCTACCAGACCGCCTACCTCAAATGCCATTATCCCCGGGAGTATATGGCCGCGCTGATGACCTCGGTGCTGGACAGCACGTCCAAGATCTCGGAGTATATCGCCGAATGCAAGGATCTGGGCATCGCGGTGCTTCCCCCGGACGTCAACGAGTCCGACGACCAGTTTTCCGTGGCGGGGAACGACATCCGCTTCGGCCTGGGCGCCATCAAGAGCATCGGCCTTGGCTTTGTGCAGAAGCTCATGGAGGAGAGAGCCGCCGGAGGACCCTTCCGCTCCCTGGAGGATTTCTGCCAGCGGCTGAGCGACACGGAGCTGAACAAGCGCACGGTGGAAAACCTCATCAAGTGCGGCGCCATGGATTGCTTCGGAGCCCGGCGGAGCCAGCTGCTTCTGGTCTATGAGAAGGTCATGAGCGCCGTGGCCGACAGCAAAAAGAGGAATCTGGACGGGCAGATCGGCCTGTTCGATCTGATGGCGGAGGAGGAGACTCCGACGCAGACAGTCCCCCTGCCTGACGTGGAGGAGCTGTCCTCCCGGGAAAAGATGAATATGGAGAAGGAGACCACAGGGCTCTACCTCTCCGGTCATCCCATGGACGGCTATCGGGAACGGGCGAAAAAAGCCGGGGCGGCCGCAGTGGGCAGCATTCTTGAGTCCTTCGGAGAGACGGAGACCGGGGAATTCCAGGACGGTCAGAACGTGACGGTGGCCGGAATCATCACCAAGGTCAAATCCAAGACCACAAAGAACAACAGCCTGATGGCCTATGTGACGCTGGAGGACGACACCGGCGCCATGGAGATGCTGTGTTTCTCCCGGGTGCTGGGCCAGTACGGCGGCTGCCTGTCGGAGAACAGCGCGGTGCTGGTGAAGGGCAAGATCTCCGTCCGGGATGAAAAGGAGCCCCAGCTCATGGTGGACAGCGCCATCCCGCTGGAGGACGCGGAGGCGCTTCCGGCCCCGCCGGCCCCTGCTCGGGACCGGGATTCCCGCCGGGAGATCAAGACCCTGTATCTGCGGCTGCCCACCATGGGAAACGGCACGGATCGGAGGGTCCGGGCGATCCTGCAGATGTTCCCGGGACAGACCCAGACGGTGCTGTTTTACGCGGACACCCGCCGGCGGGCCGGCATCGGCTGTCTGATGGATGAAATGCTGCTGCAGGAGCTGCGGGAGGTGCTGGGCCCGGACAATGTGGTGGCAAAATAACAACAAATGATTCCCTGTCGTTT
Source organism: Oscillospiraceae bacterium (assembly GCA_902778525.1). Taxonomy (GTDB): domain Bacteria; phylum Bacillota; class Clostridia; order Oscillospirales; family Oscillospiraceae; genus HGM13006. The sequence continues at coordinate 129 of CACYXZ010000096.1, read as the reverse complement.
CCGGCAGGGAATTCTTTTGTAAATTTCCCCCGGAGAACGGAGAAAAACCGCTATCAATTTGTTACAGAATGTGTTATAATCAATTCTGTATGGACACAAACAACGAAAGAAGGGAGGTCGGGCTGTGAG
>CACYXZ010000095.1 GCA_902778525.1 Oscillospiraceae bacterium | reverse complement strand
GGTCCAGGATGTCGATGAGGGTCTGGGTGTCCTCGTTGCCCCAGGGGAATGCTATAATGCGGCGCTTGTGCCCCAAGGGTTTGGAGGCACAGGCGCCGCGGTTTATGTGAGATTATAAGGTGTTCCAGAAGGGATGTGATATAGTAGATGTCGTTTCGCGGATCATTTGACATGTTAAAACTGCTCCTTCCTGCGTATTATATCCTGTTTTCCGTGAAAAGGGAAGATGGAATCTCCATACAAAAAAATTAACCATGGCAAGCATAACGTCCTGCCATGGTTTATTCCGTTTCAGCGCTCCGGAACAGCGCCAGATCATCCGCGAAGCGGTAGATGATCTCAATATGTCCGTCTTCGAAAACAAGGATCTCCTTCACGGTTTCTGCCAGGGTCGTCCGGTCCAGCTCCGTGAGCCTCCCGTGCTGAAGCAGGCTGGCGATCCAGGGCCGGTCCAGGGGGTCGTCCTCAGGCTCCTGGTCCAGAAGAGCAAGCTGGGCGGTGAGCTGTTTATCCTGGGCTTCGTAGTCAGCTTTATACCGGAGAAAATCCTCTTTGCCTATGAGCCCGTCACGGTAATCCTCATAGGCGGACTTTTTCAGGCGATACAGCCTGTCCAGTCCGCCCTGAATGCGGCTGCGCTCGGCGGAAAAGTCCCGCCTGACTGCCGGAGGCTTGGCTTCCTCGGCCAGAGTCTTCAGGTTCTGAACAGAGGCGATCACCTGGTTCAGGTCCGCCAGGACGATTTTCTCCAGGTCCCTGTGAGAGATGCTGTGAGGAGAACAGACCGTAGGCCCATAGCGCTTGTAGGAGCCGCAGCCGTAGTAGGTCCCGCCCGCTCGGGTGACCTTGCACAGGGCCCGTCCGCAGTCGCCGCATTTCAGGAACCCGGCGAAGGGACTGATGTTCTGCTGAAAGTCCGGCTGACGGGTGTTCTGGGTCAGCAGCTGCTGGACCCGGTGGAACTGGTCCCTGGGGATGATGGTCCAGCTTTTTCGCCCGGCCGTGCATCCCGGAACGGGGGGACCTGCCCTGCTCCATATCCCCGGCGTAGATCCGGTTCTGGAGCATCCGGTGGATGGTGCTGTAGGTCCAGTAGGTGGTCTGGCGGTGGCGGGTGCTGTTGTGATATCGGTCGCCGCACAGCCGCTTGTACTCGCTGGGACAGGGGATACCGTCGGCGTTGAGGAGCTTGGCGATCCGGACCTTGCCCACGCCGGACTCAAAAAGGGAGAATATCCTTCGGACCACCTGAGCGGCCACGGGGTCGATCACCAGCTTGTTGTGGTCGTCGGGGGATTTGCGGTAGCCATAGGAGGCGAAGGCCCCGATGAACTGGCCCCGCTCCTGCAGCTCCGGGATGGTGGGGCAGCCGCAGTAGCCCATGCCGGAACGGATGCCGCCCAGCAGCTGGAAGACGGAGTCGGAGACGCTTCCCTTGTAGGGCACGCGGCCCTCCACGCCCTCGGGCACCAGCTTGGAGTTGCCCTCCTGGAAATACCGGTCCTTGGAGCCCTTGGCCATGGCGGCCAGGGAGCCCATGCCCCGGTAGACCTTGAACTGACGGCCCTGATAGATCTCCGTCTCTCCGGGGGACTCCTCGCAGCCGGCCAGCATGGAGCCCATCATGACGGTGCTGGCACCGGCGGCCAGAGCCTTGACGATGTCGCCGGAATACTTGATGCCGCCGTCGGCGATGATCGGCACGCCGTACTTCTTGGCGGCGCAGGCCGCGTCATAGATGGCGGTGATCTGGGGCACGCCGATGCCGGCCACCACGCGGGTTGTGCAGATGGAGCCGGGGCCGATGCCCACCTTCACGCAGTCGGCGCCTGCCTCGATGAGGGCCACGGTACCGCCGGCAGTGGCCACGTTGCCCGCGATGAGCTGGGCCTCGGGGAACTGGGCCTTGATCTTCCTGACGCACTCGATGATATTTCTGGAATGGCCGTGGGCGCTGTCCAGAGCCAGCACATCGGCTCCTGCCGCCAGCAGGCCCTCCGCCCGTTCCACCACGTCCTCCGTCACGCCGATGGCGGCGCCGCACAGGAGCCGTCCGGAGGCGTCGCGGGCGGAATTGGGATACTTCTCGGCCTTTTCGATGTCCTTGATGGTGATCAGGCCCTTGAGCCGGAAATTCCCGTCCACAATGGGCAGCTTCTCGATCTTATGCTTCCGCAGGATCTCGATGGCCTCCTCCGGGGTGGTGCCTTCCCGGGCGGTGACCAGGTTCTCATGGGTCATGACCTCGGAAATGGGCCGGTCAAAATCCGTCTCGAACTTCAGGTCCCGGTTGGTAATGATGCCCACCAGCTTCCGGTCCTCCACGCAGATGGGGACGCCGGAGATCCGATACTTGCCCATAAGGTTGTCCGCATCCCGCAGGGTATTGTCCGGCGCCAGGAAAAACGGATCGGTAATGACGCCGTTTTCCGAACGCTTGACCATGTCGACCTGCTCGATCTGCTCTTCAATGGTCATATTTTTGTGGATGATGCCGATGCCGCCCTCCCGCGCCATGGCGATCGCCATTTTATACTCGGTCACAGTATCCATAGCGGAGGACAGCAGCGGGATATTCAGGTGGATCTGCCGGGTCAGCTGCGTCCCCAGATTGATCTGCCGGGGCACCACTTCACTGGCCGCGGGGATCAGCAGCACATCGTCAAAGGTCAGTCCTTCCTTCAGAAACTTCACAGCGGGGTTGTCATTTACCATCATTCAAGCCTCTCCTTTCATCATTCCAATTACCATCAGGTTATTTTTTCTATTTTACTCCAGACCCCCATCCTCCGTCAAGACGGAATATGGGGTAAAATGTACCAAAGCCTCGAACCTGCGGGCGCCGTCCTCGCTGCACCCGTCGATATAGCAGGATGTGTCCTCCATGGCCCGGGAGATATCCATGACCTCGCCGGGGCCGCACTCCATGGAATAGTTCAGCTGCAGCTCCGAAATAAACCGTCCCTGCATCTCCGCCACCGTCAGCGCATCCATGGCCACGTCGGCGTATTTGGTGTTGTTCATGTGGCCGTTGATGTCCAGGTCCGAATAGCGGACCTCCCGTTTGTGGACGAATTTCCGGTCCTTGGGCGTTTTGATCAGCTTGAGCTGTCTGGACTTGACCGTCTCCGGCACCGGGGATTCCGCAATATTCCCGATCAGCCCGGGACGGAGCATTTTCCTGTTTTCCCGGTCGGCCACCACCCAGGCGGACACCGCTTCGCCCACCGGCTCGCCGTTCACGCTCAGGTCGAAATCCCGGTAGATGATCAGCCCGCCGGCGCCCCGGTGCCAGGTCCGGAAGCTGACGGTCTCCCCCATCCTCAGGGGCCGGTCCAGCCGGTACCAGATCCGAACCAGCAGCCACGCGGCGTTGTACTGCTCCGTCAGGTAGTCCTGATCCATGTGCAGCTCAACGGCATGATCCGTAGCCAGATCCTGAAACACGCCCATCAGCGCCGAGGGGCGGCAGACGCCGTAAAGATCCACGTCGGTGGACTGAATGGTGTAGTTTTTTTCGTATATTTCGTTCATGCTGCGCCTCCGATTGTGTTTCCGCGAAAAATCTGTTATAGTATATTATATCGAATCCCGACCCAATAATCAAGGAAAGACGGTGGAAAAATGGCGGAACAACTCTATACCATTCCCATCAACGAGGCGTTTGAAGCATACGACGGCTGTCCCATGTGCCGGCTCCGGCGGAAGCTGGAGAAGCAGAGTCTGGAATATATCATGGGCGCGGCCATGATGGAGCCGGACATCCGGATCGTCACCAACCGGATGGGCTTCTGCAGGCAGCATTTCCACACCATGCTGGGCATGGGGAACCGGCTTTCCCTGGCGCTGATGCTGGAGAGTCATCTGCAGTACCTCTGGGAGAACACGCCGGAACCGGACGGCAGAAAGCCCGGCAAGCTGGGAAAGATCCGGAAATATGACGGCGAATCCCCGGGAGGGGAGATGAAAGCCCGGGCGGAGAGCTGCTACGTCTGCGCCAGAGTCCGGGATTTTGAGAAGAAATATATCTCCAACGTGGTCTATATCTACAAAAAGGATCCCGCGTTCCCGGAAAAGCTGCGGAAGCAGCCCTACTTCTGTCTGGAGCATGCGGGCGCGCTGCTGGAGGCCGCGAAAAACGAGCTTTCCGAGGAGCGGTATCTGACCCTGTCCAGGGATCTTCTGACCAAGACCCGGGATCATCTTTCTCAGCTGAAGCAGAACGTGACCGCCTTCTGCCGGAGCTTCGACCACGAAAACGCCGGGAAGCCCCTGAGCCCGGAGGCCCGGTACGCGGTGGAATCCGCCGTGGCCTTTCTGTCGGGAGATTACGAATCGAAGTAAAAAACCCCCACGTGCTGTTCCTGCACGTGGGGGGTTCGTTTACATCCGCATGATCCCGCTGCTGCGCATCTGCAGCTGGAGCTTGTCGGCGATCAGCGCGATGAATTCGGAGTTGGTCGGTTTCCCTTTGGTGTTGGAAACGGTATAGCCGAAGTAGTGCTGCAGCGTCTCCAGATCGCCCCGGTCCCAGGCCACCTCGATGGCATGGCGGATGGCCCGCTCCACCCGGGACGGCGTGGTGCCGAAATAGGCCGCCACCTCCGGGTACAGGGTCTTGGTGATGGAATTGATCACGTCCATATCCTCCACCGCCAGAATGATGGCATACCGGACATACTGATATCCCTTGATATGGGCCGGGACACCGATCTCGTGGATCACGTTGGTCACCAGACTCTCCACCGCGCTTCTCCGGCGGCTTTGCGGATCGTTCCCGCCGGCGGCGCCGCTGTCCCGCAGCATATTCAGGTTTTGAAGGATCGCCTCCATCTTGCAGGGCTTGAGCATAAAGCAGCTGGCGCCCAGTTCGCCCATCTTCCCGACCATATAGGTACTGGAAAAGCTGGAGACCACCAGCACCGCCGGATGCTTGTCCCGGCGGCTCAATTCGCTCAGCACGCCGATGCCGTCCAATTCCGTGAGCATGGGGTCCATCACCAGCATGTCCGCGCTGCCGCTGCACACCAACTCCACGGCTTCCTCCCCGTTGCCGGAGATTCCCACCACGGAATAGTTCCCGCAGTTCTCCAGCGTATCCTTCAGCGAGCCGGCAAAGGCCTCGCTGCTGTCTGCGATCACAACCCGCAGAATCGTTTGCATAACACTGTTCCTCCCCGCGCCGGATGTCTTTCCGGCTTCAGATTCTCATCTCGTAAGCTTACGCCAATAACTTACCATAAACTTCCAATTTTTGCAATGCAGACAGTGTGTTTTTCATCCATTTATTATTCGACGCTTTTCGACGCTTTCTTTCAATACTATCATACACCATTTGGGGAACCTGTCAATCACGGATTCACCGGGCGGGGAAAAAGCTCCGGTCCCCGACCGGAGCTTTCCTCAGGCGGCTTTGTCCGCCATGCGCAGCATAGATTCGATAAAAATGCCGTATCCTACTTCCGGATCCGACACCAGCACATGGGTCACCGCTCCGACGAGTTTCCCGTCCTGAAGGATCGGGCTTCCGCTCATGCCCTGCACGATCCCGCCCGTTTTTTGGAGAAGGGCCGGATCCGTCACCCGAAGCAGCATATTCCGGCCGGTCCCGTCGTCGAAGGGATAGATTTTCCGGATCTCCACCCGGAACCGGTCCACCCTTGTCCCCTCCACATTACACAGGATCTCCGCTTCCCCCGTGTGGATCTCGCTTGGATCCGCCACGGCAACCGGGTCTCCCGCCGGCGCCTGACACATCTGCCCGAAGATCCCGGCGGATGTGTTCGCCGTGATCCTTCCGACTACCGCGCCGCTGTCAAAGGCGCCCTGGAGCATGCCCGGCGCGCCGGATCTGCCCCGGTCCCGGCCCACCACCGCCGCCCGGCACACAAATCCGCCCCGCACCGGAAAGAGCTCGCCGCCGCTGTCGGTGATCCCGTGGCCCAGCGCCCCGAACACCTCTGTGGCAGGATCGTAATATGTGACGGTCCCGATTCCGGCCATTTCCGTTTTTACGTTGGCGCCAAGCACTTTGACCCCGCCGCTCTCTCCCAGAGGAACCAGCAGGCTCTGTTCCCGGCCGCCCCGGGCGGTGGTCAGCGTTACCTGGCTCTTTTCCTGCAGCATCGCCCGCAGCTGTTCCGGCTCCTCCACGGTCCGTCCATCCACCTCCAGGATCCGGTCTCCCTGTCTCAGTCCGCTCTCCCGGGCGGGACTGTCCTCAGAAAAGCCCACCACCAGAAGTCCGCCGCATTTCACGTCGATGCCCACCGCCTGGCCCACCGCCACCAGCCGGTCCGGCAGATCCCCCGCGAAAGCGCTGGTACATAACAATAAAACAAGGACGATCCCAAAGAAAAATCTCCGCTGTTTCACATCATTTTCTCCTCTCCGTCGGCAAATCCGCACGAATTTACTATGCCGGTTTTCGGGAAAAATAGACGGGACAATTTCTTGAAAAGATGGGAAAAGCGAAAAGGCCCCGGACGCGGGCGCGTCCGGGGCCTTCCAATTTTTTCAATCAAAGGGTTTCCAGCATTCGGAAATAGTGATACAGCGGCGACAGGACTTCAAAGGCCTTCACCAGCCGGTCCGGAAGGTCCTTGGAAAACAGCTCGTCCCCCACCGGGATGTCCACGCCCACATAGCAGTTTTTGAGCTGATACCACCGGTCGATCTCCGGATTTCCACCCTCCTTGGGTCGCTTGTACCGGGTCGACTTGTCCGCAAATCCCTCCCGCGCGAGGATCGGCTCAATAATGCCGGCAAACTCGCCGGGCCGCTCCAGCATCCGCTTCCGGTGCTTCTCCATCAGCGCCGCCTTCGGAGCGTAGTCGATGAATCCGAGTTGGCCGCCCTCCGGCTCGATCTGGAAAAACAGAGAGGGATGCTCGCTCCAGAAGGTGTTGTCCTCCCGGATCACAAACCAGAGGTAATCCTTGTACGGCACGCTGGCATAGCGCACATCCCGGTAGATCCGGGAGGCCTTGAGCCGGGTGCCCTCCAGCCGGAAGCGGCTGTCCACTTCCTCCGCCAGGGCCACCATGGGCCGGTAGAGGTTTTTTTCGTATTCCGCCTTATGGGCCTGGAACCACTCCCGGTTGTTGTTGAACCGGATGCTCCAGAGAAAGTCTATGGTCTCCGGGGAAAACCCATTAAACATACCGCACCTTCTCCTCCAGTGCTTTGCGCTTCGGCGCGTTGGGGGATTCGGCAGGATAACCAATGGAAACCACCGCCGTCACATACTGATCCTCCGGCACCTCCAGAAGCGCCGGCAGCTTTTCCTCGTCATAGATACCCATGATGCAGGAGCCGAGGCCCTCGCCCCAGGCCGCCAGACACAGGGTCTGGCAGGCGATACCGCCGTCGAACATCTCCCAGCGGTCGCCCTTGTTTGTGGTGTAGCTGCCGTCCCGCTCATAGCCGGCCCGGCCTTTTTTTGCAGTCATGACCACCGTTACCGGCGCGGTGGAAACGGTTCTGGCGTTGTAGGAGGGCAGCGCCTCCATCAGCTTTTCCTTCATTTCCGGGCTCTCCACCACGATGAACCCGGCGGTCTGGGTGTTCTTCCAGGAGGGGGCCATCTGGGCGGCGGAGAGGATCTTCTTCAGCGTCTCCCGGGAGACCGGCTTGTCCTGATATACCCGCACGCTGCGGCGGGTCCGGATCGCGTCAAACAGTTCCATATTTCAGCTTCCTTTCAGAAAAACGAGGCGGTTGCCCGCCTCGTTTCGTGTAGTTTTCCGATTTGCAGGTGCTTCCATTATACCTGCGGGACTGCTGAAAATCAAGCGGCGGGATTCCGGACCGCCCCGATGAACAGCGGGGAGCCATCCTCGGCGGTGATCAGGTAGATAAAGGGCCGGTTCAGGTTCATCTCCACAGTGGCGCGCTCCTCCGGCTCGGTGATCCCGGCTGCCATCACGCCCGACATGGTGTAGGCGGCCGCCTCCAGGCCGTCCTCGTTGACGGTGATGTGGGTTCCCTGCTGGACCTTGCCCACATACAGGGGCGTCTCTGAAGACATGGCGGAGAAGTCCGCAGCATTGGCGTCAAAGGCGTCCGTGACGCCCAGATCCTGCAGCACGTCCTTGAGCTCATAAGTGACGCCGGTTTCGAACTTCGGCACGCTCCAAACCACGTCCGCGCCTTCGTAGTCGCCGTTCTCAAAGATCTCCCACAGCTTTTCCTCCGTCAGAAGATCGTCCATATCCACGCCCTCATTGGGCAGGACAACGATCATCCGTCCCCGGTCCAGAGCGAGGCTGCTCTT
>CACYXZ010000094.1:7354-9214 GCA_902778525.1 Oscillospiraceae bacterium | reverse complement strand
AGCGCGTCCTTCAGACGGAATTCCCGGCGGGGGAGGCTCACCAGCTCGATGCCCGCGCCGGCCAGATCCGCGCCGCTGGGCAGCAGATCCCCGTATTTGGTGTGTACGATGGCCGCTTTCGGGTCCGTACCGTTGATGATGACGTCGTAGACGGTGGGACGGCCTGTGGACTTCTCCACGCCCAGGCCGGACGTGGCGTTGGCCTGAGGATCGAAGTCGCAAAGCAGCACCCGTTTGCCCTTCTGCGTCAGGGCGGCGGTCAGGCTCACCGCGGTGGTGGTTTTTCCCACGCCGCCCTTCTGATTGACCAGAGACAGGATCAAACCGCCGCCTCCTTTCTGTTTTGCTGTTTTCCTATTATAGCAACTTGGGCGACATAATGCAAGGCACATTCCCCTGTTTCACGTGAAACATTTTCGAAGGCGGCGGGGACGTTTCACGTGAAACAATTATCTTGCATGGCAGTGGGAACCATATTATAATAGGGGCAGAGGAAATCACAACAGAAGGAGAACGCCATGAATATTTACGAATCACAATACCGGGAAAAGCTTGTGACCCTGGAAGAGGCCCTGGACTCTCTCCGGGACGGGGACGTGATCGGCACCAGCCAGTGCGCCAACGAGCCCACTGCGTTTTTTGACGCAATGCACACCCTCCGGGGCAAGGGGAAAAAGTACCGGATGTTCGCCCCCATGTGCTTCCAGCAGCACGAGTTCATGACCGACCCGGTGTATCGGGACACCTTCGACATGGACATCACCTTCCTGATGGGCGCCACCCGCAGGGGACGGGAGGCGGGGCTCTTCAGCTTCTATCCCGGGGATCTGCACAACGGCGCGCCCCGGTGGCTCAGCGTCCACGGCTGCGACGTGTTCATCGCCGCGGCAACCCCCATGGACAAGCACGGCTATATGAAGATCCCCCTGTGCCTGATCCATGAGAAGGCGTTTCTGGAGGCGGCGGACCGGGTGATCCTGCAGATCAACCCGAATCTGCCGAACATTTACGGCGATACCGAAGTCCATATCCGGGACGTGGATATGGTGGTGGAGGCGGCAACGCCCCTGCCCTATCTGCCCAAGAGCCATCCCGATGAGGTGGAACAGACCATCGGAAGCTATATCGCCTCCATGGTCAACGACGGGGACTGCATTCAGCTGGGCATCGGCGGGATCCCGGACGCGGCGGCCATGGCCCTGATGGACAAGCACGATCTGGGCGTCCACTCCGAGATGATCACCAACTCCATGGCGGATCTGGTGGAGGCGGGCGTGATCACCGGCCGGAAGAAGAACTACATGACCGGCAAGATGGTGGGCACCTTCGCCTACGGCACCCAGGAGCTCTATGACCTTCTGGACGAAAACCCCAGCATGATGATGCTCCGGGGAGAGACGGTGAACGATCCCTGGGTGGTGGCAAGGAATGACAACTTTGTCTCCATCAACTCCTGCCTGTCCCTGGATCTGACGGGGCAGATCTGCTCGGAGTCCATCGGCTCCCGGCAGTTCTCCGGCTCCGGCGGCCAGGCAGATATGGCGGTGGGCGGCGCCCATGCGAAGAACGGCCGCAGCATCATCGCCGTGGCCTCCACCAAGAAAAACGGAACCATCTCCAGCATCAACGCCCAGCTGGCCCCCGGCAGCGTGGTGACCCTGAGCCGCAACGAGGTGGACTACGTGGTGACGGAATACGGCATCGCGCCCATCCGGGGACGCAGCGTCCGGCAGCGGGTGGAGAACCTGATCGCCGTGGCTCATCCGGACTTCCGGGCGGAGCTGCGGAAGGACGCGGAGCGGCTGCTGCTATGGTAAAGCTGATCGCGCTGGATCTGGACGACACCCTGCTGGGCCGGGA
>CACYXZ010000094.1:0-7348 GCA_902778525.1 Oscillospiraceae bacterium | reverse complement strand
AGCGCTGGAACGGGCCATCTCCGGCGGGGTGGAGATCGCCATCGCCACCGGAAGGGCCTACGCGACCATTCCCGAGGAGATGCGGCGGTTTCCGGGGATCCGTTACGCCATCACCGGCAACGGCGCTGCCATCTATGACCAGACGCTGGATCAGGCGGTCATGCGGCAGATCCTGCCCAAAGGCGCCGCCGAACAGGTGCTGGCGCTGCTGGACGGCCTGGATATCTCCTATGAGGCCTTTCTGGACGGCAGGGCCTATGCGCAGACGGACTATCTCGAGCGCCTGGACACCTTTATGATGGACCGGCCCACCCAGGATTATGTGCGGGCCACCCGGATCCCGGTGCCGGACATTCTGGCGTTTATCCGGGAATGCGGGGATCAGATGGACTCTCTGGCGGTGATCCCCCGGAATATGCCGGTGAAGCATCGGGTCATGGCGCTGCTTCGGTCCATGGAATCGGTTTACATAACAACGTCCTCTCCCCGGCTGGTGGAGATCAACCACCGGGAGTGCACCAAACAGCAGGGCCTCCGCCGTCTGGCGCAGCTGCTGGGGATCCCCCGGGAGGACACGGCGGCCTTCGGCAACGCGGACAATGACGCGGAGATGCTCGCCTGGGCCGGGACCGGTGTGGCGGTGGCGGATTCCACGCCCCTGTGCCTTTCTGCGGCGGATCATGTGACGGGACCGTACCAGAAAGACGGCGTGGCCGACGCCTTCCGGACGCTGTTTGGAATCTGAGAAAAAGAGAACCCCCTGCCGGTTGGCAGGGGGTTCGTTATCGTTTGGGGATCGGAGATCAGCCTTCCATATAGCGGTCGTAAGCGGCCTGCTTGATCTCCAGGGCGCGGGTCAGACCCATGGTGCGGACCTGCTCCTCGTAGGCCTCATACTCGGCCTCGATGTCCATGTCGCCGTTGATGAACTTGTCCCGGCACTCCAGAGCGTAGCTCTCATAGTCGGAGGCCAGTTTGGCCAGCTCATAGCGCTCGTCCATGGTCAGCTCGGCCACGTAGGGATAGGCGTCCCGGTTGTCGCGGTTGGAAGCCCAGGTGGCGAAGGCGTTGACAACATCCTCGCTGAAGGTGGGCAGCAGCCGCTTGTTGGACTCCCAGAAGGGGGTGGAGTTCCGGCCGGTGTAGACGGAGATCGGGTCGATCTCCAGATGATCCAGAACCAGATCGCTGAACTGGGCCACGCCGTCCACGACCTCACAGCTCTCGCCCTCTACGCCGTAGTTGCCCAGCTGGATGCCCTCGTCGGTGAACCAGAAGTCGCAGAACTGGATGGCGATCTCAGGATCCTCGCAGGCGGTGGAGATGCTCATGCGCTCGGCGCCGAAGTCATATTCGGTGGTATCCACATGGGTGAACTCGCCCTTCTCCTTGACGGGGTCGGGGAAAGCCACCACGTGGAAGTTGGGATCATCGGTTACACTGGAATACACGTCCATGATGGGAGCGCCGTTGAAGAACACGCCGCAGTCGCCGCTGGCGATCTGATTAAAGCCGTCGGTGCTCATGGCGCCGCCGGAGGAGGTAAAGTCCTTGGAGATCAGGCCCTCTTCATACCACTGATGCAGCATGCTGAGGTACTCCTTGTAGCCTTCGCCGGTGATGCCGTCCTTGACCTCGCCGTCGTTGAGATACCAATAGGACTCCTTGGCGTTGGTGGCCAGCATGGTGGCGATGCCGTAGCCGGCGGCCAGGAAGTTGTCGTTGCCCACGGCGTTCTCGTCCAGCATGAGGGTGGTGTTGCAGCCGTACTCGTTCTTGAAGGCGGTCAGCACGTCGTGGAGCTCGTCATAGGTCTCGGGCATCTCCAGGCCCAGATTGTCCAGCCAGTCCTGACGGCCGATCATGCCGAAGAAGGGACCGATAAAGTCGCTCATCAGCTCGTAGAAGCCGCCGATGTGTCCCTCGGAGGTCACAGTGGCCTTGGACAGGAACCGGGTGGAGGTGCGGTACTTGGTGTAGTAGGGGAACAGATCCTCATAGTCCTCCAGGGGGATGATGATCTCCTCCTCGATGGCGTGATCCTCACCGTCGGTGTACATGGAGTTGAAGCTGCCGAAGATGTCCGGATAGTCGCCGGAAGCGATGGTCAGGTTGAACTGCTCGCTGGCCACCATCATGTCGGGCTGAATGAACTCCAGGGTGACGCCGGTGAGCTCAGAGGCCTTCTGATACCAGCGGGCGTCCTCATAGCCGTTGGGCAGGGCGTCAGCGGCTCTTCCGCCGGGCCGGCTGACAAAATAGGTAAAGGTCACGGGGGTGCCGGCAATGGGCAGCTCCATGGGCTCGAGCTCCTGGGCGGCCAGGGCTTCCTCCACGGCGGAGGACTGGACCTCGTCGGGAGCCAGGGTGGCCTCGGGAGCGGGTTCCGCAGCGGCTTCCGCATCCGCAGCGGGGGCCTCTGCCTCGGAAGCGGCAGCGGATTCCGCGCCGGAGGCGGCGGGCGCGCTTGCCGCAGTGCTTCCGCAGCCGGCCATCAGGCAGGCCAGCATACCCAGCACCAGCAGCATCGCCAAAACACGTGTTTTCATATGGTTTCTCCTTTCCTTTCTTGAAGAACAGACAAAATGCGTCTATTATTTGTCATAGATTCTTCATATTTCTGTCTCAGTATAGCAGATAATGACAGCTCTGTCCAGCACAAATTGTACAGTTTGGGGCCGATCCAGGGCGGCAGGTTGACACATTGTAGGTTCAGCGGGATTTTCGTTTCCGGCCGAAGAGCCACCATCTGGCCACGGAGATCGCCGCCCGGTAGTGGGCCGGACGCAGGGCCCGGTCGGCGTTTTTCAGCTCCTCGATGATGGAAAGGTGCTGGGGACAGTGGGACTGGCATTTGCCGCAGGCGACGCACTGGGAGGCGAAGGGGGCCTCTTTCCGCAGGGCCACCACCTGGAAATACTCGTGGCGGCCCGCCCCCCGGCCCTCGGTGGACATCTCGTTGTAGCACCGGAAGGTGCCGGGGATGTCCACGCCCCGGGGACAGGGCATGCAGTATCCGCATCCGGTGCACCCCACCAGCAGCTTTTCGTTGATCAGGGCCCGCAGTTCCGTGATGAGCCGGTGGTCCTCCGGGGTAAAGTGCCCCGGCAGGGCGTCGGAGGCGATGCGGCAGTTTTCCTCCAGCATGGCCATGCTGTTCATGCCGGAGAGCACGCAGGTGACGCCGCTCTGGTCCCAGAGCCAGCGGAAGGCCAGCTCCGCGGCGGTCCGCCCCTTCGGATCCCCGGCGATGAGCTGTTTCGCCCCCGCCGGCAGCAGATCCACCAGCTTGCCGCCCCGCAGGGGCTCCATGATGATCACCGGGATGCCTCTGGCCGCGGCGGCCTCCAGACCGGCCCGGCCGGCCTGGCTGACCTCGTCCATGTAGTTGTACTGGATCTGGCAGAAGTCCCAGTCGTAGGCCTCCAGGATCTTCAAAAACATCTCCGTGTTTCCGTGGAAGGAGAAGCCGATCTGGCCGATGGCGCCGGACTCCTTTTTCCGGGCGATCCAGTCCTCGATCCCCAGGGACACCAGCTTGTGCCAGGCGTCCAGATCCGTGAGCATGTGCATTAAATAGTAGTCCACGTGGTCGGTGCGCAGCCGGCTGAGCTGTTCGGCGAAGTACCGGTCGATGGACTCCCGGCTGCGGATCAGATACTGGGGCAGCTTGGTGGCGATCTTCACCCGGTCCCGGAGACCGGACTCCGCCAGGATCTGGCCGAGGCAGGCCTCGCTGCCGGGGTAGATGTAGGCGGTGTCGAAGTAGTTTACGCCCAGCTCCACGGCCCGGAGGATCTCCCGGCGGGTCTCCTCCAGGTCGATGCTCCCGCCCTTTTTCGGGAACCGCATACAGCCGAACCCCAGGGCGGAGATGGGATTGCCGGCGCGGTCGTTGCGATACTGCATAGATTACCTCATTTCCTCCTGTGTGTCCGGCAGCTTCTCGTAGGCCAGCCGGGGGTCGTCGTCCTCTTCCACGTGAATGATCCCGCAATACCGGAATCCCAGCTTTGTCAGCAGCCTCTGCATGACGGTGTTGTCCCCGTGGGTGTCCATCCGCAGATGGCCGCACCGGGAGAAGGCCCAGTCGATGCAGAAGCTCCCCGCCCCCCGGAACCGGCTGTCGGCGGCGATCCGGTGGACCACGCCATAGACGTCATCCCCGATCCATCTGCCTTCCTGAATGTCCCGGTAGGCGGGCTCGACGTCCCGGCCCTGCCGGAAGAAGAACACCGCCGCGATTTCCTCCCCGTCCAGGCAGACATAGCTGTCTCCCGCCGCGATGTCCTGCCGGATCAGGGACTCCGGCGGCCAGCCGGTGGCGCCCCACTGGCGGGGATTCCCGTGGGCGGCCATAAAGGCCCGGGCTCCTGCGTAGATCTCCAGGATCCGGGGCAGATCCGGAGGGGCGGATTTCCGTATTTCCATATCGTCACCTCCGGTGGTTTTGCTCCATTATACGATGGAAGCGCCCCGGGCACAACCCCCAAATCCGCGGCCTGTGCCGGTCAGGTTTCTCGTTGCGCGGCGGAAGGAATCCTGCTACAATACAGAAAGAAGACGGAAGGGAGGAACCATCGGATGAAGCAGGAGCTTGTGGAGCAGCTGGCCCGGATCACGGAGGAGGAACAGCGGATCCTGCAGGGGCGGCAGGTGGATCTGACGCTGTACAACATCACCGGAGCGCCGGTGATGGAGCCGGACCGGATCATATCCGGAGGCGCCAGGTTCGGCATCCGGCCCCACACCCGGTTCGTGGACTTCCCCCGGCACAGCCACCGCTATGTGGAGATGGTCTACCAGGTCCGGGGCGGCACCCGGCACATCATCAACGGCAGGGCGCCGCTGACGCTGCGGGAAGGGCATCTTCTTCTGCTGGGCCGGGGCGCAGTCCATGAGGTCCTGGCGGCGGGGGAGCGGGACCTGGCGGTGAACTTCATCCTGATCCCCGGCTTTTTTGACAGCGCCGCCATCAGCCTGGGCAGCAGCAACGCCCTGGCGGTGTTTCTCCGGGACAATCTGGCGGGCAGGCGGCAGGCGGCGGGCTATCTGCTGTTTGACGTGTCCGGGTCCCTTCTGGCTGAAAACCTGCTGGAGAACCTGATCCAGGGGGAGTTTTCCGGGGTGGGGACGGACATCCAGCAGATGACCCTGGAGCTGCTGCTGCGGAATCTGTCCGCCATGTCCGGCCGTCTGGTGACGGAGACCCGGAAGGAGCGGGAGCAGGCCGTCGTGCTGGACGTGCTCAGCCGGATCGAACGGCAGACCCAGCTGAACCTCTCCGAGGTGGCGCAGATGATGGGTCTGGACGTGACGGTTCTGAGCCGCATGATCAAGCGGCAGACCGGATGCACCTTTACCGAGCTGCTGCACACGGCCCGGTTCAACCGGGCCGTGGGGCTGCTGAGGGATACGGATCTGAGCGTGTCGGAGATCGCCGCGGCCATCGGATATGAAAATACGGCGTTTTTCTACCGGCGGTTCGCCCGGCAGTACGGCTGCACGCCGGGAGAATACCGGAAACGGGGAAGAGCATAAAAAAGACCTGCCGGCCCAGGCCGGCAGGTCTTTTTGTCAGAAGTTGTCCGGAAGCAGGGGCTTTCCCGCCAGAACCTCCTGATAGTCCCGGTAGTTGCGCCGGAGCAGCTCCGGCGTGTCCAGACCGTAGGGACATTTGGAGGCGCAGCTGCGGCAGTTCACGCAGGAGGGGACCCGGTCCATGATGGCCCGGGTGGCGTCGTTGAGGCTCAGGGAGACCGGCGCCCGCCGGAGCATCAGAGACACCCGGGCGGCGGTGCTGATCTCGATGCCCTGGGGGCAGGGCATGCAGTACCCGCAGCCCCGGCAGAATTCCCCCTGAAGCTGGGCCCGGTCCCCGTCGATCACCGCCTGCAGCTCCGGGGTCAGGACGGGCGGGTTCTTTATATGGGCCAGAAATTCATCCAGCTCCGACTCCCTCTGAATGCCCCAGATGGGCAGCGCCTCCGGGAACCGGTTCATCCAGGCCGCCGCCGCGGCGGAATTGTGGATCAGGCCGCCGGAGAGGCCCTTCATGCAGATGAAGCCCATGCCGGCGCGCCGGGTCTGCTCCAGCAGCGCCAGCTCCTTTTCCGTGCTGAGATAGCTGAAGGGGAACTGCAGCGTGGCGTAAAGGCCGGACTCCACCGCCTCCCGGGCCACGTCGAGCCGGTGGTTCGTGATGGAGATGAAGCGGATCTTGCCCTGCTTCTTCGCCTCCTCCATGGCCTCGTACAGGCCGCTGCCGTCTCCGGGCCGGGGACAGTGGGCGGGATTGTGGAATTGATAGATGTCGATGTAGTCCGTCCGGAGCAGCCGCAGGCTGGTCTCCAGATCCGACCAGAAGCCCCGGACGTCCCGGCAGCCGGTCTTGGTGGCCAGGATCACCCGGTGACGGATGCCCGCAAAGGCCTCGCCCAGCTTTTCCTCGCTGTCGGAATAGGCCCGGGCGGTGTCAAAATAGTTCATGCCCCCGTCCAGGGCCCGGCGGACCAGCCGGACCGCCTCCGCCTTGGAGATGCGCTGAATGGGCAGGGCGCCGAAGCCGTTTTTCTCCACGGTGATGCCGGTGGAGCCGATGGTAATGGGATTCATAACAATTCCTCCGTTTGATTGCCGTCCTGCAGCGCAGGCTCCCGGTCAACGCCGGCCCGTTTGAGCGCAAAGAGCTGCAGATAGATGAACAGGACAGAGATGGCCATGCTGATATAGGGCCGCCGGTAGCTCAGGGCGATGAGCAGACAGTACGCCGCAAAGCAGGCCCCCAGCATCCAGTAGAAGCGGTTTCCCCGGCCAATGTGCTTCACCGCGAACCGCTGGGTGCCCAGCAGGCACAGGAAATACACCAGCAGGGACAGCACCAGGAAAATGGTCTTCGGGATGAGGAACACCCTGGGCTGCCGCATGAACTCCAGGGCGGCGGTGATGTTGTTGAGCGCCAGAATCAGCAGGATATGCAGGAGCATATACCCGGTCCCGGTGGTCACCAGCGACCGGTCCACGAGCCGGTCATAGTAGTAGCCGTAGCCGGAGAAAAGCCCTGCCACCAGCAGGAAGGCCATCAGGGAATAGTAGACGGTCATGCCGCTGAACTCGCTGGCAAAATAACCGGTGATGCCCAGGATCATTTCGCCGAAGGTGAAGACCACATACAGCATCACCCGTTCGGACATGTGGGAAAAATCCACCGGCACCTGGGCGTCCACCCGCCGGGTCAGGATCGGCGCCGCAAAGCCGAAGACGGCGGCCCAGGGCGCGAAGGCCAGGCCGGTCAGATGATAGACGGGGATGGTGATCAGCACGATGAAGGACTCCGTCAAAAGGATGA
>CACYXZ010000093.1 GCA_902778525.1 Oscillospiraceae bacterium | reverse complement strand
TTTTTGGGAGAATACAGCTTTTTGGAGGACACCTCTTTCCCGGACAGCAGCTTTTTTACCATGGCCGGGGTGATGGTCACATCCTTGAATACCCCGGCGGACCGGGTCTTCCAGATGGTGAATTTGCACCCCCGTTTCCAGCCGGTGCAGCCGAAGCCCTTCTTCCCCTCGATGATCCGGCCGCCGCAGACCGGGCACTGACCGAGGCCGCCCTCGGCGGGCTGTACGATCCGGGCGTCCAGCAGAGGCGGGTCTGTCTCCATGATGCGGCGGATGGTCTCCAGCACGGATTTCGGCAGCTCGGTGAAGTCCGACTCCCCGGACTTGATCTGCTCCTGGATCACCCACCAATAGGCGGTGAGGTTCGGCTTTTTCAGGTCGTCCGGCAGGACCCGGTACAGCTCCCGGCCCAGCTCGGTGGATACCAGCCGTTTTCCGTGCTCCGCCAGGAATCCCCGGGATACCAGATTGTCGATGATGGAGGCCCGGGTGGCGGTGGTGCCGATGGAGCCGTTTTCGCCCTTTTTGTCCTCGTCCTTTTTCAGGAGCAGCGCCTTGATCTCCGGGTCCTCCACATATTTGGCGATTCGGGTCATGTCCTCGTTGAGGCTGACCTTGGTGTAGTAGGAGGGCGGCTTGGTCTCCTTTTCGGAGATTGTCATATCATGGACCCTTCCGGCATAGGTCCCCTCCGGCAAGTCCGATAGGGCGGTGGGCAGGTCGGCCTTCAGTTCAGAGAAGATGGCCCGGTATCCGGGGGAATTGATGACCGTGGAGAAGGACTGAATCTCTCCCGCGCCCTCCACCGGACGGCGGAGGCTGGTCTTTATTTTCTCCGCAGGGGGCAGAAACTGGGCCAGATAGTATTTGCACACCGCCAGATATACGTTTTTCTCCGCCTCCGTCATCCGGGAGAGATCCTGAGACTTGTCCGTTGGAATGATGGCGTGGTGGGCGGTGATGCGCTTGGGGTTGAAGGCCCGGGATCTGATCTTTGTGTCCAGCTCCCTGGGGGTATAGTGGATGTTGGCGCAGACTGTTGCCACGGTTTTCGGCGCCTCCTTGAAGTGTTCATCCCCGAGATACTGGCAGTCCGAGCGGTTATAGGTGATGGCGTTGTACCGTTCCCGGAGACTCTGGGTGATGTCCATGACGGTCTGAGGATCATAGCCCCATTTGTTTCCGCAGTAGGTCTGGAGCTTCACCAGATTGAAGGGCAGGGGCGGCTGTTCTTTGGCGGATTCCTTTGCGATCCGGACGCCGTCAAAGGTCCTTCCTTCCAGGGACTTGCAGATGCCTTCCGCAATGTCCTTCTCCAGCAGCTGTCCCTCGGTGAGCCGGGGGTCGTTCTTGTCCAGCTTTACCTCAACGGGAATGGACATCCCCTGGATCTCCATGGTTCCGGACACCGTGTAATAGAGCTGTTTTACATGGTTCTCGATCTGGTAATCCCGGTTCACCACCAGACCCAGAGCGGGCGTCTGGACCCGGCCGACGGTGAGCAGGGTCCCCCGGTTTTTCAGGGTGTAGAACCGGGACATATTCACGCCCACCATCAGGTCGGCGATGGCGCGGGCATGGGCAGACCAGCCGTCCGCCTCCCGGAGACGGTTGTCCTGCATGTGCCGGAGGGCCTTCTGCAGGGCCTCCTTTGTGGTGTTGGCGGTGTCCAGCCGGTAGACAGGCCCGGAATAATGAAACCAGCGGAGGATCTCGTCGATCAGATACTGCCCCTCGTCGTCCGGGTCTCCCGCGTGGACCACGGAGTCCGCCTGCGCAAGCAGCTGTCCGATCATGGAGAGCTTTTCCTCCTTGCCGGGCCCCGGCTTTTGTGCCCAGTCCTCAAAGTAGATGGGCAGAGCCTCCAGCCGCCACTTCTTATAGGCGGGGTCATAGTCCTCCGGCTCCTTCAGGGACAGAATGTGGCCGTAGGCCCAGGTGACGGCCCAGTCCCCTTTATAGATCGGATCCCGCCCGCTGGCCGTTCCGGGCAGCGCGTCGGCGATGGCCCGGCCCAGACTGGGTTTCTCCGCAAGAATCAGGCGCATAAAAATATCCTCCAAATCCGGAAGGTTTGGAGGATATTATATCATGCTTTTCCCGAAAAGGCCACAGGGAACCGCCGCGCGGTCACAGGACGGTTCCCGCTGATGGAATGGTGAACCGGGACATGTCGTGGCCTTCCAGCCGCAGCAGGGCGATCTTGTTGGAGATGCCGCCGCCATATCCGGTCAGGGAACCGCCGGCACCTACCACCCGGTGGCAGGGGATGATGATGCAGATGGGATTCCATCCCACCGCGCCGCCCACAGCCCGGGCGGACATTTTGGGCAGCTGCCGCCGTTCCGCGATGGTGCGGGCGATCTGGCCGTAGGTCGTGGTGGAGCCGAAGGGAATGGCCTCCATGGCAGAGATCACTTCCTTCCGGAAGGGCGTCAGGCCCGGGATCCGGCAAGGGGGCGTAAAATCCGGCTGCACGCCGGTAAAATAGAGGTCCAGCCAGCGGGCGGTATCCCGGAATACCGGAAGCTCCCGCTCCCCGAAGGGGGCGGCATGCTTGCGCTCGTCCCGGGAGCCGGAGAACCAGAGCCCCGTCAGATATGTGCCGTCGCTGCTCAGATTCAGCCGGGAGAAGCCCTCCGGCGTGTCGTAGAACCAGTGATAGGTCATGGGGATCGTCCTTTCAGCCGGTCAGGCGGAGTGGCCGCCGGGCAGATAATCTTCGTCCTTTGTCTCCGGATTCGGACAGATCCGGCACATCAGGCCCCGGAGCTGGTAGGTCCCCATACAGGGGTCAAAGGGCGGATCCATGGAGGTCAGCACGTTGGGGTTGCAGTCAAAGGCACCGAAGAAGGGTTTCTCCGTCTGTTCCGGGAACCACCAACCCATCTGACAGTTCACCACGCCGGGCATCATCTTGTCTGTGACCTTCGCCTTCTGCGTGATCCTGCCCCGGGGCGTCTCGATGAAGATCCAGTCTCCATCCCGGATGCCGTACTGCGCTGCGGTATCCGGGTGCAGTGTGGCCAGCGGCAGAGGATTCTGTTTCCGGAGAGAGGGGATCTGCCGGTGCTCGGAGAGGAAGAAGGCGTTGATGCGGGTGCCGGTGGTCAGGATCAGCGGGTATTCCCCTGTCAGATCCGGGCGGCTCACCGGGCTCTCCGGGGGCTCGGCGTAGAAGGGCAGCGGGTCGAAACCGAACTGCTCCAGGATCTGAGAATACAGCTCCACCTTTCCGGAGGGAGTTTGAAACGCTTTTTCGCCCCGGGCCGCCCGGGCCTTGTACTGCTCGTATTGGATGGGGACCGCGGCCCAGCCGGTCTGCCGGAGCTTATCCAGCGTATAATCCTCATATCCGGGGAAGGTGCGGAGCCGGTCGAGACGCTTGTCCAGGATCTCGTCCAGGTCCTTCGCGCCCCAGTCCTTGCCCAGCTTTTCGCACAGCTCCTGGAAAATCACTTCATCCGGCTTGCACTCGCCCACGGGAGGCACCACGGCCTGCTGGCACAGGATCGCGTGGTCGGCGCCGCCGGGGCTGGCGGTGAGGGAATCCACCTCCAGCCAGGAACACACCGGCAGGATCACGTCTGCCAGAAGCGCCGAGGGCGTCAGGAACATATCCTGACAGCAGATGAAGTCAAGGTTTTTCCAGGTCTCCAGGGTCTTTTTGCTGTTGGCGAAGCCGATCAGACCGTTGTTGCCGCAGAGCATCAGCGCCTTGACCGGATAGGGCTTCCCGGTGCGCATGGCCTCAAATACCGTGGGAATGTGGGCCGAAGAGAAGGGCTTGTGGGCGCCGGCAAGCATCTTGTGGTGCTCGCCCAGCCGCTTTGCCCGCTGCACGTCCCCCAGATGATCCTCCAGAAGCTCCGGCTCGTCGAGCACGTGCATGGACTCAATGAAGGTGCCCTTCTTGTCGATGTTTCCGGTGACGGCCAGGATGAACTGGATGGCGCGGACGGTCTGGAAGCTGTTTGGGGTGTGCTCGATGGCGCAGCCGTATTCCATGGAGACCGTGTCCGCCGAGGCCACATGGCGGGCCGCGCTCCGGATCTCCTCCGCCGGGATGCAGCAGATCTCCGCCGCCCGCTCCGGGGGATATTCCCGGACCCGGTCCCGCAGCGCCTCGAAGCCGAAGCACCAGTTTTCCACAAATACGTGGTCATAGAGATCCTCGAAGATGATGGTGTGGAGCATGCCCAGCGCCAGCGCGTCGTCGGTGCCGGGGCGGACCTGCAGGAAATAGTCGGCATAGGGCTCCAGATTGTTCCGGCAGGGGTCCACGACCACCAGCCGGGTGCCCTTTTTCAGCGCGTCCAGGAAGCAGTAGCGGCTCTCGCCGTCAGCGCCGGAAACGGAGGGGTTGCAGCCCCAGACCAGCATGACCTGGGGATTGACGTCGCTGTAGTAGTCCGCCGCCGGAGCATAGCCGAAGGTCACGGCGCCGGAATGGATCCGGGGGAAGAAGCACTGGGCAGAGCCGGGCTCGAACCAGTTGGGGGTGCCGATGGCGTTGGCGAACCGGGCGGTGTAGGGGAGATGATGCCGTCCCGTGCCCTGGGCGATGGCCACGGCCTCCATGCCGTACTCCCGCTCGATCCTCCGGAGGTTTTCGGCGATGATGTCATAGGCCTCGTCCCAGCTGATCTGTGCGTATTGGCCGGAGCCCCGGGGACCCGTGCGCTTCATGGGATGCAGCAGCCGGTCGGGATGGTAGATCAGCTCCTTGCTGAAGATGCCCTTGGGACACATCCGGCCGGTGTTCATGATCCCATCCGGATCCGGCCGGATCCCGGTGACTCGGCCATCCTCCACCGTCACCTGAGCGATACAGGAGCCGTGACAGATATGACATGCAGTGTGATAGACGGTCTTTCCCATAATGATCCTCCTTGCGGTCAAGCGATTCATATAAAATCAGTATAGCACAGGAGACGGGATCCTGGGTATGCAAAAACACAAAAAGCCTCCGGGAGCGGACAAAAAGACCTTCCTCCGGGCGGAAAGTCTGCGGCGGATGTTTGGAAATCGAAAGGAAATGACGGAAAATGAGGGTTGAGCGGCGGCCCGGTCTGTGCGATAATCATAAGGTATCGAAAGAAAGGAGCGGATATCATGGCATATCGCATCAAATCCTATTGCCTGGGATGTCATTACTGCGCGCTGGAATGTCCCGTCCACGCCATTGACTACAAGTGGACCAAGTATGAAATCGACCCGGAGAAATGCATCGAGTGCGGGAAGTGCGTGGAGGTCTGCAACGTCAGCGCCATCGACACCGGTGAACCGGAAAAGGTGACGGCCCACGAACCTGTGGAGCGGGAAGCGGACGTGGTGGTCATCGGTGCGGGAGCCGGCGGCACCGTCGCGGCGGTCCGGCTGGCCCAGCTCACCGGGAAAAAGATCATCGTGCTGGAGAAGGCGAAGCGCTACGGCGGCAGCGGCTGGTTTGCCAGCTTCCACATCTCCGACGGCCCCATGATGGGTCCCATGGGCGGCCCCGGCGGCCCCGACGGCGCACCCGGCGGCCCCCCGAAGCGGGACACCAGCTATCAGGAGAAGCTGGACAAGCGGCTGATCGACAACGCCAGGAAAGCCGGGCAGGAGCTCAACGACTGGCTGGTGAACATGCCGGAGGTGCAGCCCTATCTGGATGTGACGGAGCGGAACGGAAAAAGGATCCGCTCCCTGAAGGACGGGCGCATCTTCTTCAACCTCCAATGCACCGACGGCTCCATCGGCCCGGGCAAGGGCGGCTCCTTCGTCATCGAGACCATGGTGCGCCAGTTCCCCAAGTACGGCATCGAGCTGCTGACACAGCACGCAGCAAAGCGGATCCTCACCGACGAGACCGGCGCGGTCTGCGGCGTGATAGCCCAGGATCCCGGCGGCGAGGTGCATATCAGGTGCAAGGCTGTCATTGCAGCCTCGGGCAGCTACACCCACAACGACGAGCTGCTGAGAAAACACATCCCCTGGTTCTTCCCCGGAGAGGACAATCCGGACTGTGAGCCGGTCCACCGGTTCGCGGCGCCCACGGACACCGGCGACATTGTGCCGCTGGGGGAGAGCTGCGGCGCGTACATCGACCATGACGCTTTCTGCATCAACCTGTTCGGTCCGGTGCATCATCCCTTTACCTTCAGCCTGTTCAACGCCCAGCTGGCGGGAGGACAGATGACCGTGAACATGGACGGCCGCCGGTTCTACAACGAGGGCGCCATGGGTGCCGGCGCAGCCCCCTGCGTATTCCAGCCCCGGCGGATGTACTATTCCATTTATACGGAGAAGGGCCTGGAGGCCGCGATGGAAAACAGCATCCGTTCCCGGCGGGGCATCGAGGGCGAATGGATGAAGCGCTGGCGCACGGACATTCAGGAGGAGCTGGACTCCGACAACGGCGTGAGCCTGTTCGTGTGCGATACCATTGAGGAGCTGGCGGAAAAGACCGGCATCAACCGGGAGAACCTGATCGACGAGGTGGCGAAATACAACCGCTTCTGCAAGGCCGGCGTGGACGAGGACTTCGGAAAGGACGCCCGGTTCCTGACACCCATTGAGGAGGGGCCCTTCTACGCGATTTTCGGAAAGATGGCCACCGACGGGGCCTTCGGCGGCGTTCTGGTGGATCCGGAGATGAACGTCTATAAAGCAGACAAATCCGGCGTGATCCCCGGGTTCTACGCCGTGGGCGACAACGCCTCGGGCGTGCAGGCCAACGCGGGCGTGCCGGGCGACCACCGGCTCAAGGCATTCAACGATTTCACCTGGGCGGTGAACGGTGGATTCCTGGCGGCAGGAAGCTGCGCGAGGTACCTTGGATAAAACAAAACGGACCGTTTCCAGCCGGAAACGGTCCGTTCTTTCTGAGTTCAGCCGCCGATGGTCTTTACGGTGAGCTTCAGCTGCTCCATCATGCAGTAGGTAAAGCTGCCCTTGGCGATGAGCTTGCCGGTTTCATCGCTGGTGATCACCGCCTCGCAGGTGGTGAACCGCCGGCCCGGCTTCAGTACCGTGGCGGTGCAGGTCAGGGGCTCCATGGGGACGGCAGGGCGGAGGAAATCAATGCCGCCGTTGACGGTGACGACTCCGTAGCCGGTGGTGCAGGCGGCCAGCCCGCCCAGCTGGTCCATCACGCCGAATAGCGCGCCTCCGTGGACGATGCGTCTGGGATTGACGCTGGATTCGATGAACCGGATCCTGCCGACGGCGGTGCCCTCCCGGATCTCCGTCACGGTCAGGCCGATGTCACGGGTCAGATTGCCCGGCCGGTTGGACCGGTTTTTCAGCCGCTCAAACAATTCCTTCTGCGGATCCATGGTGATCGCCTCTGCTTTCCGAAATTTCCTCTATCATACCACAGATCCGGCCAAAAGAACAGC
>CACYXZ010000092.1 GCA_902778525.1 Oscillospiraceae bacterium | reverse complement strand
GGCGTACAAAGTCTCGTCACGCGGGCGGGATCACAAAGGGCGGAGCCCTTTGGCGTGTCTTTTGTCCAGCCTTTTCTGCACGAGCAGAAAAGGGCTGGCTGCCGGAGGCATAACCGTCGGCGCCGGCTGCAGTCGAAGACAAAACACCCCGACAAACTCCGATTTATTTCAATTCATCCAGGGTCAGCGTGAAGCTGTCCAGGAAGTTTTCGATAAAATACCGCAGCTCCGGCATGTCCATATCGTCCAGCGCCTGCCGGGTCTGCCGGGCCGCCAGCAGGAACTCATGGTTGGACGCCTTGAGCTCCTCCAGGCACTTGATGTGGGCCGAGAGCTTGTCCGCCGCCTTGACGAACCGGCGCACCTCCGGATCCTCCTCCCGGAGCATGGGACCGTAGTCCTCCTGCAGCTCCTCCGGCAGCATGTGGAGCAGCTTGTCCGCCGCCACGGATTCCACCTGCCTGTACGCGTCCCGGATCTCCGCGCTGTAATACTTGATGGGGGTAGGCAGATCTCCGGTGATGATCTCTCCCGCGTCGTGGAACAGCGCGGCCGCGGCGCAGGCGTCAGGGGAGATGTCTTTGTTTCCGAAGACCTTCCGGGAGATCAGCGCCAGCGCGTGAGCCAGCACCGCCACCATGTGGCTGTGCTCCTGAATGTTCTCCGTGTAGGAATTCCGCATCAGTCCCCAGCGGGAAATGTACCGCATCCGGGACAGATACGCATAGAACGAGTATCCGCCGTTTTCCCGTTCCAGCTTGTCCCGGGAATCCATCTGATTGAGTTTTGTCAGATCTGTGACCTCCATAGTCAAAGGCTCCTTTCTCATATAAGCGTTTCTATATATTGTATCACGACTTTGCAAAAAGAAAATCAGACTCTGCCGGTTTCCGCCGCCGGACCGGGATGCTGAAGATCCGAGGCGGGAATCCGCCGTTATTTGCATTCTTTTGTGCTTGCATACAGTATTTTATTATATCAGCCGGGAGAATCTCTGTCAATGCGGCCGGATCGGGGTCCGGGAAAAGTCTTTGTCTCACAGAGCTTCCTGCGGTTGCTTTTTCCAAAGGGATTCGCTACAATAGAAGAAAGCAGCCGATCAGATTGGGCATTTTGACAATCTGACGGACGGGAGGAATCGTTTATGCCGTCGCCGAGAATGGCCGTTGTCTATGAAAAACTCTATCAGGCCGTCTGCAATCAGAATATGAACCGTGTACTTTCCGCGACCTATGAGATCTTTGGAAAGCCGGTTCTGTTCGTGGACGAATACTTTCATGTGGTCTCCATGCAGCCCTCATCTCCCATCGGGATCCCCGAATGGGACGAGATCTACCGGACCAAAGCCATGAACCGGGATCAGATCTTCCGCACGCTGGATGAGTTCCTCTCGGGAAAAGAGGCCTTTTACCAGCCCTTTTACGCCGATACCGGCTCCTGTGCCGGCGCGCCGAAGATCTTTGCAGAAGTGGTTCAGGACAACACGGTGCACGGTCACATCCTCGTGTTCTGGGACGGCGCCCCTCCCACGGAGGAGGACTTCCGGATCATCTCCCTGGTGGTGGACGCCATCCGGCTTCGGATCGCCAGCCGGATCAAATCCATGGGAAGCTGGAACCTTGCGCTCTCCACCAAACTGGAAGATTTGCTCTCCCCCAACACGCCGCCCCACCTGGAGCAGCTGGCCTGCGAGGCGATCTCCCGGACCATGCAGCCGGAATACACCATCTGCGTCACGACCATCGGAGCACTTGCCTCCCAGCGGGCCTTTGCCGAATACGCGGTCCACGAGCTGCAGCAGCTCTACCGCAACGTGATCTGTCTGATCTACGACAACTCCATCGTCGTGCTCTACGGCGGCACTGACCGCCACGGCTCCGGCACGCCCATGCAGTCCCGGGCCTTTGCCGACCGGCTCTTTGAGTTCTTCGGCACCCACGACATGGTCTGCGGCCTCTCCGACAGCTTCAGCGACCCCAGGGAGACCCGCAGCCATTACCGGCAGGCGCTGCTGACGGCACGGCTGGCGCTGTCTCTGGGACGTGACAGCTCCACCACCTTCTCCGATCTCATGCCCCTCCCTATTTTTCTCTCTGTCCTGGAAAAGGACACGCCGGAAACCTTTATCCATCCGGCGATCTTCCGAATGCAGGAATATGACCGGGCCAACGGGACCGCCTATTACGAGACCATGCGGGAATTCTCCTTCTGTATGCACAACAAGGACCGGACTGCCGCCGCCCTCTGCGTCCACCGGAACACCCTTCTATACCGTCTGGGCCGCATCAACGACCTCTTCGACCTGCCCTATGAGGACGACCGGGTGGCGCTGAACCTGCTGTGCAGCTATTTGATCCTGGAGCTGGGCCGCTTCGGCACGCCGGAGTCCATGAGCCGGCTGACCTCCCGGGAACCGGAATCCGACCCCGGCCGGAAAGAGGAGGACTCCCATGTCTGACCGTTCCAGGGGAATCTTGTGTATCCTCGGCGCAGCCCTGTCCTTTGCACTGATGAATACCTTCGTGCATCTCTCCGGCGGCATTCCCACCATGCAGAAGGCCTTCTTCCGGAATTTTGTGGCGGTGATCTTCTCCTTTCTGATCCTGAAGCGGAACCGCATTTCCTTTCAGCCCCCGGAAAAACGGCATTGGCTTCTGCTGCTCGCCCGGGCCGCCTTCGGTACGCTGGGCCTGCTGTGCAACTTCTACGCGGTGGATCATCTGAACATTTCAGACGCCTCCATGCTCAACAAGATGGCGCCCTTTTTTGCCATCCTCGTCTCCTACTTCCTGCTCCGGGAATCCCTGAATCTGTTTCAGGGGCTGATCGTGATCGCCGCCTTTCTGGGCAGCCTGCTGATCATCAAGCCGAACCCGGCCAACATGGCGCTCATTCCCAGTCTGGTGGGACTTCTGGGGGGATTCGGAGCCGGCGTAGCCTACAGTTTTGTCCGGCTCATGAGCAAGAAGGGCGTCAATTCCAATCTGATCGTCTTTGTGTTTTCCGCCTTTTCCTGTCTGGTGTGCCTGCCCTGTTTTATTGCCGTGCATGCACCCATGACTCTGCCCCAGCTGGGCTGCCTGCTGGTGGCCGGCACATTCGGCTGCTCCGGGCAGCTGTGCATCACCCGCGCCTACTCCTTCGCCCCGGCCCGGGACATCTCCGTCTACGACTACACCCAGGTGATCTTCTCGGCGTTGCTGGGATGGATGTTCTTTGCCCAGATCCCCGACGGCTTCAGCGTCCTCGGATACGCCGTGATCTGCGGGGCCGGCGTCCTGATGTTCCTCTATCAGCGCAGGCATCCCGCCTGAAAGCGCACATTCGGTATCGGGGGAAAAGAATTGCAACTTGCGGCGCCCCGGGAACCGTGCTACCATATGGTTAGAACTCAAACAAAAGGAGGATTCCCCATGCGCTATCAGAAGCTTCTGTCTCCCATCATGATCGGCGGACAGATCATCAAAAACCGGCTGACCTATCCCAACGCCTCGCCGCATTTTCTCCAGGGTCCCGAGACGTTTCCGGCGGACGGCTACCGGGCCTTCGCCGCGAACCTGGCGAAGAACGGCGCCGCCATCGTGAACTTCGCGGAGTGGGACAACTATCCCGCCCAGCGGCAGGGTCCCAGAGACATGGACATGGTCCACATGCAGGCCTTTGACATGACCGACCCGGCGGTACACAACTATGTGTCCCAGATGTGCGAGGAGGTCCATTTCTACGGCTCCAAGATCATCGTCACCTCCTCCATTGTCTATCCGGAGGGCTATAGCCTCTACGGCGGACGGGGCTTCGGTCCCCGGGCCAAGCCCACCGAGCCGCTGCCCCTGGAGCGGATGGGTGAAGCAGTGTCGCTGACGGTGGAGCATCTGAAGCTCTTCAAGCATCTGGGGTATGACGGCGTATCCTTCCGGTGCGATATGATGATGGCCCCCGGCGGCGTCCGGAACGACGAGTATTCCGGCGACACTGTGGAAAACCGCACCCGCCTGTTCCACGAGATCTGCGCCGCCATGCGGAAGGAATTCGGCAAGAAGTGGATCATCGAGGCCGTCCTGGCCTGGGAGCAAAACAACGGCTACGGCGGCAACGCCAAAATGGGCGGCGGCTACAATGAGGACGACGCGCTGGAGTTCTGCCGGCTCTTTGACGACGTGGTGGACATTCTCGAAGTCCGGGAGCATGACGGCTGCGCCTCCCATCCCACCGGCTACAACTTCACCCAGGGCGTCCACCCGGCGGTGGACTTCTGCGTCAAGGCCAAGGCCGCAGGCATCAAAATGCTCATGAAGCCCATCGGCGGCTTCCAGGAGCCGGACGAGATGGAGCGGTATCTCATTGAGGGCAAGTGCGACATGTTCGGTCTGGCAAGAGCCTTTATGGCCGACGCGGAGTACGGCAAGAAGCTCTATGAAGGCCGGGGCGAGGACATCACCCCCTGCTTAAAGTGCAACAAGTGCCACGGCGTGATGCTGCCGGAGCCTCAGCCCTGGGTGTCCGTCTGCTCGGTAAATCCCCTGCAGGGACTGGGACACAAAATCCACCGGCTGGTGGAGGAGAGCGCTTCCCCCAAGAAGGTCGCCGTGATCGGCGGCGGCCCGGCGGGCATGCGGGCCGCCATCTACGCAGCGCAGAGAGGCCACGACGTGACCCTGTATGAGAAAACGGACACGTTGGGCGGCCAGCTCTTCCATGGGGACTACTTCCCCTTCAAATGGCCCATCAAGAACTTCAAAAACTGGCTGATCTACGAGCTGGGGCAGTCCGGCGTCAAGGTGGTCATGAACTGCGCCCCCACCCGGCAGATGATCGTGGCAGGCGGCTATGACGCGGTGATCGCCGCCACCGGCGCCGCCGTCAACGTCCCCAATATCCCCGGCCTGAAGGATGAGACCGGCGCCATCTTGCCCGAATACTGCACCTGGGCGGAGGCGGCCCGTCACCCGGAGAAGCTCGGGAAGCACGTGGTCATCGTGGGCGGCAGCGAGGTCGGCACGGAGACGGCCATGTACCTGTGCGGTCTGGGCCACGACGTGACCGTCCTGACCCGGCAGAAGCGGCTGGCTCACAACGCCTCGGGGCTCCACTACATCACCATGGCCTTTGTCAAGGCCGGTCCCAACGGAGAGGCCCGGGAGGCTCCCGCCTGGGAGATGTACGACAATCTCACCGGCATCACCGGCGCGGAGACGGTGAAGATCGACGGCAATACCGTCACCTATCGCACCGAGGACGGCGAGCACACCGTCACCGGCGACAGCATCGTGATCTGCGGCGGCATGACTCCGCTGACCGCGGAGGCCTTTGAATACGCCGGGCTCACCACGGAGTTCTATCCCATCGGCGACTGCAACGGCGCCGGAAATCTGGAGGTCTGCAACCGGGAAGCCTATTCCAGAGCCATGATCCTGTAAGTAAGATAAAAGGGGCCGTCCCGTCCCGGGGCGGCCCTGATCTCAGTCAACCGGAGGTGCCCTATGAAACTGCGGCCGGAAGCCCTCTCTCCTGACGGCTTTATCATCGATCAGCGCAAAACCGACAACATCTCCTTCGGCGGCGTCACCTCGGACAAAAACGGCTGCGGCTGGATCGCCTGCTGCAACCTGCTCCGCGCTCTGGGGCGGGATCCGGACCCGGAGGAGATCGTCCGGCGGCTGGAAAAGACCCTTCTGTTCCACGGGTATCTGGGACTCCATCTCTTTGCGCTGGTATGGGAGCTGCGCCGCAACCAGCACATTCCGCTGAATTTCGCCGTTCGCCCCTTTCACGCCCAGCAGCTCTGCGAGACCGCCCCCGCCGGGATCATCCTCTACCGGTCCGGCCGGTGGAACCACTTCGCCGCCTTCCGCCGGGAGGAGGACGGAAAACTCCGCTTTTTCGGCGCAGTACCGGGACAGGACACAGCTCCTGTTTCCATGGCGGAATTCTATTGGGACCATGTGAAATTCCCTCTGGCCCTGACCATCACCGTGAAATAATGTGTGTGTATGCAAAACTCCTCCGGCTTTCCCGGAGGTTTTTTTGTGGAAAACGTTGATTTTCCATCAGAAACGAACATTTGTCTTGCGCCAGAGGACAGGCTGCGCTATACTTATCTTACGACGAAACAAAGGAGATTGAAGCCAATGTACGAATCCATGCTTGACGCAATCGGCGCGGTAACCCTCCAGGATCCGGAGGTCGGCGCGGCCATGGGCCGGGAGCTGACCCGGCAGCGTCAGAACATTGAACTGATAGCCAGTGAGAACATCGTCTCCCCTGCGGTCATGGCCGCCATGGGCAGCGTCCTCACCAACAAATATGCCGAAGGCTATCCCGGCAAGCGCTATTACGGCGGATGCGTCTATGTGGATCAGGTGGAGCAGATCGCCATCGACCGGGCCTGCCGGCTCTTCGGCGCCAAATACGCCAACGTCCAGCCCCACAGCGGCGCCCAGGCGAATCTGGCCGTGTACTTCGGTCTGCTGGATCTGGGCGACACGGTCCTCGGCATGGATCTGAGTCACGGCGGACATCTGACCCACGGCAGCCCTGCCAACATGTCCGGCAGGAACTACAACTTCCTTTCCTACGGCGTGAACATGAACGGCTTCATTGACTACGACGCGCTCCAGAAGCAGGTGTCCAAGGTCCGGCCCAAGTTGCTGGTGGTAGGCGCCTCCGCCTATCCCCGGGCCATCGACTTCCGGAAGGTCGCCGAAATCGCCCACGGCTACGGCGCCATGCTCATGGTGGATATGGCCCACATCGCCGGTCTGGTGGCCGCGGGCGTGCATCAGAACCCGGTTCCCTTCGCCGACGTGGTCACCACCACCACCCACAAGACCCTGCGCGGTCCCCGGGGCGGCCTGATCCTGACCAACAACGAGTATCTGGCCAAGCGGATCAACTCCGCCATTTTCCCCGGCACCCAGGGCGGCCCCCTGGAGCACGTGATCGCCGCCAAGG
This sequence comes from Oscillospiraceae bacterium, assembly GCA_902778525.1. Taxonomy (GTDB): domain Bacteria; phylum Bacillota; class Clostridia; order Oscillospirales; family Oscillospiraceae; genus HGM13006. The sequence continues at coordinate 442 of CACYXZ010000092.1, read as the reverse complement.
CCGTGTGCTTCGGCGAGGCCCTGAAGCCTGAATTCAAGATCTACGGGCAGAATATCGTCGCCAACGCCCAGGCACTGGCCAGCGGCCTGATGGAGCGGAATGTCAGACTGGTCTCCGACGGCACCGACAACCACCTGATGCTGGTAAATCTGCTGGAGGAGAAGTGCACCGGCAAGGAGCTGGAGCACAATCTGGACGAGGTCCATATCACCGCCAACAAGAACACTGTCCCCGGAGAGACCCGCTCCCCCTTCGTCACCTCCGGCCTGCGGCTGGGCACTCCCGCCGTCACCACCCGGGGCATGGGACCCGCGGAGATGGACGTGATCGCCGGCTGCATCGCCGACTGCATCTTTGAGTTCGAGGCCAAAAAAGCCGATGTGCTCTCCAGAGTCGAGGCGCTGGTCAAGCGGTTCCCGCTGTACGAATAACAGAAAAAAAC
>CACYXZ010000091.1 GCA_902778525.1 Oscillospiraceae bacterium | reverse complement strand
AGCGTCACGCCAAGCGGGCGGGATTCCAAAGGGCAGGGCCCTTTGGTCACTCTTGCCTACTTCTGGTGAGGCAGAAGTAGGCCCCCGGAGGGACAATATCGCAAAGACCTCAACAAACTCAAATTCTCTTGAATATCTCTTCCACCGTCTTCTCCGGGGTTTCAAAATCCCCGATCACGATATGGGCCGCCGCCCGGTAAAGAGGTTCCCGATTCCGGAACCGTTCCAGAAACGCCGCCTTTCCTTCCTGTCCCAGCGGCCGGAGGGACATATCCGCCGTGTCATAGATTTTCCCCGGATCCCGGTCCAGAAAGATCACCGTGCCGCTCTCCCGCAGAAGCCTCCGGTTCTCCTCCCGCAGGGGCAGTCCCCCGCCGCAGGCCACGATCAGGTCCTCCCGTTCCGAGATGGTGCGCAAGGTCTCAGTTTCCAACTGCCGGAAATACGCTTCCCCATACCGGGAAAAGATCTCGCTGACGGTCAGGCCGGCACCGCGCTGAATCTCCTCATCCGTGTCCAGCACCGGCATCCCCAGACGCTCTCCCAGGAGCCGGGCGCAGGTGCTTTTCCCGCAGCCCATCATGCCGATGAGATAGAGGTTCTTCATGTGTTTCCCTCCAGATTGGAACGGAAATTGCCCAGCACGCGGAATTCCGCGGCGGTCTGTCCGATCTCCCGGAGCACGCCGTCCATACCGGGATCGGCGAGACTTCCGGTGAATTCGATGAAGAACATGTATTCCCAGCTCTTCCCCGGGATCGGGCGGGACTCCAGCTTGACCATATTCAGGCCGTTGACCGCAAATATGCCGAGGATCTCATGGAGGCAGCCGGATTCGTGGGGCGTGGTCAGCACAGCACTGATCTTATCGGCCCCCTCCCGCAGCTCCAGGCGGGGAGACACCACCACGAACCGGGTGGTGTTGACGGCGCTGTAATTCACCTTCCGGGCCAGGATCTGAAGTCCGTACAACTCTGCCGCGCGTTCCGAGCAGATGGCGGCTTTGGTGATATCGCCGCTCTCCGCCACGAACTTCGCGCTGCCCGCGGTATCCAGGTGCGGGACCTTGAACCAGTCCGGATGCTCGCCCAAAAACCGTTCCGACTGGAACAGTCCCTGCTCATGGGAGTAGACGTGGGTGATGGAACCAAGGTCCGCGCCCGGGGGCGCGCAGAGACAGTGCTCCACCCGTACCGTGGTCTCCCCCACCAGATGAAACTCATACTGAGCCAGCAGATCGTAGATCTGCCGGATGGCGCCGGTGGAGTTGTTCTCAATGGGCACCACGCCGTAATCCGCCCGCCCCTCCTGGATGGACAGAAACACGTCCTCGAACCGGGGAAGGCCCCGGATTTCCGCGGCGCTGCCGAAGAAATCCGCCGCAGCCTGCTCGCTGTATGCCCCCGGCTCTCCCTGATAGGTGACCACCGGGTGCTCCACCGGCTGCCGGAGGGCATCCATGGCGGCCCGGATCCGGGCGTAATTGGGCTCCTCCGTTCCTTCCCGGACGATCCTTCGCTGCTGCCGCCGGGACAGGCCCATGATGGTCTCATAGAGCATGGTCACGTCCGCCCGGAGGGACGGATCGCCCAGCAGGGCGGCCTTGCTCTCCAGCACCTGCTGCTGCCGCCGGTTGTCCAGCACCGGGATATGATGGGCCTGCTTGTACCGGCCCACCTGCTCCGTCACAGCCATGCGCCGCTCAAACAGCTCTACGATCCGGCGGTCGATCTCGTCAATGTCGCCGCGAAGCCGGTTCAGGTCATCCAATTCCGCTTCCTCCCTCCAAGAGTTCCAGCGCCGCCAGGGCAGCCGCCGCCTCCACCACCGGCACCGCCCGGTGCACGATGCAGGGGTCATGCCGTCCGGTGACGGTGATCTCCGTCTCCTCCCCGGACCGCATATTGATGGTTTTCTGCGGTCTTCCGATGGAGGGCGTGGGCTTGACTGCCACCCGGAACACCACCGGCATTCCCGTGGTAATGCCGCCCAGGATGCCGCCGTTGTGATTGCTCTCCGTCTCCGGCCCGTCCATGCCGCGCCGCCAGGGATCGTTGGCCTCGCTGCCGCGCATTTCGGAGAGTCCGAACCCGCTTCCAAACTCCAGACCCTTCACGGCGGGGATCGCGAACAGATGCCGGGCAAAGCAGGTCTCCGCGTTCCGGTCGAAGTCCGGCGCTCCAAGGCCCGCCGGCAGTCCCGTCACAACGCACTCGATGGCGCCGCCCACGCTGTCGTTCTCTTCCCGGCACCGGAGGATCAGCTGCTGCATCTGTGCACCGGCCGGGTCGGAGAGCACGGGAAAGTCCTTCTCTCCGCAGGACAGCAGGGCCTCCATATCCGGCTGTGCCATGTCTATCCCATCGTCCCGAATCCCGCCCACGGAGGCGATGTGCGCCGCCGTCAGGATCCCCTTCTCCCGCAGGATCATCTTGCCCAGGGCGCCCGCCGCCGTCAGGGGGGCGGTGAGCCGGCCGGAAAAGTGGCCGCCGCCCCGGTAGTCGTTATATCCGTCATACCGCACGAAGCCCGGCAGATCCGCGTGGCCCGGCCGGGCCAGATCCCGGATGGCCTCATAGTCCCGGGAGTGCTGATCGGTGTTGCGGATCACCATGCACAGGGGCGTCCCCGTGGTCCGGCCTGCAAAGACGCCGGAGAGGATCTCCACCCGATCCGCCTCCTTCCGTGCGGTGGAAAGGGCATTCTTTCCGGTTGCCCGGCGGGAAAGCTCCTTTTCGATCAGCGCCATATCCACCGGGATTCCGGAGGGCACCTCTGTCAGCACCACGCCGATGGCCGGTCCGTGGGATTCCCCAAACACCGTATACTTCATTCCGATACCTCCAGTACCGCCCCAAGCCCTTTTAAATCGTTCCAAAAGCCCGGATAGGATTTCCTGACGCACTCCGCTCCGGCGACCGTCACAGGCGCCTCGCAGCTCAGGGCCGCCACCGCCGCCATCATGGCGATCCGGTGGTCGTTCCAGCTGTCCACGGTCACGCCGCCCCGGAGCCGGTTCCTTCCGAGTATGGTCAGTCTCTCCGGCTCCTCCGTCACCCCGGCGCCCATGGTCCGGAGCACATCCGTCACCGCGGCGAGCCGGTCGCTCTCCTTGAGGCGGAGCCGTGAAGCGTTTTCGATCCGGGTGATCTCTCCGTCCCGCAAGGCGGCACGGGCCGCCAGGGCGGGCACAAGATCCGGGCAGTTCCGGACATTGAGCTCCACCGTTCCGGCCCCATCCAGCTTCTTTTCGTAGTCCAGAATGATCCGGTCCCCCTGACAGGAGGACGAATTCAGACCCTTGATCGTAAGATCGTGGCCCAGGCCCAGCGCCGCCAGGAAAAAGGCCCCCTGAGACCAGTCGGCCTCCACACTCACTTTGGCAGGGCAATAACGCTGCCGGCCCGGTATTTCCCAGCCGCCGGGTATGTCACAGATCTCAACACCGAAGGTCTTCAGCGCGTCCCGGGTCATGTCCACATACCCGGCGGACTCCAGCGGAGAGGTCAGCCGGATCTCGCTGTCTCCATCCAGCAGGGGCAGGGCATACATCAGGCCCGTGATGAACTGACTGGACACATTGCCCGGCAGCTCAAACACATCGGGCGTGAGCCTTCCTTTGATTGTAAGTGTATCACCTTCCGCGGAAAAGGCAATTCCCTTTTTACGAAATATGGCGAAATAGGGCTCCTGGGGCCGCTGCATCAGTCTGCCCCGGCCGCGAAATACTCCGCCTCCCGCCAGCGCCAGGGCCACCGGGATTAGGAACCGCAGGGTGGACCCGGATTCTCCGCAGTCCAGGACCGGGATCTCCGCCGGACACGGACCGCCCCGGAGGGTCGCTCCGTCCATCTGCCGCTTCACGATTGCGCCCAGCGTCTCCATGCACCGGAGCGTGGCCTCGATGTCCTCGGAAAAGCTGAGATTTCCGATCACGCTCTCCCCCGCCGCCAGCGCCGCCGCGATCACATACCGGTGTCCCTGGGATTTGGAGGAGGGCGGCACGATTGTCCCCGCCAGCTTCCCCGGCCAGATTGTCACGTTCAAAGTCCCGCCTCCCGAATCAGATCCAGCAGCTTTGCCTTCTCCAGCTTTACGGTCTCGGCGCGGCCGATCTCCCGCAGGACCACGAAGGAGATCTGCCCACCGTCGCTCTTTTTGTCTTTGGTCAGGGCCGCGGCATAGTCCTTTTGCCCGGCCGCGATGGACGTGGGCAGGCCGTATTGCCGCAGGAGCGCTTCGATCTCACCCCTGACTCCCTCCGGTGTGACGCCCAGCAGGGTCCCCAGTCCGGCGGCGGCGGTCATGCCCGCCGCAACGGCTTCTCCATGGTTGTACCGCTCGTAGCCGTAGGCCCTTTCGTAGACATGGCCCAGCGTGTGACCGAAGTTCAGCAGCATCCGCAGTCCCGTGTCCATTTCGTCCTGCTCCACCACCTGCCGCTTGATGTCGCAGCAGCGCAGCAGGATCTCCTCCACATGGGCCATGACCCTCTCCCGGCCGCCGTCCTCCGCGAGGCGGTCAAACAGCGCCCGATCCCGGATGCAGCCGTACTTGATGACTTCCGCCATGCCGCAGCGGAACTCCCGGTCCGGGAGCGTCTTCAGCGTGTCCGGATCCATCAGCACCATTTTGGGCTGATAAAAGGCGCCGGCCAGATTCTTGCCCGCCTCCAGATCCACCGCAACCTTGCCGCCCACGGAGGAGTCCACCTGGGCCAGCAGGGTCGTGGGAATCTGCACGAAGCTGACGCCCCGCAGGATCGTGGCGGCGGCAAATCCGCTGAGATCCCCCACCACGCCGCCGCCCAGAGCGATCACGCTGTCCGACCGGGTGATCCCCAGATCCGCCATCTGCTCCCACAGCTCCGCCAGGACCTCCGGGGTCTTGCTCTGCTCCCCGGGAGGGATCTCCAGGATCGCGGCCCGGAATCCGGCCCCGTGGAGGCTCCGGGCCAGCCGTGCGGCATAGAGGGGCTCCACGTTGGAGTCGGTGACGATCACCGCCAGATCTCCCCGGAGCACCGGCCGAAGCAGCTCTCCCGCCCGGTCCAGCAGTCCCCTGCCGCAGACAATATCGTATGCCCGTCCGGGCAGATTCACCGTCAGTGTCTTCATATCTGTTTCCCCATGAACTGTGCCAGACCCCGGGCCTTGACCATCAGCGCGTCAAACTGCTCCGGCGTCAGGCTCTGCTTGCCGTCGCAGAGGGCATGGGGCGGATCGTTGTGGACCTCCACGATGATGCCGTCCGCGCCGGCCGCGATGGCCGCCAGCGTCAGCGGCTCCACCAGCCAGGCCGCCCCGCCGGAGTGGCTGGGGTCCACGATAATGGGCAGATGGGTCATGCGCCGGAGGCTGGGGATGGCCGCCACATCCAGCGTATTTCTCGTGTAGGTCTCAAAGGTGCGGATGCCCCGCTCGCAGAGGATCACGTTCTCGTTGCCCTCGCTCATAATGTACTCCGCGGACATGATCCACTCCTCGTAGGTGTTGGAGAGGCCCCGCTTGAGCAGAACGGGCTTTGACATCTTGCCCACCTCTTTGAGCAGGTCGAAGTTCTGCATATTCCGGGCGCCGATCTGCACCAGATCCACGCAGTTTTCAAAAATCTCGCAGTACCGGGGGCTCATGATCTCGGTCACGATGGGCAGGCCCGTGGCCTTTTTTGCCTTCAGCAGCAGCTCCAGTCCCTGAACGCCCATGCCCTGGAAGGAATAGGGGGAGGTTCTGGGCTTGAAGGCGCCGCCCCGCAGGAGCTGGGCGCCGCTTCCCTGCACGTCCCGGGCCACCTCCGTGATCTGGGCCTCGTTTTCCACCGAGCAGGGTCCGGCGATGACCGTGAAGTGCTCCCCGCCCACAGGAACGCCCGCCACGTCCACCACCGTATCGTCCGGATGGAACTTCCGGTTCGCCTTTTTATAGGGCTCCTGGACCCGCATGACCCGCTCCACGCCCTCGTGGAGGATCAGATCATCCGCATCCAGATGGCTGGTGTCGCCTACCAGTCCCAGGATCGAGCAGCCCACGCCGTTGGTAATGCCCACCTTCAGGCCCTGGACCTCCAGCTCATGGGCCAGCGCCTCGATGCGCTCACGGCTGGTACCGGGCTTCATGATTATGACCATTGTGAATTACCCCTTTCTCTGCATGAAAAAAGCTCCCGCCTGAATCAAACATTCAGCAGGAGCGTCAGAAAGTATGCTTCTATTGAAGGTTATGATTCCACCGATTTATGACAATTGCCCGCGCCCCAGAAGGCGCAGGTAAAATAGCCGTAAAATCGATTGGAATGCGTGTTCATCAGCACACCTCACAGCTTGTTGTGTTTTTATTATAACACATTACATCGGGAAAGCAACCGGTATTTTCCGATTTCCGCTTTTTTATTCATTCCGACGCAAAAACCCCGCCGCAGATGCGGCGGGGCATTGCAGTTTTACGGTAATTCCCGATACATGGCCACAGCGTCCGCCTTTTTGGTGGATTCGCTGAGGCTCAGGACCTCGACCTTCACCGTTTTCTGCCCGAAACGGATCTCCAGCACGTCGCCCACCTTCACGTCATAGCTGGCCTTGACCACCCGGCCGTTGGCGGAGACCCGCTCCGCGTCGCAGGCTTCGTTGGCCACGGTCCGGCGCTTGATGAGCCGGGAGACCTTCAGATATTTGTCCAGACGCATGGGCCGTTCCTCAGCAGAGCTTTGCGCCGGCGGGGATGGCGTCGTCCAGGATCAGAAGCGTCAGGCCCTCGCCCTTTTCCGCGGAGAGCAGCATGCCGCAGGAATCCAGTCCCATCATCTTCCGGGGCGCCAGGTTCGTGCAGGCCACCAGCGTCTTGCCCAGAAGGTCCTCCGGCTTGTAGTACTGGGCGATACCGGAGAGGATCTGCCGGGGCGTTCCGCTGCCGTCGTCCAGGGTGAAGCGAAGCAGCTTCTTGGACTTCTTCACGTTCTCGCACTCCAGCACCTTCACCACGGTCATATCCACCTTCTCGAAGTCGTCGAAGGCGATCTCCGGCTTGAAAGTGACAGGCGCTTCCTCCGGCTCCGGCGCCTCTTCGGGCGCGCTGGTGATCTCCGCAAGGGCCGCCAGTTCCTTCTGAATGTCGATCCGGGGGAACAGGGCCTCTCCGGCGGTGACCGTCACGGTCCGGGGCAGGACGCCGAAGCTGCCCAGGCTGTCCCATTCGGAGGGAGCGCCGCCCAGCCGCTCCATGATCCGGTCCGCCGTATCGGGCATCACCGGCCGCAGCAGCGCGCCGCAGATGCGGATGGTCTCCAGCAGGTTATACATCACCCGGGCCAGCCGCGGCTTCTTCGCCTCGTCCTTGGCCAGGATCCAGGGCGCCGTCTCGTCGATATACTTGTTGGCCCGGGAGATGACCTTGAACACCTCTCCGATGCCGTTCTGGAACTGGAACTTCTCCATCTCGGCCTCATACCGGTCCCTGAGACCGGAAGCCAGTTCGATGAGCTCCGCGTCCTGGGTCTCGTCGGCCTCCTGCGTCTCCGGCAGCGTGCCGCCGAAATACTTCTGCACCATGGCCACCGTCCGGGA
>CACYXZ010000090.1 GCA_902778525.1 Oscillospiraceae bacterium | reverse complement strand
GAGGGCCTGATCGTGGTGGTTCCCGTGGTGACCGCCCGGGTGGACGACAACGCCTGCTCTCCGGCTCAGTATGATGCTTTGGTGCAGCTCTGGGACTACCTGATCGAGACCTATCATGTGGACGAAAACCACGTCTACGGCTCCGGCCAGTCCGTGGGCGGCATGGTGCTTCTGGAGACCAACCGCAACCGGGACAACTATTTTGCTGGGCTGATGCTCTACGAGGATCAGTGGGCTCAGAACTATTACAAGGATGCGCTGTTTGCCCGGAATATGATGTCCGACGCCAATACGGCGGCGTCCGCACCCTTCCACTATCCCCGCACCAATGGGGAGCTGACCTGGGACCACTACCTGGATACGGAAGGAAACCCGGTCACGGAGGGTCACGATCCCAATAACTACTATTTCCTGATCTCCGATGACAACATTCTGATCATGAACCGTCTGGAAAACTACCTGTCCAACGACTCCTGGCAGGAGCTGGCCTATCTCTATGAGGATCTGGCAGGCTACACTCTGGAGCACCATGTGGTTCCCCAGTCCATGGATCTTTCGGAGCGGGACGAAGATATTGCCGCCTACCTGAAAAGAGATAACGAGCTGGGCCTGAACTGGGTGAGCATTGAGGGCGGCAGCAACGGCTATTGCTGCCGTCAGGTCCTGGCGGGTTATGAGTGGCTTCTGTCCCAGGAGCGTCAGGACGAGATCCATCGGGAAAAGCTGGACCTGAACAAACCCTTCCAGCTGGCGGAGGATCAGATTCTGGACGAATCCAGAATGCTCCACTACACCGATGCCGACGGAAATGCCCTGTACTTCCTGACTGGAAAAGCGGGCGCCGGAACGCAGTTCTACAATACGGTGCTGCTGCCGGTCAACGGCGCTGCAGACGCCATCCCCGGGTGGCTGCCGGAGGGCATGAGCTGGGAGGCCGGTGTGGAAGGCGCCTCCATTATCGGAGTTACGGCCATTGGGAAAGACGCCGTTGCCATTGAATACGACAAGGATATGGAGGGCCTGGTGGTCAACCTGAAGGGGGATTCCATCCTCGGCCTGGACGGCTCGGTCCGCACAGATATCGAGATTGTCATGGACCCCTATGACTTCTATGACAAGGACGGAAACCGGCTGGATGTGGCGATTCAAAATATCTACGTCAACTCCACAGCCGAGCTGAATCCGGGTGCGGAGCGCCAGTCCGGCTCCGGAAAGTATGTGATCGTGGAGTTTGACGGCGCGGCGCCTGCAGAGGCTGCGGGCGTGATTCAGCGCACCACGATCCGGACGGACACTCTGATTGCATCGGCGTCTCCCTGGATGCATTGAAACCATGTTCAGACCATCTGGCTGAGAAAGCCCGGACATGGGTACATACGATGCAGGACACTTCATAATCAGCACGATCTTTAGAAGTACGGAAAGAACGTCTGTTACAATCTGATATAAGAAAAAGCGGATCACCGAAGTCAACTGGCTTGGTGATCCGCTTTTTGGATTCGTACACAATAGTGATCTGCATTGCGCTCATCCCTGATTCAATTCTGACCCACCATGCCCCAATTGGGGCATGAAGAATCGTAAATTTATGTAGTGCCTTATGAACGGGGCAGACGCCGAAAGTGCTTGAAACCAAAGGGATTTATGAGTTTTTATCAGGATGCGTGGAGTTGTATGAAACAGGCTCCGATCCAGCGATACCTAATTTCATATATCTTCACAACTCCTTGTATACTGATAAGTGAAAAAATTATACCATGCCCGGCATGGATTCTCAAGGGGCGTTTGCCGGGAAAGCCACACCGGATAGCCCTTCACGGCGTCCTTTTTCTCCCAAGCCTTGACGGGCCGCTGGTCCTGCCGCAAAATGGCGAGGGCCTGTGTTCACGGGATGTCCGGCCGATCCTCACCGCCCGAGAGAGCCGTATCAGGGAGTTCCAATCAAACCTGAATCAGGCTCTCCAGTGTCCTGAACAAAGCTTCCGGCTCCACGGGCTTGGACAGGTGTGCGTTCAACCCCGCCTGCATGCTGCGCTGAACGTCCTCGTCAAAGGCGTTGGCTGTCAAGGCGATGATCGGGATGGTCTTAGCGTCCTCTCTGTTCATCGCTCGAATAGTCCGGGTTGCCTCCAGACCATCCATCTCCGGCATGCGCATATCCATTAAGACAGCATCGTAATACCCGGGCTCGCGGCCGGCGAACATTTCGGTGGCTACCCGTCCGTTTTCTGCATGCTCCACTTCGATTTCGCGCATGGAGAGCACCATCATCATGATTTCCGCATTCACCGCCATGTCCTCCGCCAGCAACACACGGCGCCCCTTCAGGTCTGCTGTTTCCTTTTCCAGGCGAGCATTCTTTTTCTTGAAGGCATCCCGGAACTCATCCATGACCGTCCCGGCGAACAATGGCTTGGCAACAAAAGTATCCACGCCGGCTTCCAGAGCTTCTTCGGCAATATCCTCCCAACTGTAGGAGGTCAGGATGATGATAGGTGTTTCATGTCCGACAATCCCCCGAATCTGCCTTGTGGTTTCCACACCATCCAGCTCAGGCATCCGCCAGTCCACCAGAATCAGGTTGTAGGGCTCCCGTCGGGCATGACGCAGCTTAACCATCTCAATACCGTCAAAACCGGACAGCGCCTTCTCACAGCGGATTCCGACCTGGCCAAGAACGATTTGTGCATGTTCGCAGGCGACAGGATCATCATCGATCACCAGAACGCACATGTCGTCCGGATGCACCATGTTGTCTTCTTGGACCGCAGATGCCCGTTCTGAATCGAGCAAAGTCACAGTGACAGTGAAGGTCGTGCCTTCCCCCTTTTTGCTTTCCACCTCAATATTGCCGTTCATCATCTCGACGATGCTTTTGGTGATGGGCATGCCCAGACCTGTGCTGCCGAACTTGCTTGTAGAGGAGGAATCCTCCTGTGAGAACGCGTCAAAGAGCTTTGGCAGGTATTCTTTGCTCATGCCGATGCCGGTATCTTTGAAGGTAAAGCGAAGCGTGGTTTTTCCTTCAAACTGTGCGACTGTTTCTATCGCAAAAGAAACCGAACCGCCTTCCGGAGTGAACTTGACTGCATTGCCGAGGATGTTGATCATCACCTGGCGCAGCTTCATGTCGTCGCCGATATAATAGTCTCTCACGTCTCCGCTCATCTGGCAGTCATATTTCAGGCCCCGTTCCCGGCACTGACCGCTGATGATCGTATTCACCTGTTCGAGCACCTTGGCAAAGGAGAATTCCTCGCTTCTGATCGTCATACGGCCCGACTCGATACGGCTCATATCCAGAATATCGTTAATGATGCTCAGCAGGTGATTGGCGGATGTGCCGATCCTGACCAGGTACTCCTTCACCTTGTCGCTGGCTGACGGCTCGTTCATGGCGATGTTGTTCAGGCCGATAATGGCGTTCATCGGCGTACGAATCTCATGGCTCATATTGGACAGGAAAGCCGTTTTCGCTTTACTGGCCTCCTTCGCCGCGGCAAGCGCTTCCGCCAGCGCATGATTCTTTGCCATGGATTCCCGCATTTCCGCATCAATTACCGTGAAACCCACGCCAACCTTGTGAACGGTGTTATCATCACGCTCTCCGGGATGACGAACACCAGCCATGCGCAGCATCTCGTAGTATTCCGCGCCGTTTCTTCTCGCCAGATAGCGATATGCTATGATGGACTCTGTCTCCAGCGCAAGCCTCACATGATCAGGCGCGATAAAGCGAAGGAATCCTTCCTTGTATTCCTGATCCACGTACTTTTCGCAGTATTCGGTGAACCGCGCGTGATAGGGAAAGTGTACACCCACAGGGGTCTGGCCCGGTTCTGCCGTGTCAGCCCGATAGCAAACAGCATCATCTTCGTCCACGTCGACAAGGTAAACACTCCGATAGTCGGACGCCATGGCGGTGATCATGCTGTCGAGCTCCTTATGACGGTCTTCCTGAGCCAGCAGCTGCTCATGCAAAGCAAGCTTTTCTTCAAGCTCCTGCTGTTTTGCCCGTGCTTCCGCTTCGGCGGTCTTGATTCGGGCCAATTCGGTAACATCCACACACATGCCCAGCAGGCAGAGCCGTCCGGAAGGTTCCCGGAAGGTGATTTTGGTCGTCTGCAGATTTGCGGAAAATGGTTCCCGTGGCGTCAGGCACGTCCTCGAAGAACACGTAGGCCTTGTCCATGGCCACTGCCTTGCGGTCATCTTCCACAAAATGATCCGCCGTAGCCGAATCAAAGATTTCATGGTCAGTCAGACCGACGACTTCCTCGGGCTTCGTTTTCCCGGCATATTCCGCAAAGGCCTGGTTGCAGGCAAGATATTTGCCTGTTTCGATTTCCTTGGAAAAGCTCATGGCAGGCATATTGGTCAGCAGTGAAGAGGCAGAGCCCATCAGCTCGGCCAGCTTGGCTGCCGACTGAACCTCTTCATTCAGCCTGCGGTTTTCTGCTTTGGCTTTTCTCGCGTCGTCAAGTGCTTTTTGATAGGCACGTCCCTGCCGGACTTCATCGTCGATATCCTTAAAGCCCATCATGACGCCGAGCCTTCCGCCAGGCATGTGGATTTTGCCGAAGTCGATCCGGTAATGCCGCGGTCCGGAGTTCAGAGCGCGAATAAAATTGACTGAGAATCGGTCACAGGTTTCAAATCTTTTCAGGATATACGGAAGGCTCATCTGTTCCTGCATCCGGTCCCGGTCTTCCTCCGCAACCATGGTGTTAACATATTCCGTCTTGGTTTCGGTATACCGGAGGTGGCTCAGTGCGTTGCGGATGGCCTCATTATGGATCTCATCCAGGTCCGTATGATAAAGTGACATCTGCTCGGTGACTACATCATCGATCAGGTACACGGTGTTATAGGCGGTTGTCAGCGTGGAAATGACGGCATCCCTCGTAGCTGTGTCCGTTTCCAGCTGAAGCTTTTTATCCGTGATGTCGGAGATGAACACGACGTAGATTCCGCCGTAATTCCTGGTTTCTGCATAATGCCCATAGTCGTCCACCCAGCGGATGGCGCCATCCTTCCGGATGATGCGGTACTCGGCATAATCCATCTGATTTTCGCTGGAACTGGTCTGATGTGCGATGGAGGAGCTGATCCTGTCATAGTCTTCCGGATACACCATCCCACGGAAGGTGTATCCCGTCAGGTCCTTGAATTCCTCCAAGCTGGTACAGCCGTAGATGCCGAGCACAGCCTTGTTGGCATAAATCAGATCTTCAGGCTCATCCGCCCTGTAAATAAAGAATCCACCAGGCATATGCGTGCCTATTTCCTCAATAATGGATAAGGTGTCTTCATTGAGTTCAAACGTTCTTCCCGTCATGCCTGATGACCTCCCTTAGATTGTTTTTGCTGCGTTTTGATCAGAGCAAATACTGCCGTGTTCCGCGGAACATTTCATGAATCTTTATTTATGGCTCCGTGAAAAGCATCATCGAAAGCTTTTCCGCACGCTTTTTGAATCGGATGAGAAGGATAATCTGGAGAACGAACATGACAACGGTTCCCAGCGCAGCGATAGCAAACCCAATCATCACAGCGCCATCATCGTCAGATGACAGCAACGGGTTCAATCCTGTGCACGCATCATATATGGTGTGCAGGGCAATCGGAATAAGAAATGCCAGCACATAACTCCCTGCAGCGGAACCCTCGCCACGAAGTTTTTGATATTTCGCTCTGCCGAGGAAGTAGGCCATGATCATGCTGAATAACATGTGAAGCGTGATCAAAACGAGTCTGAAGAGCATATTTGCGAGTTCGGATCCATAGAGATATTCCTCGAATATCGTAAAGCCGAACCCAACAGCCGCTCCTGCCAGGACATACTCGTACACGTTTTTAATTTTGGAGCGAAAGATGGTGATTCCGATGAGAATCATCAGAAACTTGCTCAGCTCTTCCGAAAGGCCCGCGGCTATCAGTGCACTGATTATGGACTGGATCCACAGAGGCTGCGCATCACGGACGTATCCCAGCTTTAAGAGAAGTGCCGCGCTTGCAAGCGTGAACAGAAATGATATCGCCAATGACAGGATGCCAAGTCCCACAGGAACGAGCGCCTGTTGTATTGTGATTGGTTCAGGCACCTCTCGTCCGATCATCCTTCTGTACAGAATGCCCAGCACCACAATGGATACTGCCATAGAGAGTATCGCCATAAACAGCCTCCTATCTCGTATTTCCGCAATCACCGCGTTCGACAGATCAATCTTATCATACAGCCATCATTTTGAAAAGAGCATAACCGCTGCAAGGATAACTCGTCAATCCTCCGCCGTCACAGAGGCCGCCGGGATGCCGTCTCCGCGGCGGATGCCCATGATCAGAGCCCCCGCCTGATTGAACAGCGCCGGGCCCTCCGGGTAAAGCCAGCATCCCTGCACAGCTTGCAGAGGTGATGAGAGGCCACGCTGAAGCGGCTGTTGCTGACAGTGAAAAACGTCCGATCCTTCAAACCAGCAAGGGAGAGGACGTCTTTTTCTGCAGCTCCTTGAAATCTGCTCGTGGGATAAAGACGGCCACAGGCCATCTTGCCGCTGTCTGTTTTCTGAAATTATAACATGCCGGGCGCGGTTGCTCAAGGACATTTCCACATAGCGTGGGACCGGTTTTTCGCGTACGGGCACAGATCGGAGGGAGACGGCTGATCTTTCTGATGATCTCTGTATCATGGATACAGATGCAGAAGGGCCGCACGGGAATTTTACGCTTGTATCCAGGGGAAAACCGGAGTAAAATAAGTCTGAGGAGTGTGATTTCTGTGAAAAAATATGCAAACGTCCTGTCGCCGATCCGGGTGGGAAAGCTGGTATTGAAAAGCCGCTTTGTCTCCGGCAACTCTCTGCCGCACTTCCTGCAGGGTCCTGAGTCCTGGCCCGCCGAGAGCGTCATCAACCATGTGACGTCCTGCGCCCGGAACGGCGCGGCCATCGTCACCTTTGCCGACTGGACCAACCAGAAGCAGCGGGAGTCCTTCAACGAGGACGGCCGCCGGTTTCCCATGTTCAATCTGGACGGTGACCCCAGCGTGGAAAACTACATCTGTCAGCTGGCGGATCAGGTGCATTACTACGGCTCCTATATCTCCCTGGCCGTGATGCCCTTTGTCGCACCGGATCCCATGTACGACGTGTATGCCGTTCCTGCGGTGGATATGTCCGGTGCGACAAGCACCAACTTCCGGGACGGCCAGGTGGATTACAACGTGGGCGTGATGATGCGGGGCGGCCGGGAGGCCAAAGAACTGACCCATGAGATGATCCGGGACATCATCGAGCAGAACGCCCGCCGGATCCGGTACTACCAGACCCTGGGCTTTGACCTGTGCACCCTGCACTTTGCCTACCGGGCCACCCTGTTCTCCCGGTTCCTTTCGCCCATTACCAACAAGCGCACGGACGAGTACGGCGGCTCTTTGGAGAACCGGGCCCGGTTCCTGCTGGAGCTGTGCGGCCGGATCAAGGAGCTCTGCGGCCGGGATTTCCCCATCGAGGTACAGATCACCCCGGAGGAGCCGGGCGGAACCACCATCGAAGCTGTCAGAGTTCCAATAAGAACCACCCCACCGGCTATAACTCCAGGCTCCACAAGTATTACACCCTGGACGCCTGCGCGGCGGTGAAGGCCAGCGGCACCTCCATTCTCTGCGAGCCCATCGGCGGATTCCAGAACCTGGACGACTGCGAGGACGCCATCGCCTCCGGCAAGGCGGACCTGATCGGCGGCGCCCGGGCGTTCTTCGTGGATCCGGACTACTATCAGAAAGCAAAGGAGGGCAGGGGCGAGGACGTTCTGCCCTGCGTCCGGTGCAACAAGTGCCATGTGCCGTCGCTGACCGGGCCCTGGCTGAGCTTCTGCACGGTGAACCCGGAGATCGGGATTGCCCACAAGCTAAGCAAGCTGACCCGGCCCGCCGGCGCGCCGAAAAAGGTCGCCGTGGTGGGCGGCGGTCCGGCGGGCATGCGGGCGGCCCTCTACGCGGCGGAGCGGGGCCACGACGTGACGCTCTATGAGGCGTCCGACCGGCTGGGCGGGCAGCTGAAGCTCATGGATGCGCCCACCTTCAAGTGGCCGCTGGTGAACTACCGGGAGTACCTGATCGCGCAGCTGAAAAAAACCGGAGTTAAAATCTGCTTGAATACGAAAGCCACCCCGGAGGTTTTGGTGCCGGAGCACTATGACGTGCTGATCGCCGCCCTGGGCGCCACCCCCAAGCTGCCGCCCATCCCCGGGGCGGAGCGGGCAAAGACCGTCTTTGAGACCTTCGGCCGTGAAGCGGAATTCGGGAAGAAATGCGTGGTCATCGGCGGCAGCGAGTCCGGCACGGAGGCGGGCATCTATCTGGCTGAGAACGGGCACCAGGTCACGGTCCTGACCCGGCAGGAGGGCCTTGCTCTGGACGCGACCCCCATTCACTACCGGGAGACCATCCAGGAATTCTACGCGGCGCTGCCGAATTTCGACTTCATTCCCCATGCGGCGGCAACGGCCGTGGGCGACGGATGGGTGGAATACAGGGACGCGGAGGGCAAGCTCCAGCGCATTGCCTGCGACAGTGTGGTGGCCCTGGGCGGCATGGAGGCCCATCAGGAGGAAGCCATGGCGCTGTACGGCTGCGCCGGGGACTTCTACATGATCGGCGACTGCCGGACCGTGGGCAACATCCACACCGGGACCCGGGACGCCTACTCCGTGACCCACCAGTTCTGATACGCATATCCGACCGGCTGCACCGACAGCAGAAAAGACCCCTGAGACGTCCCTTTCCGAAGACGCCTCAGGGGTTTTCGCAGTTTGTTTCCGCTACGGGATCAAACCGTAGCGCTTGGCCTTGTTGTACATGGTGGACCGGCTGACGCCGATCAGCGCCGCTGCCTCGGTCAGATTGCCGTGGGCCTGCTCGATCGCACGCTGCACCGCCTGCTTTTCGTATTCGGCCAGCGTCAGGAGAGGCTCCTCCGGGTCTGACGGCGATGGGGTGCCGGCAGGGGCCGGGTCCGCTTGGGCGGCGGATTCCGCCTTCGGCGGCAGCGGGTTGCCCTGCCTGTCCATGGTCGGTTCGGGGATCGGGTCCAGCTGACTGCGGTACTCCGGCAGATGCACCAGATGGAACATGTCTCCGGTGGCGTTGTAGACCTGCTTGATCCCGATCACGGTGTTGGGATACAGGAAACTCATGCGGTTGAGCACGTTCCGCAGCTCCCGTACATTCCCGGGCCAGTCGTACCGCATCAGCATCTCCCGGGCGTCCTGATTGAACTCCAGCTTCAGGCCGTCCTGATCGATGAAGTGCTGGATCAGAAGGGGGATGTCCTCCTTGTGGGCGCGGAGCGGCGGGATATTGATCTCAAAGGTGTTGAGACGGTAATATAGATCCATCCGGAATTTTCCCTCCGCCACCAGCCGCTTGAGATCCTGGTTGGTGGAGGCGATGATCCGGGCGCGCATGGGGATTACCCGGCTGCCGCCGATCCGCTCAAACTCCCGGGCCTCCAGCACCCGGAGCAGCTTGCTCTGGAGTTCAAAGCTCATTTCTCCGATCTCGTCAAGCAGCAGCACGCCGCCTGCGGCTTGCTCAAATTTTCCTTTTTTCAGGCTGGTCGCGCCGGTGAACGCGCCCTTTTCGTGGCCGAACAGCTCCGATTCCAGCAGATCCCGGGGGATGGCGGAGCAGTTGATCTTGACGAAGGGGATCGTCCGGCCCTGACTGTACTCGTGGTAGATGGCGTCGGCGATGATCTCCTTGCCCACGCCCGTCTCGCCGATCAGAAGCACCGGATGATAGGTCTGGCTGATCCGCTGGCACTGCTCGATGGTCAGGACCACATTCTCCGCCTCTCCGATGAAGTCCGAGAACGTGTATCCGGAGGTTCTTCCGGATTCCGGCGTGACTGTTTCCGTCTGCTCCAGGCTTCGCTCCAGAGTCTGGATCGCCCGCTTGAGCACCGCGGTGGAGCGGAAAACGATGAGCAGCATCACGCCGATGATCTCGCCGTCGGAGACGATGGGCACCAGATTGGTCAGGAGTCTGCGGGAACCCACCTCCATGGGAACCGCCATCTGACGGACGCCGTCGGAGAGCACCCGGTCGATATGGGCCTGCCCGTCGATCTTCAGTTCATCGATCAGATGTTCCTGATATTCCGCCAGCGACTGGCCGGTCAGCTCTTCAAACCCCTTGGAAAGGTAGATGACCCGGCGCTCCCGGCTGATCAGGGCGGCGGCGTCCACCGTGTTGTCAAGGATCGTGTCAATCACGGGCGCGGCGACCTCCATATCCCGGCGGGACAATGTGATCACGTGTTCCAAGCAGATGCACCTCGGTTCCTCTGGAATGATCCAATAATTCGCCATTGCCGGCATCTCCTTTATACCACGGTATTCAGAACTTTTCAAGGGATGGAGTCCAAAAATTGTACGGCCCGTGTAAAATCTGGAACCCTACAGCTCGCTGCGGATCACAGCGCCCCGGTGCAGCACCAGTCTGATATTCTCCCGGTCCAGGGCGGCGAAGCTCTCGTCCACAGGCCCGCTGACCGCCACCAGGTTGGCAAGGCGGCCTTCTTCGATCAGGCCTTCCTCCTTACCGGTGCCGACCACCTCCGCCGCGGTGATGGTGCCGGCGGCAATGGCCTCCTGCAGCGTGAACCCGGCTCCGGTCAGCGCCCGCAGCTCCGGCACAGGGATCACCGCGTCTTTCATGAAATCGCGGCTGTGGATCAGGTCCGTGCCGATGACGACCCTGCCGCCCGCCCTGTGGTAGCGGCCCAGGTTTTCCACCATGGTCTTCCACTGTTTCCGCTTCTCCTCGGGGGATGGCATGACCATACCGGGCGGGGGACCCATGGGTGCGTCCCCGCCGGGACCGCCCGGGCCGCCGGGCATCAGCATGCCGGGAGGGGGCTCCATGGCCTTGTCCGGATCGCCGACCGTGGTGTCCATGACCACGCCGTGCTCCGCCATAAACCGGATCATTTCGTCGGGCATGGGATCGCTGGGCGTATGGGCCAGCTCCCGGACCCCGGCGTCCAGCATGAACTGTGCGCCCCGGCAGATGCCGATATGCGCGGCCACCCACATGCCGTGCTCCCTGGCCCGGTCGCAGATGGCCTTCGCCATCTCCGGACTCAGGTGGGGCGTTGAGTCCATGCGGCCATCGTGAATGCCGATCTTGATGCCGGGATAGCCCAGCTCATGGTGAACGCTTACCTCGTCGGCGGCCTCCTCCGCCGTTGTGATCAGCGTCCCCACCGGATGATTCGGATTGGGACCAGCGCCGTAGCCTCCGGCCACGTCGATGTAGTTGCCCACGGCCACGACCGTAGCATTCTCCGGCTGGCTGTTAACGGTCCCGATCCATCTGGCGTAATCATCCTGACTGAGCTGAGACAGCATGCCCAGCTCCCGGACCGTGGAGACTCCGTTGTAGGCCCAGGCCCGGATGGCGTCCTCCCGGAACGCGCTGTCGTCCACCGCCACGTGGACGTGGGCGTCGATAAAGGCGGGCAGCAGCGTACACCCGGACAGGTCAAATTCACGGTCGGCAGGCCCCAGATCGCGGCCGATGGCCTTGATCGTGCTGCCATCCACCAGCACATCGGCGGATTCGTTGTTTCGGACGGAGTCCAGCAGGACAGCGTTTTTAAGCAGTACAGTCATACAAGCACCTCCTGGTATTTCTGTATGTTTCTATAGCAATTTTTTTGCCAAAATGCAACTGAAATCTATTTTCCGTTCGATCCGGCACGGTTCTTGCTGAAATAAGGGTATCACCTCGAAAGGAGTCCTTTCCATGCAAGTAAACGACATCTGCCTTGTGAACGAGAGCATATCGCTTGAAAAACTGATCGTCGGTCCAAACGGCAGACTATCCGCTCCGGAGGGCAAGCTGCTGACTGTGGTCGTGGGCGGTGTGGAGATCGACCCGGCGCCCGGCGAATACACCGGCGATATCCGGCTGGTCATTACGGATTATATCGACGCGCCCATTGAGGGCATGCACGCCCGGCCCGGGGATCCCCCGGAGCCCTATCGGGCGGCCCTGCTGCTGGAGAAGGACGGTCCCTCTGAGAATTCTGTCTCTGCTGCCTATGCGGGCGGGACAATCGAGGGCAGCACCGTTTCCGGCGGAACGATCGCCTCCACCGGCGAGTGCTTCAACAGCATGATCGTCTCTGGGGGAAAATATGAGATCAGGGATCTTACCATCAAAAACTGCGGCCATTCCACTGACGACGGCAAGGGCCTTGGCGCCGGAATCCTGGCCGGGGGCGACAGTGAAACGCTGCTGGAGAACGTGACCATCTCCAACCGGGGCATCCGCAACGACGCCATTGTCACCGGAGGCACGGCGAAGATGACCATCAGAAACTCTACCCTGACCTGCGTAGGCGGCACGCCGGAGCAGATCCAGGCGGTCCACAAGATCCGTCCCGGCAAGGCCTGCATGACCTATGTCTCCGGCGGCTGGGGCACCACCCGGGCCGTCAACGTGCAGAATGACTCCTCCGTCTATCTGGAGAACTGCACGGTGAGATCCGACAGCTGGGCCGACGGCATCTCCTCCAAGAAGGAGTGGGGGCCGGTCAAGACCCGGATCTACGCCAGGGACTGCGACGTGGAGCTAAACGGCCGCCACGGCTACGGCTCCTACGCCATCGGCGACTGCACCAACATCTTTGACCACACCCGGATGGCGGCCCCGGACGTGGCCTATAAAGTGGCAAACGAGCTGGCCGGCGGCGAGTTCATCAACGGATCCGAGATCATCGGCGGACGCTTCGGCGTCATGTGGCAGTCGAACCAGGGCGGCAGGCTGATCGTCAAAGACAGCGTTATCCGGTCCGGCCGTTCCACCTTTATCGCCAGGTCCTGCTTCCCCAACATCTACTGCGAGAACGCAACGCTGGAGCCGGGCAACCGCTGTGTCCTCCAGATGTTTGACTCCGACGACCCCGGCTTCGGCAAATCCGAGGTGGAGGTGGACACGGAAGTGGCGGTAAAGGACCCCGGCCACGACGTGACGAAGCCCCAGTACCATCCGGTGTCCATCTGGGGCTTTGAGCAGCCGGAGTGGTGTACGGATCTCCAGGCCACGTTTAAGAACATGACCATCATCGGAGACTTCTACAACGGCATCACAAACGCGAAAAAGCCCATGATGATGCCACCCATGCCCAAGCCGGACGGGGGCAAACCCGCGGGCGGTCCCGGCGGCGATAAACCTGCAGGCGGCCCTCCTGCCGGCATGCCCGGTATGAATCAGAAGAACTATCCCATCAATCTGGTGCTGACCCTGGACAACGTGAAGCTGGAGGGCGTGATTTCCGCCTCCAGAGCACAGCACGCGGTAAAGACCATCTCCGGCTCCAACCGGAAGGAGATCTACCAGGTCTACGACACGCCCCGGCCCGTGGTGAACAATGGCGTGATCGTCACCCTGAAGAACGGCACCGAGTGGACCATCATCGGCCACAACTACCTCTCCGCCCTGCACATCGACGAGACCTCCGTCATCAAAACCCCCGACGGCTGCGATGTGGAGATGACCGTGGACGGTGTGGAGGTTCCCTGCGTTCCCGGCGACTATACGGGCGACATCTTCATCAAGGCGAAGCAGCTGCCCACCCCTGCCATGTTCTGATCCCCGATACCAAAACCCCCCGCCGGCTTCTGCCGGCGGGGGGTTCTGCTGATGGAGGAATTGGGACAATCAAAGGATCATGGCCGCGTCAAAGGCGCCCCGCACCGCCTGCTGGACAGTGCCCACGGCCTTGCAATCGCCAATCATGGTAAAGGGTACGCCGGGCAGGATCAGAGCCTCCGCGGCGGCGGTATTGGGCCGGAAGCCCACGCACAGCACCACGCTGTCCGCTTCCAGTACCTGCTCCGCTCCACTCTCATCCGTGTATGTCACTCTGCCAGCCTCGATTCCGGTGCAGCGGCCGTTTACAATGGTGTGGAGGTTTTCCCGCTCGCTCAGCTCGATGTCCATGGCCCAGCGGTAGGTGAACCAGGCGTCCGGCGCGATCTTTCCCTGCATCTCCAGGATGGTCACGTCCTTACCCAGCCAGGCCAGGTGAATGCCCGTCTCGGCTCCTACCTGTCCGCCGCCGATGATGACGATCTTCTGTCCCAGACTGTCCTCGTTTCCGAACACGTCCGGGGCTTTTACAGTGTTCTCCACCCCAGGAATGGGAATCACCAGCGGCTCCGCTCCCAGGGCCAGGATCACATGATCCGGGCGCTCGGCGACAAGGACCTCCGGCGTTGCTTTCGTATTGAGCCGCACATCAATGTCCCGTTTTTGGACTTGCGTGATGAGATATTGCTTGAACCGGCCCAGGTCCCGCTTAAATTCGGCGTAGTCCGCAAAATTCAGCTGGCC
>CACYXZ010000089.1 GCA_902778525.1 Oscillospiraceae bacterium | reverse complement strand
GCCGTCACGGAGGACGAGCGGGCCAAGGAAGTGGAGCTGGTCCTGCCGGGGGCAAACTGCGGCTCCTGCGGCTATGCGGGATGCGCCGCCTATGCAAAAGCCATCACGGAGGGGGCGCCGGTGAACCAGTGCATCGCCGGAGGCGCCGCCGCCGCGGAAAAGATCGCGGCCATTATGGGCGTGGAGGCCGGCGACGCCACGGAATACAAGGCCATGGTGGCCTGCCGGGGGGATCTCAGCCATACGAAAAAACGGTATGAGTACCACGGGATCCCCACCTGCGCGGCCTGCAACGTGCTCTACAACGGAGATTCCTCCTGCCCCTTCGGATGCCTCGGGTTCGGAGACTGCGTGAAGGCCTGTAAATTTGACGCCATCGGGATCGTGGACGGCATTGCCAGAGTGGATCCGAAAAAGTGTACCGGCTGCGGCGCCTGCAAGACGGCCTGTCCCAAGCGGATCATCTTCATGTATGAATACAAGAGAAAGCCGAAGCCCATCGTCATGTGCTCCAACCACAAAAAGGGCGTGGACACCCGCCGGGAATGCACCGCAGGCTGCATCGGCTGCGGGAAGTGCGTCAAGAACTGCCCGGTGAACGCCATCACCATCCACGACAACGTGGCCCGGGTAGACTATGACAAGTGCATCTCCTGCAGAAAGTGCGTGACAAACTGCCCCATGAACTGCATCATCATTCCGGACCGGGAACTGGTCGGAGCGGAGGAAACAGGATGACGGAGGTATATCTGATCCGGCATTCCATCAAGATGCGGGGGCCGGTCAAGGGCGATTTCAGCGTCTATGACAGGATGCAGCCCCTCTCCGGCGAAGGGGAGGAGCGGGCGAAGCAGCTGCTGGAGCTGCCGGAGCTGCGGGGCGCCGGCTTTGCGGCGGCGTCCACCATGTCCCGATCTCTGGCGACGATCCGCTATCTTCTGGAGGCGGACGACGTGCCCTTCGCCATTGACGACCGCCTCCGGGAACTGGACTTCGGCATAAAGCCGGAGGGAATGTCCATGGACGAGTTTATGGGCCGGAGATGGGAGCATCCGGAGGAAGTGCCTCAGGGCGGTGAGTCCGTCGTCCAGTGCCGGGCGCGGATGGATGCGGCAATTCGGGAGGTCGTCCGGGAGCATCCCGGGGAGAAGATCCTGATCGGGTCCCACGGGGCGGCCATTGGCGCCTATCTCAGCGGCGTTATTGACTGTGTAGACGATGATTTTGTCCGGAATATCAACCTGCCGGATGTGTTCCGGCTGTGCTTTGACGGAGAGACAGCGGCCTCCTGCGACCGGCTGGAGATGCCGTTTCCCGTTCCCGTCAGAGGCAAAGCGTAAAGAGAAGGAAAAAGGCAGAGGGCTTTGCTCTCTGCCTTTTTAACATATTGGAAAAGGTACAAAATCAAAGAATGCATATACACGAAAAAGAAGCAATGCAGTATTTAACAGCGATTTCTTGAAAAAAACACGAAGAGTTTGCACTTTATTTTGAAATGATATAGCGAAGAGGAGAAATAATGTATATAATAATACTGTGCTGTTTTAATATATCAAATAAAATATTACATAGAAGAATAATCCGGCGATGGCCGGAGCAGGGAGGGGGCACCTGCTGAACATGCCGTCAGAGGAGAGACGGTCAATGGCGGCAGATTGAGCCATGGGAAAGGTATTCGGATACGTGCGCGTCAGCAGCAAAGATCAAAACGAAGACCGTCAGATGATCTGTATGCAGGAGCTGGGGATTCCCAGACGGAATACCTATGTGGATAAGCAGTCCGGGAAGGATTTTAAGCGGCCCCAGTATCAGAAGCTGCTGAAGAAGCTGAAAAGGAACGATGTGCTGTATATCAAGAGCATTGACCGGCTGGGTCGGAATTATGAGGACGTGCAGACCCAGTGGCGGATTCTGACCAAGGAAATGGGCGTTGACATCGTGGTGATCGATATGCCGATCCTGGATACGCGGCGGGGAAAGGATCTAATGGGGACGTTCCTCAGCGATATTGTACTGCAGGTGCTTTCCTTTGTGGCAGAGAACGAGAGAGATAATATCCGCAGGCGTCAGGCCGAAGGGATCGCGGCGGCCCGGGCGCGGGGCGTACGGTTTGGCCGCCCGAAAGTACCGGTGCCGGACAACTTCCCGGAACTGGCGCAGGCGTATCTGAACAGAGAGATCACCGGTGTAGAAGCGGCTAGACTGTGCGGCATGAGCAAGTCCTCCTTTGACCGCAGATGCAAGGAAATATACGGGAAAGAGGATACCTCCGCATGAGGAAAAATGATATTGGTCACGAGCGGCCGCAGGAGATACCTGCGGCCGCTCGTGAGATTATTTGGCGTGAGTGCGGGAGGGGAATCGGAGAGGACTCATTCGTAGACCATGCATCCCTTGCGGCCGGCCTTCTTCACCCGGTACAGGGCGGTGTCCGCATCCCGGAAAATATCCCCCTGAGGATTGTCCCGGTCGGAGAAGGCGACGCCTACGCTCAGGGAAACAGGAGGCAGATCGTCCTTCGGATGCTGAAGCATTTCATTGGCCCGGGCGATCTTATTCAGGACGATCTGACGCATGGAACTGTTCACTCGGGTCATCACCACCGCGAACTCGTCTCCGCCGATCCGGCAGAGAAAATCCACGGAGCGGAAGCTCTGGCGCAGGATGTCCGCCACCCGCTTCAGGACCCGGTCACCCACGGCGTGGCCGTAGGTGTCGTTGACGGATTTGAAGTGGTCCACGTCGATGAGAAGCAGAGCCATGTGTTCGGTGTCCGCGCTCTCCATCAGCAGGTCGTAAGCGCCCCGGTTGAAGAGCCCGGTAAGCGCGTCATGGGACGCCTCATGGCTGAGCTTTTCCCGGGCCTCCCGGTTTTCCTGAAGAATGCTGTTGTAGGTGCGGGTGACGAAGCGCAGCTCCTCAACGCCGGTGGGCGTGACGGTTTTCTGTTCCTGCATTTTCTTTACCAGATCCGTCAAAGGCTTCCGGACCATCAGGGTGATCAGAACCACGATGCTCAGCACGATCAGCAGGAAAACGATCGTCAGACCGGTCTGAATGTTGACCAGCAGCGAGAGCTTGGCGGAAGCCTGATCCAGCTCCTGGCTGGAGGAGCGGATCAGCGACTGGGTGCAGAGATTGACGTTTTCCCGGATCCGGTCCTTATAGTGCATGTAGTTGTTGTCAAATACCAGCTGCTGCGCCTTGTCCCGCAGCTCCTCCGGGGACAGCGCCTGATCGTCGGGACTCAGCGTAATGCCGGAGATCGACTCCGGGACCAGGGTCAGGTCATAGTCCCCGGCCTCCAGCGTCAGCCGCATGGCCAGATTCTCATACTCGATCAGCTCGTTGGACAGAGAAAGGGCGGTGTTGAGACTGGACAGGGCGCTGTTGTCGCTGTCCGGGATCAGCTCCTCCATATCCTCCACGGCCCGATCTCTGCGTCTTGTCACGTCGACCTCTTCAAAGAAATCGTTGAGGTACTCGATTTCACCCGTTACGACAAAGCAGCGGACGCGATCCGTGAGATAATCCGACGCGGATTCCATTTCAGAAGCGGCGAACTGGGCGGAAATATATCTGCTGCTGGCCTGCTCCATGCGGAGATAACCGTTTGTAACGGAGAGATCGGAGAACAGAAGTGAGATCGCAGCGAGGAAGGCGAGAATCGCAAAGAAGATGGATGCAGTCCGAAGCTGGATGCCGGTATGTACTTTGGTGTTCTCCGGGGCGGGGGATTTCCCGGGCTCTTCGGAAGCGGAGACCTGATCCTGCTGCATGCCCAGTCTCAGCTGCCGGGCCCGCTGCTCTGCTTCCGCCGCCTGACTGTCGCCGGAGGAGTCCTCCGCGCAGTTTGCAGCCGCGTAGTCGGCTTCTTTCTTCTGCAGGATAAAGGGCTCAAATTCCGGAGCGGGGACCGGCCTGGAGAAGAAGTAGCCCTGTACGATGTCGCAGCCCAGGATCTTCAGCGCCCGGAGCTGTTCCTCGGTCTCCACGCCCTCGGCGATGACCGGCACGCCGAGATACCCGGCGATCCCGATGATCACCTCCAGCATGTGCGTGTTTCCGCCGGAGGAAAAGGCGCTGCGGATGAACTGCATGTCCAGCTTCAGCGCGTCGATGGGCAGGCTGGAGATCATGTTGAGGGAGGAATAGCCCGTTCCGAAGTCGTCCATCTCGATCTGGAATCCCTTGGATCGGAGCTCGTCCACAGTGTGAATGATCTGGTCAGAGTCCTGGGTATAGGCGGATTCCGTGATCTCCAGCAGAAGATCCTTTCCCTGCAGTCCGTTTTCGTCCAGGACCTGCTGCAGGGTGGCGGGAAGGTTCGGGTCGTACAAGTCGATCCGGGAGACGTTGACCGAAACCGGGATCGCGTAGCCAAGGGTGTCTTGCCAGCGGCGGATCTGCCGCGCAGTCTCCCGCCAGACGTAGGTGTCCAGCTGCTGGATCAGACCGTTGTCCTCAAACAGGGGGATAAAAAGGCCGGGGCTGATCGTGCCGAGCTTCGGATGGATCCAGCGCACCAGCGCTTCCGCGCTGGTCAGGACCGGCGTGTCCGGGCGGATGTCGAACTTTGGCTGATAGTATACCTGGAACTGCTTCTCCGCAATGGCGGCGGAGAAGTCCTCGATCAGCTGCTCGGCGTAGAGCTGCTTCTGGTGGAGCTGGTTGTCGTAGGTGCCGATGGTGTTTGTTGCGCTGCCCTTGATGGTGTCCGCCGCCATTTTTGCCCGGTCAAACCGGCGCTCGATGTCAATGGACTTGTCCGCATGGCTGTAGATGCCCATCCGGAGGCGCACCCGGTTCCCGGCGGAATCGTCTCCGGCCAGAGAGACCGAGGCCCGTTCCATGATCTCGGAATAGTCCTCCCGATGTGGACAGTAGACCATGAAGGTGTCGGCGTCCAGACGGCAGACAATGCCGCCGGCGTCCTTCATCATTTCGCGCAGATGGGCGCCGATCCGCCGGAGCACCTCGTCGCCGTAGGCGCGGCCGTAGCGCTCGTTGATCATGTGGAAATGGTTGACGTCCACCAGGATCGCGTCCATCTCCAGATCCTTGTGGAACTGGTCGAACTGCTCGGCGTAGCGGTAGAAGAACTCCTTGTTGTAGAGGCCCGTCAGCTCGTCGCGTTCTGTGGACTGGATGATGTCCTTGTCCTCGGAGAGCTCAATGACGCGCTGGATCCTGGCCAGGATCACGTTGACGGCGGGATAGGGCTTGGGGATAAAGTCGATTGCGCCCAGCTTCAGGCTTTCCACTTCCGTTTCCCGTTCCGCGGTCGTGACGATGATGGGAATGCGGGAGAGGGTGCTGTCATCCTTTACGGCCCTGAGGACCTCCAGGCCGGACATGATCGGCATGAGGATGTCCAGAAGGACCAGAGACAGCGTGTCCTGGTGCTGCCGGATCATGGACATGGTTTCCGATCCGTCGGCGGCGAACAGGACCTCGTAGTCCCGTTTCAGGATCTCACCCAGCAGTTCCCGGTTGATCATCTCATCGTCCGCCACGAGGATCTGCCGTTTTCCGTTTGTTGAATAAAATCTGTCGTTGTTTTTCGGCATGGGTCTGCAACTCCTTCGCTGGATCAGGTTGTATTACAGGGGTGTGGGTTCCCAATGCGGATATACCAAAAGCATTATAACATATTTTTGTCAGTTTGTTCAGGAAAATAGCGATGTTTCGGAAAAGTGCCGGATCGGCTTTCCAGAAAAAAACGGACCGCTTGTGCAGCGGTCCGTAAAGAGGAGAACGATTACCGTTTTTTGATGGGAACGTATTCCCGGTTGCGGTTGAGAGACTTGTAGGCGGGACGGATAATGCGGTTGGAGGTCATGACCTCCTCGATCCGGTGGCTGCACCATCCGGCGATCCGGGCGATGGCGAACAGGGGCGTGAACAGATCCTCCGGAATGTTCAGCATCCGGTAGACCAGGCCGGAATAAAAGTCTACATTGGCGCACATGACCTTGTCGGAGCCGGTGACGTCCCGGAAGACCTCGGGGCTGAGCCGCTCAATGGATTCCAGCAGCTCCCACTCCTGCAGCAGGCCGGTTTTCTGGGCTAGGGACCGGGCGTAGCGCTTGAGGACCAGGGCCCGGGGATCGGACTTGGTGTAGATGGCGTGACCCATGCCGTAGATCAGACCGGAGCCGTCTCCGGCCTCTTTCCGGAGGATCCTGGCCAGATACGCCTTGATCTCCTCGTCGTCATTCCAGTCCGAGACATTCTGCTTGATCTCGTCGAACATGGCTGCGACGCGCTGATTGGCGCCGCCGTGCTTGGGACCCTTCAGGGAACCCACCGCAGCGGCGATGGCGGAATAGGTGTCCGTGCCGGAGGAGGAGAGCACCCGGCAGGTGAAGGCGGAGTTGTTGCCTCCGCCGTGCTCCGCGTGGATCACCAGGCACAGGTCCAGCAGCCGGGCCTCTTCCTCCGTGAACTTGGAGTCGGGCCGGATGGAGTGGAGGAAATTCTCCGCGATGGAGTACCCGGGCACAGGCCGGTGGAGCACCAGGGAACCGTTGTCAAAGTAGTGGACTTTGGCCGCGTAGGCGTGGGCCACGATCATGGGGAACCGGGCGATGAGCTGGATGCACTGGCGGACCATGTTCTCCAGATCGGTGCTGTCGGGGTTGTCGTCGTAGGAATACAGGACCAGGACGCTCCGGGCCAGCTTGTTCATGATGTTGCTACTGGGGGCCTTGAGGATCATATCCTCCGTAAAGCCCTGGGGCAGAGCCATAGTCTCGGACAGCAGCTCCCGGAACGCATCGTATTCCGCCTGGGTGGGGAGCCGGCCGAACATCAGAAGGTAGGCGGTCTCCTCAAAGCCGAACCGTTTTTCCCGGGTGAAACCGGAGATCAGCTGCATGATGTCATAGCCCCGGTAGATCAGACGGCCCTCCATGGGGGTCTTTTCACCGTCTATGATGGCGTAGCCCTGAACAGAGCCGATCTTCGTGCAGCCGGCCATGACGCCGGTTCCGTCCGCGTTGCGGAGTCCACGCTTGATGTCGACGTTGTCGCTGGGGCGGATTTCAAAAGCAGTACTGTTTTGCAGTTCCGCACATACATTATCAATGAAAGTCTGCGGTATGGTATTTAACTCGGACAATGACTGCACCTCCGATAGAAAATTCATCTTTTTGAGTGTCTATCATACCAGATAAAACGGCGCGAGTCAAGAAAAACTCAAGAAATCCACGTTATTTACTGTATTTTCGTGAGAAACAAGGAGAAAATGTACAATCTGGACAAAAACGGGTTTTTGAATTGAAGCGCAAGTATTCTTGCATATTTTGGGAGGAGTACAGATGAGAAGATGTTGTTGCACGGGATTGGCGGCGCTGGCGGCGGCGGTGGGACTGGTATGGGCATTTCAGATGGTACTGCCCGGGAATACGCCCCAGGTCCGGTCTGCAGCGGAAAAGCTTCGTCCTCTGGAGACTGCGGCGCCACAGGTGCCGGAAGAGCGGAAAATCACGGGCTTCGTGATCCATCAGGCGGCCCGGGAATGCTACGACAGTAAAAGGGAGGTGACCGTGTCGGTGGAGGGGACGGAACGGCGGATGGCGCTGTCGGACTACCTGTGCGGCGTGCTGATGGGGGAGATGCCGGGCAGCTTTCCGCTGGAGGCCCTCAAGGCGCAGGCTGTGGCGGCCCGGACCTATACCCTGCAGCGGCTGGAGGCCGGCGGGG
>CACYXZ010000088.1 GCA_902778525.1 Oscillospiraceae bacterium | reverse complement strand
ACTTGAACTCAGGGTATTTCGCCATCCTGATCTGGCCGCCCAACGCATCAGAGGCTTCAAAGATCACCGGCTCATGGCCCCGGTCCTTCAGATACATGGCGCATTTCATACCGCCGGGACCGCCGCCAATGACTGCGACCCGCTTGCGTCTTTCCGGAGGGCGTTTGATTTTGTGGAGCCGGTATTCCAGTCCCATTTCCGGGTTGACGGTACAGGCGCTGGCCCACTCTCCGGTGGAGGAGGTTCCCCTGCAGCAGTGGCATTCGATGCAGGGATTCAGATCCTCTCCGTTGCCGTTCCGGAGGATACTCCCCAGGTTTTCGTTGGAGATGAACAGATGTCCCGGTGCAATGAAGTCCGCCTGCCCGCCGGCGATGATCTCCTCCAGTTTGTCAAGGTCTTTATAGGGCGTGCTGATGGCAATGGGCACGGTGACGCCCTTTGATTTGAGATATGCGCTGTATTCGGCCCCCTGACAGGTTTCGGGAGGCTTTTTGTGGTCCGGAATCCGCCGGCGCAGATGGAACAGGTCGATGTACGGCTGGATCTCCTTCAGGAAAACGACCAGTTCATCCAGGGTCATGCCGTCGCCGCAGGAGTCTCCGTCCAGCACCGGAGAGTTGATGCAGAGAATGAAGCTTTCCCCCATGGCCTCCCGGAGCTTTTTGATCACTTCTATGGGAAACCGCATCCGGTTCTCCAGGGATCCCCCATACTCATCAGTCCGGTGATTGACGCAGGCCCGCAGAAACTGGCCGATGGGGAAATTGTGGCTCAGATCCAGATATCCGCCGTCGTAGCAAAGCGCACGGTATTCCTTCGCGTGGGCAATGGTGGCCTCGATATATTCGTCCATGATCTCCCGGGTCATATACCGCTGGGGACCGCCAAAGGGGCCGGCGGGCGCTTTGCCCTTTTCATAGATGGATCCCTTGTTGAAACCGGTGGTCAGGGTCTCATTCCGACCCGGGGCAATGGGGATGCGGTTGCCGCTTTTGTCCAGCATGACGCCGGGATCTACGTTGGCGGCGGGCAGACTCCGGGGCATTTGCACGTTCCAGCCCGGGTCGTTGCAGGCAAGGTTCATCCGTCTGCCCAGGTTCAGCTCAGGGCATACAAGCGTTCCGTAAAGGTGCATGTTGGCTGAAAACTGGTTCATGCCGTTCTGCACGCCTTTGTCGCTCAGATCGTACATGTTGAAGTGGCCCACATCCGCAGGCATATTCCGCTGGGTCATGTCGGTGCAGTCCTGCATCCAGATCATGGCCGCGCCGTTTCTGGCCCGTTCCTCATAGAAGCTCAGAGTCTGGTCAGCCGGGTAAAGCTCATTGGCCTGCAGAAAGTGGGGCTGGGCCACCGGATAGATCAGCCGGGACTTGAGCGTTTTGCCCCGGATGGTCATGGGGGAAGTCAGATGTGCATATCGTTTTTTCATCTTATACGCTCCTCGATTCTTTCAGGATGATTCACAGTTGCGGCTGCGCCGGACGCCTGATCGCGTTCAGTGCCTCCGGACTGCCTGTCTGATGATAATGCAGCAATTATTATGCCAGAATGCGCAATTTGCTTTGAAAGCGAATTATAGAGCCGGGTGGCATCAGACTTGCTGTAAAAAAAGACAGGATCCAATTATGAAAGGAGAGTTTTACCATGAAAAAGAATGCTCTTTTTGCCATGTTTCTGGCGGCAGCAATGCTGCTTAGCATGATGGCAGGGTGCGGCAGCGCTAAACCTGCGGAAGCTTCCGCCTCCGTCCCGGCAGAAGCGTCTGCAGCCGATGCACCGCAGGAGGAAGCGGCACCGGAGACGGAGACACCCGCTGCCGAGGCGCCGGCTCCCGCAGAAGCTGAAGCAAGCGCGGAGACGGTTGAAGAGCCAGAGGGAGAGCCCGTTTACGGTAACTACTATATGGCAAACCCGGATCTGACCCCGTTCCCTGCAAACGACGGTACGGTGATCAGCGTCTGGACGACGATGCCACTGAGCTTTGTGGGTCTGGACAGCTCCGGCGATGTTCTGGCCTGGCAGATGCTCGCAGAGGCCACCGGATACGACTTCGACTTTACCGACGCCAATCCGGAAACCGCGGCAACCAATTTCATGCTGATGGCTGCAGCCAATGATTTCACGGACATCATCTTCTCCGCGGTGAACTATTACACCGGCGGAGGTGGCGCCGCCATTGAGGACGGCATGATCATCGACTTTGCCGAGTATATTTCGGAATACATCCCGAATCTTCAGGCGCTGATGGATGCGGACCCCAGCCTTGCGCGGGACGTGTCCACGGATGACGGCTACATCCCCGGCGTGTTCTCCGTACTGGACCACGCCAACTACGATGATACCGGCTACGCCATCCGGCAGGACCTGCTGGACAAGCTGGGGCTGGAGGTGCCGAAAACCTTTGATCAGGTGCATGATGTGCTGACGGCCCTTGTCAATGACGGCAACGGCGGCCTGGCGATCGGACCCTCCGGCGTGTCCATCCAGAATAATCTGGTGGACGGCTTTGGCGTCTACGGGGAGTACACCTCTGTGATGGGCGCGAATCCGCCGCTGTATGTGGAGGGGGATCAGGTGAAGTACGGCCACATGGAGCAGGGGTTCCGGGACTACATCCAGACCATGGCGGACTGGTATGCCGAGGGCCTGATTTACAGGGACTTTATCAGCCAGGGGCCGACCATGTCCACGGACACCAATCTGATCTTCAACGGTGACGTCAGCATGTTTTATTCGGAGGCGGCGCAGCTTCCTGTGACGGAGGAATCCGGCGCTTCCCTGATCGACGGGTTTGACATCACTCCGGTACCGGTCATTCTCCGGGAAGAAGGGTCCAAAGCATATTACACCACATACCCCAGCCACACGGAGAACTCCTGGTCCGTGGCGGCCAACAGCGCCGTCATCCCGCAGGTGCTGGAGCTGTTCAACTTCATGTACTCCGACGAGGGTTCCCTGATCTGCAACTACGGTCAGGAGGGCGTGAGCTATACCGTCAACGACGACGGCTCTTACAGCTATACGGACGCCGTGCTGAACCATGAGATGGGAATGCGCATGGGCATGATGGTCTATGTGATGATGGGCGGTCCCTACAAGGCGGACGTGATGCGGATGATCAACGCCTATCCGCCGCTGGCCTACGAGGCGTCTGTGGAATGCTGGTCCCCGGAGACCACCGACATCACATCCATTCCCGGCGGCGTCAGCCTGACCACGGAGGAGAGCGCCGAGGCGGCAAATCTGCTCAGCGATATTCTGACCTATGCCGGCACTGAGATCACAAAATACATCATGGGTGATAACAGCATGGACGATTACGATACCTTCACCTCCACCATGGAGGAACTGGGAATCAATCGGGTCGTGGAGATCTATCAGGCTGCCTATGACCGCTACCTCAGCAAGTAAACACGGAATCGAATCATGCGAAAGGGAGTGCAGACATGAAGAAACGCGTGTGGGCCCTGCTGTTGGCAGCTGCGATACTGGCGGTCCTCCTCAGTGCCTGCGGAGCGGAGACACCTGCCCCGGATACGGCGTCAGTCCCGGACAGCGGTCTGGCGGAGGCAGAGGCCGCCGCTGCGGAACCTGCGGCAGAGGAAACCGAAGTACAGGAGGCTGCGGAACCGGCATCCATCGTGGAGACGGAAACGGAACCGGTGGAGGAAGCGCCGGAGATCGAGGTATCCTACCCCCTGACGGAGGAGGATATCACGTTCGATTATATGAATCGGGAATACCCCTTGGTGACCAGTCTGCTGGAGAACGAGGACTGGAACAACCACCTTCTGCTGCAGGAGGCGGAGAAAATCACCGGAGTGAAGATCAACTATATCCCTGTGGCGGCTTTTAATACCGGGGAGGTCTACTCCCTGAGCTTTGCCTCGGGGGATCTGGCGGATATCTATTACTGGGGTGTTATGCAGTACGCCAAGGGAGCTGATGGGGCCATCGAGGACGACATTTTCATCCGGCTCAACGAACTGATCGACGAATACGCGCCCTACTACAAGCGCGCCCGGGAATCCAGTGAGGACACCATGCGGGACACCATATCCGACGAGGGAAATATCGTGTCCTTCTACGTCCTGAACACCGAAAACGTCTACAGCGGCATGGGTTACATGACCCGAAAAGACCTGCTGGATCAGGCGGGACTGGATATTCCAGAAACCTATGACGACTGGTATGAAATGCTCACTGCCTATAAGAACATGGGCGTGGAGATCCCCTGCTACAATCTGGGCGATATGGGCGGTCTGCTGTTCGGCGGATGGGGTCTGGAGTACAACTGGATCGACTTTATGAACAACCCTTATTTCCAGATCGACGGCAAGGTGCAGTTTTCCCCGTTTGCAGAGAATTTCCGGACCATGCTGGAGACCTTCCACAAGTGGTATGCCGAGGGCCTGGTGATGGAGGACTTCTACTCCATGCACGATATGTCCGATACCCAGGCAAAGGAGTACAACGGCGTTACTGCCACTTGGGTCTGCTATGCCAACGCAGTGAACGTGTTCAAAAACAACACTACGATCGAGGGCGCAGAGGCAGTGGCGATCCCCAACCCGGTTATGAACAAGGGCGACCGGATCCATATTGCAACGTCCGATTCTCTGGTGGGCAACGACTGCGGAGCCATCTCCACCCAGTGCGAGTATCCGGAACTGGCGACACAGTGGCTGGACTTCTGGTACAGTCCCAAGGGGTCGGAGCTGGTGAACTACGGCGTGGAGGGCGTTTCCTTCGAATATAACGACGCCGGAGAGCCGGAGTTCACCGACGTGGTGCTGAATAATGAATACGGTCTGACCACAGAAGCGATCCAGGCCCTGTATCTGGGATACAACTTCGCCGGTCTCTTTGATCCCACGGTGATGCTGGCAACCTATGATCAGGGACAGCTGGACGCCATGGACGTATGGACCTCCAATATCGACAGCGACTGGAACTACCCCATGGGCGCGTCCCTGACGGCACAGGAGTCGGAGGAGTACAACGGCTATTACAGCGACATCTCCACCTACCTCTCCACAGAAGCGGTGGGGTTTGTCACCGGAGCCCGGGATCTTGCGACCTTTGACGATTTTGTCGAAACGCTGAAATCCATGGGCGCTGAGCGGTGCCTGGAGATCCGGCAGCAATCTCTGGACCGCTACTACAGCAAGGCTCTGAATTAAAAAGCGGTGAGACAGGCTGCCGGGCACTGCCCGGCAGCCTGTTAAGAATTAGCAGGAGTGTCCAAATTTTGGACACTCCTGCTGTACTGCCGGACGCTTAAAGCTGGTTTACTGCCGCAAAGGCATCCCGGATGCCCTGGAACAGGTTGTGATGGCTGTTGGCGTCTCCCACCAGAAAATAGCGGTTTGAGGCATTCGCCAGGTCGCAGATCTCGTTGTACTCCACCTGCATGCCGCCGTTGGCAATAATGGTGTCGCAGACGATCTCGCGGAGCTCACCCTGTTTGTCCAGGTAGGTGACCTTGCCCGGATCCAGCCTTGTGGTGCTTGCCTGTTCGATGACGGTGAAACCGTCCTTGTAGCGGCCCATGGGACCGAAGCCTTCAGACACTGCCGCATGCAGCGCGTGATTGGTGTGGGCGCCCTGGAGGTCGTGGCCGAGACTGCGGTTCCGGGTGATGACTGTCACGGTGCGCCCCTGCCGGTATAGGTGCGCGCCTGCTTCCGCCATACCGGTGCTGCCGCCGATGACCACTACGTTTTGTCCCACCCGGTCTTCGTTTCCGTAGACATTCACGGAATTGAAGTCCACAGCGGTTTCTGCGCCGGGAATGTCCGGAAGGGTGGGATGGGCGCCGATGGCAATGATGGTCACGTCGAACGGCCGTATAGTGTCCGCTGTGGCCCGGGTGTTCAGCTCCACGGTGACGCCCTGCTTTTTCAGCTGGTACTTCAGGAAGTCCAGATACCGGTCCAGATGCTTGCCCAGATCCTGCTTTTCCGCCTGGAGCAGCTGACCGCCCAGTTCACCGGCGGCCTCGAACAGCGTCACGTCGTGCCCCCGCTTTTTCGCCTCCACAGCGGCGTACATTCCGACGGGTCCGCCGCCTACAACCGCTACGT
Organism: Oscillospiraceae bacterium; assembly: GCA_902778525.1. GTDB lineage: Bacteria > Bacillota > Clostridia > Oscillospirales > Oscillospiraceae > HGM13006. The sequence goes on along the minus strand of CACYXZ010000088.1, from coordinate 1,897 downwards.
TCTGTTTCCTTCCGGTGGGAGTGGTCAGTTTGTCCAGCCGGTATCCGATACCAAGCTCGGGGTTGACCGAGCAGCGGCTGGTCCACATGCCTGTGCGGGAGATCCCCTGACAGACGCCGCAGGCGATGCAGGGTACAACGTCATCGTTCCGGCCCTCCTGCAGAAGCTGCCCGAGGTTCGGACCGTTGGTGATGAACATATGCGCCGAGGACATCATCTCCACCCGGCCGGAGGCGACCGCCTTCTCCATCAGGTCCGGCGTCTGAAAGCCGGTACGAGAGCAGATGGGAATGGTGATTCCCGCAGCCTTGATTCGGTCAGCGCACTGCAGATCCGGGGGATTGTAATAATCCGGCGCCTCCGAGAAAATGTCGCCGCGCAGGTGAAGCAGATCCACATAGGGAGTGATCCGCCGCAGAAACTCCAGATACTCCTCCGGGTTGTCCTCCCAGGACTGGCCGGAATCGTCAGTTGCGCCGATGCCCGCGGTGTTGACGATGATGAGCATATCCCGGCCGATGGCCTGCCGGACACGTCTGATGTACTCCAGAGGGAAACGGATCCGATTCTCAAAACTGCCTCCGTACTGATCCGTTCTGTGGTTGATGGAGGCCTGACGGAACTCACCGAGGTGGCCGCGGCTGATGTCGAAGGACACTGCGTCCCAGCCGAAACTCTTGTACATCAGCGCCTTGTCGATCGATTCCTGAATCATTTCCTCGATATCCTGCCCGGTAAACATCGTCTTCTGCGCGAACACCATAGGGGGGAAGCCTTCTTCGCTCTCCGGGGACGGGTCCGTGTTCCCCTGAAGTCCTTCTGTGTCGGCGGTTGCGCCGGCGTTTCTGGCATAGTGGGTTTCCCCGCCGCTGACGGTGTAGCCCATCTTCACATCCACCAGAATGTCTGTGGTCAGGAGCGTGTTGTAGTAATGGATCTGCTCGGCAAACTGGCACAGATAGTTCTGGGCGCCCTTGTCATCAGGATCGTAGTTGGCGAAGTGTCCGGCGTCGCCGCTTTGCTGGCGCTGAAAATGATTGGACAGATCATGCCAGAAGATCACGGCCGCGCCGTTCCGGGCGATCTGGGTATAGAAGTGGCGGATCGGCTCGCCGGGATAGTTCTCGGAACCCTGCAGGAAATGCGGCAGGGCACAGGGATAGAGAAACCTGGACTTCAGAATCCGATTGCCGATCTTAATGGGAGAGAGTAGTGTGGGATAACCTTTCATGGCGCATCTTCCTTCCTGCAAACTATGGTTTACAGATAGCAGCAGCAAGTTCCGTTCCAGATCGCCGCAGAAAAAGCAGGGCGTTCCCGGCCGGGAACGCCCTGAGTTCGTCTTTCTAAAGCAGCTGCGGCCGCTCACTCAGTTTTTTCAGCGCTTTCGTCAGCGCAGGCTGCAGGGCGAAGCACATGGCGAAGTTCCCCGTGCAGTGGATCAGGTCGAAGGGAATCCCGGATACCCAGCTGGATATGCCGTAGGCCCAGCCGCCGGCTGCCAGATAGACGGGGGTGCAGAGCAGTCCGAATCCAAGGCCGAAGCCGCCGGAGATCACGGCCCATCCCAGACGGGACTTCAGAGAGCGGAACGCCATGGTCAAGAGAAACAGGATCAGCCAGACATACAGGTAGTTGATGTTCCAAAGCCCGATCCCCCATACCAGAAGCTCCAGACCTACATAGACATAGATCGCGTACAGGGCCCTCCACCCGAAGACCAGGGTGTAGACAATGATCAACAGACTCACCGGCTCCAGATTGGGCAGGGGAGACATGGCCATCTTCAGCGCGAACATGACCACCGCCAGCATGGACAGGACCAGCAGCTCCAGAAGCTTCCTGTGTCCCATCAGCCGTCGTATCCGGTGGTCAGGGTCAGCTCGTAGGCTTCTCC
>CACYXZ010000087.1 GCA_902778525.1 Oscillospiraceae bacterium | reverse complement strand
CCCTTTTTCGCCAGCTTCTCCAGGATCTTTTCGTTTCTTGTCCGGCGGGTGCTGCGGACCCACTCCAGATATTCCTGCAGAGGGGCAGCATCCGGATCGAGGAAATAGCCCAGGACATGAACCTCCTTGCCGCCGTAGGCGGAGGAGATCTCGATGCCCGGCACCACGGAGATGCCCATCAGGGCCGCGGTCTCTCCCGCCTCCTGGAGTCCCGCCATAGTGTCATGATCCGTCAGGGCAATGGCCTTGAGGCCCAGCATGGTGGCCATGGAAACCACGTCGCGGGGAGATACGCTCCCGTCGGAGGCGGTGGTGTGAACGTGCAGATCTACTCTGTCCATCAGTCGTCATATCCTTTGGGGTTGTTTTTCTGCCAGTTCCAGGAGTGGGCGCACATATCCCGGAGGTCATATTTTGCCTCCCAGTTGAGCAGGCGCTTGGCTTTGGAGGCGTCGGCGTAGCAGACGGCGATGTCGCCGGGCCTGCGCGCCACGATCTCTCGCTTGATGGGAATGCCGCTGGCCTCCTCGAACGCCGTGACCACGTCCAGGACGGAGCTGCCCTGGCCCGTACCGAGATTGATGGGCTCCGCGCCGGTATGACGGAGCGCATAGTCCATGGCTTTGACATGACCCTCCGCCAGATCCACCACGTGGATATAGTCCCGGACGCCGGTACCGTCAGGGGTGGGATAGTCGTCTCCGTAGACGGACAGATGATCCCGCTGCCCCACGGCCACCTGCGTGATGTAGGGCATGAGGTTGTTGGGGATGCCGTTGGGGGCCTCGCCGATGAGGCCGGAGGGATGTGCTCCGATGGGATTGAAATACCGCAGCAGCACCGCCGAGAGCTTCTCATTTGCCTTGCAGGCGTCCATGACGATCTGCTCGATCATCAGCTTCGTGGTGCCGTAGGGATTGGTGGCGCTGCCGGTGGGCATGGTCTCCACAAAGGGAGCCTCATTGGTCTCCCCGTAAACGGTGGCGGAGGAGGAGAATACAAAGGCGCTGCAGTCATAATCCTCCATGACCTCCAGCACGGTCAGGGCGGTGTCCAGATTGTTCCGGTAGTATTTCAAAGGGATCCGGGTGCTCTCGGGGACGGATTTGAAGCCCGCGAAGTGGATCACACCCTCGATCCGGTTGGACTGGAAAACAGGCTCCAGCGCGGCCCGGTCCGCCACGTCGATCCGGTAAAACGCGGGGCGGGTGCCGGTGATGGCCTCGATCCGGTCGATGACCTTCAGGCTGGAATTGGAGAGATCGTCGGCAATGATCACGTCATAGCCGGCTTCAATCATGGCAACGGCAGTGTGGGATCCGATGAATCCGGCACCGCCGGTGAGCAGCACAGACATAGCAAAAGCTCCTTTCGCATTTTTCAGTCTCAGTATATCACACAGAGCGGGATTCTTCAACGGAAAAACGGAAACAGCCGGAAGGAAGCCGTCCGGGAAGCGGCCCATCCGGAACCTTTTTCCTGCCCCGGCATAGAATGCACCAGAGAACCAGAAAGGAGCCTGACTATGCCCACGATTTTTTTGAGCCCGTCCACCCAGGAGAACAACCTCTATGTGACGGGCAATTCTGAAGAATACTGGATGAACCGGCTGGCAGACGCCATGGAGCCGTATCTCACTGCCTCCGGGATCGGGTTCGCGAGGAATTCCCCCGCCGGATCCTCCTCTCAATCCATCCGCCAGAGCAATGCCGGCAACTATGATCTGCACCTGGCGCTCCATTCCAACGCCGCGCCGGAGAGCATCTACGGCCGTGTCCAGGGGACGGACGTCTACTACTATCCCACCAGTCAGGAGGGGAGACGGGCCGCGGACCTGATCGTCGACGCCATCAAGACCATCTATCCCAATCCGAACCGGGTGCGGGCGCTGGCCACCACCGCCATCGGGGAGGTACGTCAGACAAAGGCGCCGGCCGTTTTTATCGAGCTGGCCTACCACGACAACCTGGAGGACGCAAACTGGATCACCAGCAATTTGAACCTGATCGCCCGGACCATTGTGCTGGCGCTGACGGAGTATTTCGGAATCCCGTTCCGGGAACCCGGCGCGAATTTCCCGAGGAAGGGAATCGTCCGGCTGACCTCCGGCACCCTGAATCTTCGGGAGGAGCCAAACCTGGAGGCTCCGGTGCTGGCGTCGATCCCCAACGGCGCCACGGTGGATGTGGTCGGAGACAGCGGCGACTGGTATGCGGTGGAGTATCAGGGCGTTGACGGCTACGTATCAAAGGTGTTTGTGGATCTGCAGTAAAGAAGGCCGGGCTTCCGGGAACGGAAGCCCGGTTTCTCCTTTAAGGAAAACCGCAGGGAAGGGGTTGCGTTTTTGAAAGGGCAGTGCTATAATATCCCGGAAGTTAAGGTTAACTAACTGAACTGCCTGCAGGGTCATTTCGCCGAAAGGCTTTATTTTTTCAGCAAATAATTAAGCAAGACTAACACAAGAAAATGCATTTTGCCACCCGGCAAAACATGCTGCGGAAACGGAAAGGGAGAGAGCAATGTCAGAACAGGAGAAGAGATTTCTGGAGGTGGTTGACCTCCGAAAGGGATTCGGCGAAGGCGACACCCGGCAGGAGGTGCTGCGAGGGGTGGATTTCACGGTGGCAAAAGGGGAGTTCTGTGTGCTGCTTGGCCCATCCGGGTCCGGGAAGTCCACGTTGCTGAATATCATCGGCGGGATCGACCGCTGTGACGGCGGCTACATCTCCATCAGCGGGGAGAAGCTGGCGGATCTGAATGAAAAATCACTGACCATGTACCGCCGGAAACATCTGGGATATGTGTTTCAGCTCTACAACCTGATCCCGAATCTGAATGTCAAGGAGAATATCGAGGTGGGCGCCTATCTCTCCGACCATCCGCTGGAGATCGATGATCTGCTCCGCACCCTTGGCCTGTACGAGCACCGGTACAAGCTGCCCAATCAGCTTTCCGGCGGGCAGCAGCAGCGGGTTTCCATTGGACGCGCCATCGTGAAAAATCCGGATATCCTGCTATGCGACGAACCCACCGGCGCTCTGGACTACACCACATCCAAGGAGATCCTGAAGCTTATTGAGGACATCAACCGGAAGTACGGCAATACGGTGATCATGGTGACGCACAACGTCGCGATCCGCCGTATGGCGGACCATGTGATCCGGCTTCGGGACGGCCGGGTGCTGCAGGAGGAGCATAACGACAGCAGAATTTCGGCCACGGAACTGGACTGGTAGGAGGCCGGAACATGAAAAGAAAACAGAGAGCAGGCAATCCGCTCAGCCGGCGGGTGTTCCGGGAACTTCGGGATGAATGGCGGAAATACGCGGTGATTTTCGTCTTTTTGACGGCGACGATTGCCTTTGTGGCCGGAATGTATGTGGCCAACAACTCCATGCTCACTGAGGCGGGACAGGCCAGAGAGAAATACCTGCGGGAGGACGGTCATTTTGAACTGTCGGAGCAGGCGGACCCGGAGCTGCTTGCGGCCATCGAGTCCGGAGAACGGGCGGATCTGCTGGAATACTATACGGAGCAGGCCCACCGGGAGATCGACGAGGTCCTGCCCGGAGAGGTGGAGGCGGCCGTCACGGAAGAGGTGACCGCCGCGGTCAGCGCCCAGGCGGAGGAGGCGATCCGCGCGCAGGCTAGGGAACAGGGGCAGGCGCTGGGCCTGACGGGACAGGCGCTGGAGGAGCTGGAGCAAGCCGCCGTGGACGAGAATCTGGAAGCGGCGGAAGCGGAGCTGCTTCCGGGGGCGCTGGAGCAGGCGATGGAATCGGAGGAGTATGAAGAGGCGCTGGAGACGGCCCGTGAAACGGCCTATGCCGATGCGGAACAGGAGATCGATGAAGCATACCGCAGAGCGGCGGAGCGTTACCGGCTGGATGATCCGGATTTTGAGCCTGTGCCGGTGACGGTCTATCCGTTTTTCTACCGGGATCTGGACGAGGATCACGATCATGACGGCGTACGGGACGGAGGCATCCGTGTCTATCGGGAACCGAAAGACGTCAACCTGTATTGCCTGATGGATGGGAAAGGGCCGGAATCGGAGGACGAGATCCTCATCGACCGGATGCATGCGGACAATGCCGGAATCCGGGTGGGAGATATCATCTCGGTGGGATCAGCGGACTTCCGGGTCTGCGGATTGGCGGCCTTTTCCAATTACAGCACGCTCTATGAGCGGAATACGGACGTGATGTTTGACGCCCTGACCTTCGATGTGGCTGTGGTGACGGAGGAAGGGTACGCCCGGTTCCGCGGCGCCCAGCGGTACGCTTACGCCTGGCGCTACCGGACGGCGCCTGCGGATGAGATCGCGGAGAAACAGATGTCGGATCATTTCCTGGAGGCGCTGATCACCCAGACAGCTGCAGCGGAAAACGGCCTGGAGGATTTTGTTCCCGGCTACGCGAATATGGCCATCACCTTTGCGCCAGAGGATATGGGTTCGGATAAGGCCATGGGCGGCGTGATCCTCGACATCCTTGTCGTCGTGCTGGCGTTTATCTTTGCCATCACCATCAGCAGCACCATCGCCCGGGAGGCTCCGGTCATCGGAACGCTCCGGGCCTCGGGTTACACCCGAGGCGAGCTGCTGCGCCATTATATGTCCATGCCTGTGCTGGTAACGCTGATCAGCGCTGTGGCAGGTAATCTTCTGGGGTATACAGTATTTAAAAATATCGTGGTGGCCATGTACTACAACAGCTACAGCCTTCCGGCCTATACCACCGTCTGGACGCCGGACGCTTTTGTAAAGACCACTGTGATCCCGGTGATCCTGATGCTGGCGGTGAATCTGCTGGTGATCAGTCGAAAACTGCGGCTCTCGCCGCTGCGCTTCCTGAGGCGGGATCTGAAAACCACGCGGCGGAAAAAAGCGGTGCGTCTGCCCTCCTGGCAGTTTATCCGCCGGTTCCGGATGCGGATCTTTCTGCAAAACCTGCCGAATTATCTGGTCCTGCTGATCGGGATCCTGTTCGTGATGGTGATGCTGGCCATGGCGGTGGGGCTTCCCGACACACTCTCGTGGTATCAGGGGAAAGTGCCGGAAATGATGTTTGCCCGGCACCAGGTGATCCTGACTGCGTCAGAGGATGAAAACGGGGACCCGATCACCACCGGGAACCCGGACGCGGAGGCGTTCTGCATGACCAGCCTGCTGCGCCGGAGCGAGAGCCGGGATGAGTCAGTGAGCGTCTACGGCATTTCGGAGGGTAGCCGGTATATGCCGCTGGACCGGGAAACCGGAACGGGAGAGGTCTGGGTTTCCGCCGCCTACGCGGGGAAATTCCGGGTCAGACCGGGCGATACGATCCTTTTGGAGGAGAAATATGAAAACCGGAGCTACCGGTTTACCGTCGCGGGGATCTGCGATTATGACGCTGCGGTGGCGGTGTTCCTCAGCAGGGAATCGTTTAACAGGACCTTTGACCGGGATCCGGATGATTTTAGCGGCTATTTTTCCAACGAGGAGATCAGGGACATTGATGAAGCGTATATTGCATCAGAGATCACGGAGGAGGATCTGACCAAGGTCTCTCGGCAGCTGGATCACTCCATGGGAGCGTATATGCGCTATTTCCAGTACCTGTGCGGTCTGCTGGCGGCGGTGCTGATCTACCTGCTGACCAAGATCATCATTGAGAAGAACGAGTCCGCCATTTCCATGGTGAAGATCCTGGGCTATACGGACCGGGAGATCGCGGGGTTGTATCTTGTGACGACCACACTGGCGGTCCTGGCATCGGAAGCGGTTTCACTGGTGCTGGCAAAGCAGGTAATGAACGTGGCCTGGCGCGCCGTGCTGGAACGGATGGACGGGTGGTTCCCGTTTGTGATCTCCGGGGGCGGCATCGTCAAAATGTTCCTGATGGTATTTGCCGCATATCTTGTGATCATGCTTCTGGACTTCCGCCGGATCCGCCGGATCCCCATGGACAGGGCGCTGAAGGACGCAGAATAACAGAAAAACGGCACGCACTCTGGTGCGTGCCGTTTATGCTCTTTCTGTCTGGTTCGCATCCCTGAGAGCACAGCAACGCCCTGACTCAGCCGAGCGGGAATTGCTCTTGTTTCTCATCGGCACTGATGGTATAATACAGACAGCCATTCTACACATGGAGTTTGAGGTATCACCATGAAAAAACGATTTTTAGAAGCCGGGCAGATCGTCTCCACCCACGGGATTGCAGGAGAGGTCAAGATCCTGCCCTGGTGCGACGGGCCGGAATTTCTGAAGGAATTCGACACGTTTTATATTGAGGGAACGGCCTATCCGGTGGAACAGGCCCGGGTCCACAAGAACATGTTGTTATGTAAACTTTCGGGCGTAAATGACATGAATGCCGCCCAGGTGATGAAGAACAAGGTGGTCTGCATCGACCGGAGCGACGCCCGCATCCCCGAGGGCCGGGTGTTCATCTCCGATCTGATCGGCCTGCCGGTTTATGCGGACGGGCAGGAGATCGGCGTTCTGAAGGACGTGTACACCGGCCCTGCCAACGACGTGTACATCGTCAAAGGGGAGAAGGAATACATGATCCCGGCGGTGTCGGAGTTCCTGGAGGACGTGAACGTGGATGAGGGATACGTCAGGGTGCGGCTCATCGAGGGGATGGCGGTGGAATGAGAGTTGATGTGCTGACTCTTTTCCCGGACACCATGAACGCCATCTTCGGGGAGAGCATCCTCGGCCGGGCACAGAAAAAGGGGATCCTCCATCTGGAGGCCCACCAGATCCGGGACTACACCACCAACAAACAGAACCAGGTGGACGACTATCCCTACGGCGGCGGACAGGGGGCCATCATGCAGGCGGATCCGCTCTACCGCTGCTGGTGCGCGGTGCAGGACGACATTGGCGGCCACGCCCATACGGTCTATATGTCCCCCTGCGGCAAGACCTTCACCGAGGAGGACGCCAAGCGCCTTGCAAAGCTGGACAATCTGATCCTGGTCTGCGGCCACTATGAGGGGATCGATCAGCGGTTCATCGACGAGTGTGTGGACGAGGAGATCTCCCTGGGGGACTTTGTCCTCACCGGCGGAGAGCTGGCGGCCATGGCGGTGACGGACGCGGTGTGCCGTCTGGTGCCGGGGGTGCTGAGTGAATCGGCCTGCTATGAGGACGAGAGCCACTGGAACGGCCTGCTGGAGTACCCCCAGTACTCCCGGCCGGAGGTGTGGCATGGCATGGCGGTGCCGCCGGTGCTGCTGTCGGGGAATCATCAGATGGTGGACCGGTGGCGGAAGAAGCAGTCGGTGTTCCGGACGAGGGAGCGGCGGCCGGATCTGGCGGAAAGGATCCAGCTGCCCCACAAGACCCGGGCAGAGAAGAAATTCATCGCGGAACTGGAATCGGAATGGGAGGAATACAAGCATGAACGAAGCCATTCAGACGCTGAAAAAATGGATTGAGGAGTCCAGCCGGATCGTGTTTTTCGGCGGCGCGGGCGTATCTACGGAGTCCGGCATCAAGGACTTCCGCAGCGTGGACGGTCTGTACCACATGAAGTTCAAATACCCGCCGGAGACCATGCTGTCTCACAGTTTTTATGAGAGCCACACCGAGGAATTCTATGATTTCTACCGGAACCAGCTGATGCCGCCGGAGGACATCGAGCCCAATACCGCCCATCTGCGTCTGGCCGAGCTGGAGCGGGAGGGGAAGCTCACCGCGGTGGTGACCCAGAACGTGGACGGACTCCACGAAAAGGCCGGCAGCAAGCGGATCTACAATCTCCACGGCTCCATCTATGAAAACCGCTGCGTCCGGTGCGGCAAGCGGTTCGACGGTCTGGAGGGTGCCCGGAAGATCCGTTTCGCCGAAGGTGTGCCCCTTTGCGACTGCGGCGGGATCATCAAGCCGGACGTGGTGCTCTATGAAGAGGGCCTGGATCAGAGTGTGATCGAAGGGGCGGTCAAAGCCATCTCCGGGGCGGACATGCTGATCATCGGCGGCACGTCGCTGACGGTGTACCCGGCGGCGGGCCTGATCCGCTACTATCGGGGGAACCGGCTGGTACTGATCAACCGGGATGAGACGCCCTACGACCGGGAGGCGGATCTGGTGATCCGGGAACCCATCGGCCAGGTGTTTGCGCAGGTATGAGAAGACAAAAGCGCCCCGCTCCGGCGGGGCGCTTTTCTGTACGGCTTATTCGTCCTTGCTGTTCATCAGGAGATTGAACGCGGCGATCTTCTGGCTGTTGGAAATGTCGAACCCGCCGCCGTTTCCGTAGGTTGCCGCCTGGTT
>CACYXZ010000086.1:2308-10599 GCA_902778525.1 Oscillospiraceae bacterium | reverse complement strand
ATCCTGCGGAACTACTGCGAGGCCATCGGCTGGAAGGACGTCAAGATCATCTCCAAGATCGAGAACGCCGAGGGCGTGGACAACATCGACAGCATCATCGAGGCCTCCGACGGCATCATGGTGGCCCGGGGCGACATGGGCGTGGAGATCAGCTACGAAAAGATTCCCGCCATTCAGAAGATGATCATCAAGAAGGTCTATGAGGCCGGCAAGATCGTTGTGACGGCCACCCAGATGCTCGAATCCATGATCACCAATCCCCGCCCCACCCGGGCGGAGATCACCGACGTGGCCAACGCCATATACGACGGCACCAGCGCCATCATGCTCTCCGGGGAATCCGCCGTGGGAAAGCACCCGGTGGAGGCCGTCAAAACCATGGATCAGATCGCTGTTACCACGGAAGCGGACACCGACTATGTCCAGCGGTTCCGTCGGTTTGAATCCGACTACCGGATCGGAGGAACGGACACCACCACCGCCATCGGCCACGCCACCGTCACCACTGCCAACGACCTCTCCGCCTCCGCCATCATCACCGTGACCAAGAGCGGCACCAGCGCCCGGATGATCTCCCGGTTCCGGCCCCAGACGCAGATCATCGGCGCCACCCTGACCCGGAAGGTCTGGCGGCAGCTGAACCTGAGTTGGGGCGTTCTGCCGCTGCTGTGCGACCTGAAGGACAACACCGACGCCCTGTTCGAGCATGCGGTGGAGGTCTCTCTGGCCGCCGGCGCCATCCGGCCCGGAGACACGGTGATCATCACCGCCGGCATCCCGCTGGGCGTTTCCGGCACCACCAATATGCTCAAGGTCCATGAGGTCAGTGAATAAATCTCCCCCGCGCAAAAAGGCTGTGAAGCCGGACGTCTGTCCGCTTCACAGCCTTTCATTTTACGGGATCACCAGGCTCTCGTCGTAGTACACCCGGTCCTCCGCCTCCAGGGTCATACCTCCGTCCGACACCCGGAGGATGTTCACCGCGCAGTTGGGCGGCCTTCTTTCCTGCCAGAACGTGTATGCCGCCCCCTCCCGGGATTCGTAGACCGGCCGCAGCAGCGCCCGCATGGCGCATCCGTGGGTGGAGATCAGGATGGTCTTCCCGTCGTTTCCCGGATCCGACGTCAGTTCCCGCAGAAATTCCGCCGTCCGGGCGCATACGTCCTCTATGGTTTCCCCGCCAGGCGTTCCACGGTAGCGCATCGGGTCATAGAAGAAATCCATGATGATCTCCTTGGGCACTTCATAGTTCCCGGGCATGCAGCCGAGGCCCTCCCAGTCTCCGAAGCTGATCTCCCGGAGCCGGCCGTCGGTCTCAACGGGCGGCTGTCCGGCATTCTCCGCCAGGATCAGCCGGGCGGTTTCCAGGGCCCGCCGGAGGGGGCTGGAGATTGCCCGGTCAAACCGGATCTCCCGAAGGGCGCGTCCGGTCTCCGCTGCCGCCCTGACGCCGTTTTCGTTCAGCGGCGCGTCCAGCCATCCCTGCAGGCGCCCCTGCACGTTCAGGTCCGTCTCTCCGTGCCGGAGGATATACAGTTTCATGTCCATGCCGGTTCCTCCCTGCGCCCTCAGATCTCTCCGTCCCGAAAGCGCCGCATCATCTCATTGGTCAGGCTGTAGTCGGTGGGCTGCAGGATGATCTCCTGCCGGGGGACCCACCGGGCGTATTTCAGCTCGCTCCGGTCCATGGTGATCCGGTCGTCTCCGTCCACCTCACAGAAGAACCCGGCCAGAATATCGCTGGCTACGCCCCAGGGCTGGGACTTGTAATACCGGATGTTCTTCACCCGGATCCCCGCCTCCTCCATGACCTCCCGCGCCACCGTCTCCTCCAGCGTCTCGCCGATCTCCGTAAAGCCGGCGATCAGGGCGCTGATCCCGTTTCCCTCCCGGTATCGGGTGATGAGCAGCCGGTCCCCGTTGATCACACCCACGATCACCGCGGGGTTGATCCTGGGATAGTACTTCTCTCCGCACCGGGGGCAGGTCATGGCCCGCTCCCGGCCGTCCGGGTTCAGGGTTTCCCCGCAGGCCCCGCAGAATCGTTTCCGCCGGTACCACTCCGCCAGATGCATGGCCGTAAAGGCGGCAAACACATACTCCTTCGGCGCGGCGGGGAGCGCCCGCAGGCGGCGTGACGGCAGCCACCGGAAGCCGGGCAGATCCACCGGATCCCGTCCAAGGAAGAATCCCCGGCCGTCTACGGAAAACAGGTAGATCAGTCCCTCCGGGTCTCCCGCCTGAGCCGCCGTGGGAAAGGACAGTTCTTCTCCTTCGGCGATCAGCATGCTCCGGTCCCGCCAGAAGATCACAAAATCCTCCGGGGCGGGGATCCGCTCCGGGTCATATTGGTTTTCAAGCCGATGGCTTCCCAGATCCTGAATCAAAGAAATACCCTCCAAGCACATGGTCTGGAGGATATTATACCATGGTTCCAAAGGCTTGCCAATCCCCCGCCTTCAGAGGTCTTCGCCGGCCGCGCCGCCGGGGGCCAGCTGCAGGGAAAGCCTGCGGTTCCCGTCAAAGTTCGTGATCACGGAGATCCAGAGGTCCTCATCCCCCGCCGGGATCGGCAGAGTCCTGGTCATCAGCTCCCGCTGCTCCAGATAGGCGATCACAAACAGGGAGCTCGCCTCCTCCCCCAGTTCCAGACAGACCGTCTCTCCGTTTCGGACGGACTCGGGCCCATGATATTGCATCAGGTCCTTTCTTGGCTGCTGTCTGACCCACTCAAGGTGTTCCTCCTGCGACTTCCCGAGGATACAGTGATAGGCTGTACCAAAGCAGGCCAGCGCCCGCTGCCGCGTGAGATAGAGCTTTCGCATTGTGTTTTCCCGCTTTCCTGAGGTTTTGTTGCTGCAATGTATCAGCGATCCCGGCACAGACTACGGCCGGGCGTCTTTATTATATCGTCAAACCCCTCAAACCGCAACTGCAATCCGTGCTGCAAGCCGCCCCGGCGCGCAAACCGTCTTGACATTTTCTGCCCGGTGTGTTACGTTCTGATACAAAGTACGAAAGGGGCTGACGCTATGGACCGGCGGCAACTGAAAAACGAAGCAAAGCAGTCTGTCCGGGGCGCCCGGGGCAGCACGAAGCTGACGACGCTGGTGTGTCTGCTGGCCGTGGGTCTGCTGGCTCTGGCGGAATGGGGCCTGACCCTTCTGGCGGAGCGCTCCGCCGGCGGCAGCCAGTATCTCAGCCAGGCGCTCTCCGCCCAGTCCCGCTCCTATGCGCTGGTCATGCTGGTATCTCTGGTCTTCCAGTTTTTGCTGATCCTGCTCTTTGCCGGATACTTTTCCTTTGCGCTCCGGCTCTCCCGGAACGAATTCTTTTCCATGGACGTCCTGCTGGAGGGCTTCCGGATCTGGCAAAAGCCCGTGCTGCTCTATCTCTATATCTCCGTTCTGCAGGCCCTGTGGGCCATTGTGTTCTCCATGCCGGCCAGCTATGTGCTCACCGCACTGTTTCTCTCCGACGCGATCTCGGAATCCGTGATGCTGACCCTGCTGATGGGCTATGTGAGTCTTGTCATGTTCATCGTCTCCTACCGGTACCGGATGGCCTGGTTCGTCCTGCTGGACGGCCCGGAAAAGTCCGTCCGGCAGATCATCAGCGAGGCCAAGGCCATCAATCAGACCCACCGGTGGCAGCTGTTCGTTCTGGATTTGAGCTTCGTCCCCTGGCTGCTTCTGTGCAGCCTGACCTGCGGCGTGCTGCTGATCTGGAAGCTGCCCTATCTCGCCGCGACCTATGCCCACGCTTACCGCCATATGCTGGACGACTACGCCATCCGGCAGCGGCGCATGGAGGAACTCCTGGCCGAGCAGCAGGAACGCTTCCGCCAAAACCGCTTCTTTTAGAATCGAACCCCCGGCTCAGAAGAGCCGGGGGTTTTTCTCACAGATAGATGATTGCCAGCACCGCCAGCGCCAGCAGTCCGCCCAGGACCAGGAGCAGTTTGTCCCGCAGCAGGACCTCCACCGGGTCCCCGTCGGACTGTCCCTCCACGTCCTGACTGTAGCGCATACAGCACAGGATCACCAGCGGCACCGTCCAGATCAGCGCCTCGCTGCCGACTCGGGCCACGGTCATGGCGTCCACCGTCCACAGGGCGTAGAACATCACCGCCAGGGCCACGCACATATACATATTATAACCCAGGAACTGCTCGCTGTAGTACTCCAGCACCTTCCGTCCGCCGCCCGTCACCAGTTCTCCCCGGCGCTTTCCGAGGCCCAGAAAGAAAGAGATGGCGATCACCGTCAGGCACAGCCACTTGCTCAGTTCGATCTCCAGCGCCGCGCCGCCGTAGAGCAGCCGCAGGAGGAATCCGGAGGCGAGAATGGCCACGTCGATGATCGGCAGGTTTTTCAGGCCCAGGCTGTAGCCCAGGTTCAGGATGAAATACAGTCCCAGCCACAGCCAGGCCGCCGCACTGGCCCCCGCCGACAGGACGCCGCAGCCGGCCGCCAATACAAGAAGGATCCCGCACCAGATCATGGCGCCCCGGACGCTGACGGTTCCCGCCGCCACAGGGCGCAGGCGCTTGGTGGGATGGACCCGGTCCTTGTCCCGGTCCCGGATATCGTTGATGCAGTAGATGGCGGACGCCAGCAGGGAGAACGCCAGAAAGGACCACAGTCCCTCCAGCAGCTTGCCAATCTGCAGGAGCTGCCCGCTGAAGACCAGCGGAAACAGCACGATGACGTTCTTGACCCAGTGATGGGGCCGGGCCAGCTTCAGATAATATGTCATGAGATCCCTCCCAGGGTGGGATAGAACTGTGCGGCAAAGATCAGCACCGCCCGCAGCGCGTAAATATTACAGATGGCCATGGCCAGCGCCATGCCTGTCATCAGCACCAGCTTCAGCGGACGGACCCGGCTGAGGATCCGCTCCAGCAGCAGAAAGATCAGCGAGATGAACGCCCAGCCGAAGTACAGGGTGTAGAGCATGAGTCCGTTGTCCACGGTCCCCCACCCGACGATCCCCAGCAGCAGGAGGGAAAACCCGATCCAGAAGGCGCAGCGGCGCACATGGGTCTTTTTCCATCCAACGATCATGCTGCAGACGGACAGGGCCAGCACGATCAGCCCTGCCGGGGACCACCCCGTCACAGGGAGCATCTGCCAGGAGATGTGATGGTAGGAGGTGGTATCCACGCCGGATTTCGGCGCGATCAGGCAGGCGCCGGCGAAATTCACAAACTGTTTGAGCTTGCTGACCGCCGATACCGTCACGCCGGTGTAGGGCACATAGCCCTCAATATAGGTGGGGATGTCCAGGAACGTGGTCAGCCGCCCGGAAAGGACCGTAAACGCCACGAATACCCCCAGCAGCGTCAGGGTCTTCTTTACAAATTTCCGAAAATCCCGGTCCCAGGTGACCAACGGGAACCAGGCTCCCGAGGTCAGCATGCAGCCGGTGGCGGCGACGAAGCTCAGCTTCTTTCCCCGCTCCTCCTGTCCCAGATACAAAAGGAGCATCAGGTAGAACATCTCCACCAGATACTGCTCCGTGGTCAGCACGAAGATCAGCACCGGATAGGTCACGGAGCACAGCACCAGAAACAGCGCTTTTTCCGCCTTCTGCAGCTCCATCATCCGGCTCAGCAGCACCACCGCCACCAGGAACAGCAGCATCTGAATGATCTGCCAGATGGTCACATAGCAGTTCGGCAGGAAAAACAGGATCCTGGACAGCAGCCACGCCGTCTGGGCGAAGGGCATCGCGAAGAGGCCGAACAGGGGCTGCCGCAGATCGTTCTGCTCCGCGCCCACGTTCCGGAATACATCCTGATTCATCAGATATCCGGAATCCGCAGAATAGATCAGATCGAAATTATACCAGCTGCCGTTGAGGTGTGCGCCGTAAAAGGCCTGGGTGCAGACATGGGTGAACAGGATCATCATCCCGAACAGGATCCCCGCCGCCAGCACAAAGAGCCGCTCTGTAAAATCTGAACTGGTCCAGAGCTTTTTCCCAAGCTCCCGCATCAGGTCCACGAACCACAGGAAGCAGACAAAGGCCATCGGCACGGCTGCCAGGGCCACCGCCCAGGGGATCAGCCGCATCAGGACCTCCGGAAGGGCCAGCGCCGTCACCAGCTTGTCCATCCACCGCCAGCAGGTGGTGAAAAACGTGGATTTTGCCGTGTAAACCGCCGACAGCGACAGGACCGCCGCCGCGACGCAGACTCCCGGGCTCCGCCGGGAAAGAAGCTGTTCCGGAAGTCCGCTCCGGAACATCAGCCCCAGCAGGAGCGACAGCGACAGCGCCGCCGTCACCGCAAAGCTGATATGAGAGGGCGTCTGCATCAGCAGCATGGTATAGCACACGCCGGACAGCGCCAGACCGAGCCGCAGCCAGGCCGGAATCTTTCGCGTCATGCCATCGCCCCTTCCCCCGTTTGATGCTCTCATTATATCCTCCGGCCCCTGAAAAGTCCAGTGTATTTCCGTTTGTTCCTTCCGTTCAGATTGTGCCCTCCGGTTGACAGTCCTTTCCCCGGGGATGTATACTGAATCTATACTGAGAAATCAAACTGATTTTCACACAGGAGGCAGAATTATGAAGTACCGGCATTTGCTCAGCCCCCTCCCGGTGGGCAATGTGACCCTGAAAAACCGTATTTCCTCTCCGGACGCCAGCCTGCACCTGCTTCAGGGGCCGGAGACCTTCCCCGCCGACGGCTACCGGGCCTGGGTGATCCAGATGGCCAAGTCCTGCGCCTATATGGTCATGTCCCCCTGGTCCAATCCCACCCAGCGCACCATCGGCATGGCAGACAGCGTCCGGATGCAGAATTTCGACATGGACGATCCCAGCGTGTCCAACTACTTCTCCAAGATGTGCGAGGACATCCACTTCTACGGCTCCAAGATCCTGATCTCCGCCATTCCCTTCCGGCTTCCCTGGCCGGAGGGGTACAATCTGGACGGACAGGGGGGCATGTTCCTGCCCGGCCAGCCTCTGGAGCCGAAACAGATGCTCCCGGCGGACCGTATGGCCGAGCTGGCGGAGAACTTTGTTGCCTGGGTGTCCAACTATCAGACCTTCGGCTATGACGGCGTCTCATTGAACATCGCCATGCTGATCGGGAAAAACCACAACCACCGCACCGATGAATACGGCTGCGACACGCCCCAGAACGCCGCACGGCTGCCGAAGCTGCTCTTCAGCGCCGTCAAGGAACGGCTGGGCCGGGATTTCCTCACCGAGGCCTACGTCTACGGCATGATGGACCACATCTACGACAAGGAATTCATGGCGGCAGTGGTCAAAGAACTGGAGGACGTGGTGGACATCGTCTCCATCAAGGAAAAAGACGCCGCCTCCAACCATCCCACCGGCTACCAGTTCCGGAAGGGCGAGCACCCCTGCTTTGAATACGCCAAAGCCATCCGGGACACCGGCGCTGACGTGTTCATCGGCGTCAACGGCGGCTTCCAGGACCCGGAGGAGCTGGACAGATACATCAAAAACGGCGACTGTGATCTGATCGCCATGGCCCGTGGCATCTTCGCCGACCCGGACTACATGGAGAAGTGCCTTTCCGGCCGCGGCGAGGACATCGTTCCCTGCATCTGGTGCAACAAGTGCCATGGCACCATGACGCCGCCCTGGGTCTCCTTCTGCTCGGTCAATCCGAAGCTGGGCATCGATCCGGTACTGCTGGAGGCCATTCCACCGGAGTCATCGCCCCGGAAGGTGGCCGTCATCGGCGGCGGTCCCATCGGCATGCGGGCGGCCCTGATGGCGGCGGAGCGCGGCCACAGGGTGACGCTGTTTGAAAAGACGGACTATCTGGGCGGCCAGCTCTACCACAGCGATTTCGTCTCCTTTAAATGGCCCCTGCGGGACTACAAGGACTATCTGGTCCGGCAGATCCGGAAGGCGGGGGTGGAAGTCCGCATGCAAACGGAGGCCACGCCGGAGATGATCGAATCCGAGGGCTTTGAGGCGGTGATCGCCGCCACCGGCGCCCGGCCCAATATTCCCCTCTTCGCTCAGGACGAGACCGGCGCGCTCCGGAAGGGACTGATGACCTGTTTGGACGTATTCGGCAACGAGGACAAGCTGGGTCGCCGGGTGGTCATCGTGGGCGGCAGCGAGACCGGCGTGGAGACCGGCATGCACCTGTGCGAGAAGGGCCACGAGGTCACCGTCCTGACCCGGCAGTTCGAGATCGCCCACGACGCCTCCCACCTCCACGCCATCACCATGGCCATCGTCACCTACGACCCCGACGACTACCACGAAATTATCAAATGCGCCTGGGAGAAATA
>CACYXZ010000086.1:0-2276 GCA_902778525.1 Oscillospiraceae bacterium | reverse complement strand
ACGCCCACCTCTGTGACCTATACGGACAAGGAGGGCCTCAGCCATACCATCGAAGCGGACAGCGTGGTGATCTGCGGCGGCATGCGTTCCAACCGGGAGGAGGCCCTGGCCTTCTTCGGCAGCGCCGACCGGTTCTTCATGACCGTAGACTGCGAAAAGATGGCCAACCTGCAATACGGCAACCGCTCCGCCATGGGCAAAGTCGCGCAGCTGTAAATCCGCCCTCTCCCGATTCAAAGAAAAAAGGCGGCGGACTGCACTGCAGTCCGCCGTTAAAAATCCGCAGGGCAGGAAAAATAATGCTTGACAAACCGAAACCCGATGGATATAATAGTCATGCTCTGTGCGAGATGCTGGTATAGCCATCAGTTCATATGGGGGATTTCCCGAGTGGCCAAAGGGGACAGACTGTAAATCTGCTGGCTTCGCCTTCGGTGGTTCGAATCCACCATCCCCCACCAAGCCCCGAAAGCCTTGAGTTTTCAATGGTTTTCGGGGTTTTTTCTTTATCCTTTTTCAGTGACCAACCTATACCCAAAAAGGACGAAAAGGAACGTTTTTGCTGTCAAATTGCTGTCAGACTTTTCGCCTTTATATAAACCAAGGGCCAGTCTTCGGTATTTGCATTTTTGCATACCGATGGACTGGCCTTTTTGCTTGTGCTCCGTTCCATACGTCCGGGTCAAACGTCTCGTTTTCCTGACAATCGGACAGCGGGATGTTATGATACATTTCACAAAGGAGCACAGGCTATGAAAATTCGAATTTTACTCCAGGACCGCCTTGACGAACGCGGTCTGTCGCAGCGAAAGCTGCACGAGCTCACGGGGATCCGTCTGCAGACGATCAACGAATATACCCGTGAGTTGTCGGAGCGAATCAGCATCGAGCATATCGCAAAAATATGCGAGGCTTTGAACTGTGGTGTCTCTGACATACTGGTACTTATGGATGATGCTGGTGAGCCCATCGAACTCCCCGTTCTCAAATCGGATGTTGATGCCCTCGCGACATTACAGACGATCGCTTACCAGATCAGGCCTCTCCTCCGCGATAGAGAGAGGGAAAAAGTGCTGGTACATCAGTAATAGCCATTCCTGCGTAACGGGGCCCCGGGCGTCAAGCGTCCGGGGCTTCCTCTGTATCCGAAACGTGCTCGATCAGATCCCCAGGCTGACAGTGCAGCCATTCGCAGATGTTGTCGATAGTGGCCCAGGATGGTAGACCGCCATCTCGGATCTTGACCAACATCTGCTGTCCCATGAGATTCTCCTTGCGGATTTTGTATGTGGTATATCCGGCTTCTTTGAGCCTTGCCATGATGTCTACTTTCCATCTAATCACAACTATCACCTCGATATTATACTACCATAAATATATACCCATTTCAAGTATACAAAATACACAGATTATATACTTAAAATCTGTACATATCGCCTATTTACATATACCCGTTTTAGGTATATAATAACAATGTCAGGAGGGAAACCCCAAGACACCAGAAAGGCGGAGAGGAAGTGAGGAAATGCGAATCAAACGACTGATACGGCGGCTTTCGGAATGGCTCCGAGCCTACGGGATGTCCGCCAATGATATCCTCGATTGCATCGAGTATATCACGAAATAAAGAGCTGCCAGCGGACGCGACCCGCTAACAGCTCATGACGGAAGCGAAACGGGGTACGGTGGCCCGCCTCACTGACCCCCATCTTAACACAAGGCGGATATAAAATCAAGGGGGATATAAAATGTACGGTATGATGAAAAAGCAGAACTTCGGGGTAGAGATCGAACTGACCGGGATCACCCGCCAGCACGCCGCCAAGGTCATCGCCAACTACTACGGCACCCGGTCCGAATATGCCGGGACCTACTACAAGACCTATACCGCCACAGACAGCAAGGGCCGGACCTGGAAGGCCATGTCCGATGCCAGCATCCGCACTGAGCGGAAATCCGAAGGCCGGACGGTCAGCGCCGGAGATTCCTACTCCTGCGAAGTCGTGACCCCGATCCTCCAGTACGATGACCTGGAAGACCTGCAGAACATCGTCCGGAAGCTGGTCGAAGTGGCAGTACCATGAATTCGACGCGCAGTGCGTGGGCTGGAAGTACGGCGAATGGGCGATTGCCGCGCCGAGCGACTACACGGCGATGCTGGCGGGCTTCACGTATTCGCACAACACGGGCACGGCGATGTTCGCGGAACTGTTCGTGCACCGGGAGCAGTACGGAGACAGCTTCGCGTATGACGACAAGAAGAACCTGACGGCCGG
>CACYXZ010000085.1 GCA_902778525.1 Oscillospiraceae bacterium | reverse complement strand
TCCCCTTCTATCCGCTCGTACTCCAACTGCTCCTTATAGGAGAACCGAAGCTGCCGCTGCTTTTGAGCGGAAGCTTCTTTCTTTTCCCGCTTATCCCGGTTGTCAGGCTCCTCCGCCGGTCGCTTTTTAAGATAATCTCCATACCCTCCGGTATATCGGGTCACAGTGCCGTCATCCTCCACCGCAAAGATCTGATTCACGACTTTATCGAGGAAATATCTGTCGTGACTGACAGCAATCACGATCCCGTCAAAAGCAGTCAGGTAATCCTCCAGGATCGTCAGCGTCTCAATATCCAGATCATTGGTGGGTTCGTCAAGCAGCAGAACGTTTGGCGAGCTCATCAAAACCCCAAGCAGATAGAGCCGTCTTCGCTCTCCTCCGCTCAGGGCGCCGATCCGGCTGTACTGCAGATCCCCGTCAAACAGAAACCGCTCCTGCATTTGACTTGCGGTGAAGCACCCCTCTCGCGTGCGGATCGACGGAGCGATTTCATGGATATAGTCGTATGGGCGCTGATTCGGGTCGAGCTCCCGTCCCTCCTGGGAAAAATACCCGATCCTCACGGTTTCGCCGACCAGCACGTCCCCCTGATCCGGCGGGAAAACCCCGGCGATCAGATTGAGAAGCGTAGACTTCCCCGCCCCGTTTCGTCCAACGATGCCGATCCGGTCATCCCGCAGGAACTGATAAGAAAAGGGACGCAGGACCGTCCGTCCATCGAAGGATTTAGAAACCGACCGCAGTTCCACGGTCTTTTTTCCCAGTCTGGCGCTTCCCGCCGCCATCTGGGTCTGAAGCTGGATCTCAGGCGAGTCCATCGCTTTAAGCTCCTCATAACGGCGGATCCGGTCTTTGGCTTTGGTTCCCCTGGCCTGCGGACCGCGGATGATCCACTGGTATTCCCGCCGGAGGAGCGTCTGCCGTTTCCGTTCCGCTGCCAGAGCGTAATCATAGCGCTGCTGACGGAGTGCAAGGTATCTGGAATAGTTGGCCTCGTAGGTATACAGCTTCCCCCGGTCCACCTCCAGGATATGATTGCAGACCCGCTCCAGAAAATACCGGTCATGGGTGACCATGAGCAATCCGCCGCGGAACTTTTCAAGCCACTGCTCCAGCCACTCCACCATAAACGCGTCCAGATGGTTCGTCGGTTCGTCCAGGATCAGCACATCCGCCGGATGGATCAGGGCGGTGGCCAGGGCCACCCGCTTACGCTGTCCCCCGGAAAGCGATCCGATCTTCAGCTCGGGATCCGGCAGGCCAAGCCGCATCAGCATAGTCTTCGCCTCATATTCCTTCAATTCCCGGAATTCCGCGGGAAACCCGAGAAAAACCTGCTCAAGTACTGTCGCGCCGCTGTCCATCTCCGGGTTCTGCCGGAGAAAACTGACCTGAACATTGGGATCGAAGCTGACTTTGCCCTCATCCGGATCCTCCGCTCCGGCACAGATCCGCAGAAGGGTGCTTTTCCCCGTCCCGTTGATCCCGATCACGCCGATCTTGTCTCCCGGTTCCAGATACAGGCTCACATCTTCCAATAGCGTCTTCATCCCATAGTTTTTGCTGATATGTTCCGCTGACAACAGCATAATTCCGTTCCTTCCCAATTTTGTATTCTATTACAGTATATCACGCGAGGATTGCGTTGTCATTCTTTTTAGTCGGTTCTGTCGAAAAAGAAAATCCGCACTGTACCTGCAGGACAAATTATGTTATAATCGTTTTGATTTTGAGGAAAAGAGAAAAGCGAGGAACAATATGGAAAGAAAAAGGTTTGGCGATCGCCGGGACGGACGCCGTGTTCGGGACGTAGACGGTTTACATACCATCATGATGCACCTGATGCCGAAGCGAACCGAAGCGGAGGTCTATCAGCTCTACACCGTGGATGTGACGGAGCTTCAGAAGTACCTGGCGGAGAAAAACGCAGCGAACCCGGACATGAAGACCACGGTCTTTCACTGTGTCATTGCCGGGGTTGGCCGTCTGGTTCGGATGCGGCCCTATTTAAACCGCTTCATCTGCGGACGGAAGCTCTATCAGCGGGATGATATCACGCTGAGCTTTGTGGCAAAGCGAAAATTTCAGGATCACGCCGAAGAATCCCTTATGGTAGTCGATGTGAAGGACGACACCTGTCTGTCCAGCATCACGCGGAAAATCATCGGCGACGTTCAGGAACTTCGGAGGGAAACCGCAGACGGAAACAGCTTTGATGATCTGATCAATGCCTTTGGCCGTCTACCCGGATTTCTTCTTCGAATCGTTTTTGCCATTTTGCAGCATTGGTCCCGGGCAGGCCTTCTTCCCGCGGCGCTGACGGAGGGAGATACGAATCACACCTCCGTTCTGCTGAGCAATCTGGGATCGATCCAGTGCGACAGCTGCTATCACCATCTGAACAACTACGGGACCAACAGCATTATGATCACGGTCGGCATGATTCATAAGGAGCCCAGGCTCCTGGAGGACGGTACCATGGAATTCCGGGACGTCATGAATCTTGGATTTACTGCCGACGAACGCATCGCGGATGGGTTCTATTTTGCAAAATCTCTGAAGCTTCTGGACCATCTTTTGTCCCATCCCGAACTGTTAGAAATTCCAATTGGAGAGGAGATTCCCTATGAACTGTGAAGTAAAAACCCCCTGGGCCGCCCACATGGACGGTGTCCCGATGCATCTGGAATATCCAGACTGCTCCATGGCTGACCTGGTGGAGCAGCGCGCGCAGGAGCGGCCGGACATCGTGGCGTTCGACTTTTTCGGCGTCAAAACCACCTATGCACAGCTGATCCAGCAGATCAAGCGCTGTGCAGCTGCGCTCCGGGCCATGGGCGTGGAGCCCGGCGACCGGGTGACCATCTGTATGCCCAACACCCCTCAGGCGGTCGTGACGTTTTATGCCATCAACTATATGGGCGGCATTGCAAATATGGTCCATCCCCTGTCCGGACAGGAAGAGATTGCCTTCTACCTCAACGAGAGCCAGTCTGTCGCCGCGCTGACGCTGAACCAGTTCTACGGTAAATTCAACGCCATCCGGGACAAGATCCATATCAAAAAGCTGATCGTCGCCGGGATCGGCGACGCGCTGTCCGGCCCCATTAAGCTTGGATACTGGGCCACGCAGGGCCGTAAGATCGCAAAGATCCCCGCCGATGACGATTTGGTTCTGCTCTGGAAGGATTTCCTGAAGGCCGGAGACAGCTTCCCCGGAACGGTCAAGCACACGGTCAGCGCCCGGGATACCGCCACAATCCTCTACAGCGGCGGCACCACCGGAACCACGAAGGGAATTCTCCTGAGCAATCTGAACTTCAACGCGCTGGGCATGCAGACCGGCGCCGCCGGAGACTGTATCATTCCCGGCCACAAAATGCTTTCCATCATGCCCATCTTCCACGGTTTTGGTCTGGGCGTCTGCATCCATACCATGCTGATCCACAGCTGCACCTGCGTCCTTGTGCCCCAGTTCACCGTGGATTCCTATGCAGATCTGCTGAAAAAGCATCGGCCCAACTATATCGCTGGCGTTCCGACGCTCTATGAGGCGCTTCTCCGCCTGAAGAAAGCAGATGATCTGGATCTGAGCCAGCTGGAAGGCGTATTCTCCGGCGGCGACTCGCTCTCCATCGAGCTCAAGCATAAGGTGGACGCATTTCTCAAATCCCACGGTTCCTCCGAGCAGGTCCGTGAGGGCTACGGAACCACGGAATGCGTCACTGCAAGCTGCCTGACTCCGAAAAACTTCTATAAAGAAGGCTCTATCGGCATTCCTTTCCCCGATACCTATTACAAGATCGTCATTCCCTCCACCCACGACGAGGTGCCTTACGGCCAGGTGGGCGAGATCTGCGTCTCCGGTCCGACCGTCATGCAGGGTTATATGAACAATCCCAAGGAAACGGCTCAGACGCTGCAGCTCCACGAGGACGGCCTGGTATGGCTGCACACCGGCGACCTGGGTTCCATGGATGAGGAGGGATTTGTGTACTTCAAGCAGCGGCTCAAGCGCATGATCATCACCTCCGGCTACAACGTATACCCCTCTCAGGTGGAAAACGTGATCGACGCCCATGAAGCTGTTCTGATGTCCACCGTCATCGGCATCAAAGACGATTATAAAATGCAGCGGGTCAAGGCGTTTGTGGTGCTTCGTCCCGGCTACGAGCCCTCCGAAGAACTGAAAAACGATCTCAAGGAGCATCTGAAAAAACACGTGGCCAAATACGCCATGCCCAGTGAGATCGAGTTCCGCGACGCTCTGCCGAAGACGCTGGTGGGCAAGGTCGCTTACACGGTTCTGGAAAAGGAAGAAGCCGAAAAGCAGGCCGCCCGTCAGGAGTCATAATGCAGTACATCGGATGTCATCTGACGATTTCCAAGGGATTCCATGCCATGGGAAACCAGGCGCTGGAAGTGGGCGGCACCACCGCGCAGTTCTTCACAAGAAACCCCCGGGGCGGTAAGGCAAAAGACCTCGATCCAGAGGATATTGCCGCCTTTCAGGCTCTTCGCGCTGCGCATCATTTCGGCCCATTTATCGCCCACGCGCCATACACTATCAACCCTTGTGCCGCCAAGCCGGAAACGCTGGAGTTCGCCCGGATGACCATGGAAGACGACCTGCGCCGGCTGGAAATCGTTGGCGGATGTCTGTATAACTTCCATCCGGGAAGCCATGTGGGTCAGGGCATCGAAGCGGGTATTGAGAAAATCGCCGAGACGCTTAACAACATCCTCAAACCGGAGCAGAATACGATTGTGCTTCTGGAAACCATGGCCGGAAAGGGCAGTGAAGTCGGCGGCCGGTTTGAAGAGCTTCGAGAGATCCTTGACCGGGTGGTCCTTCGGGAGAAAATGGGTGTATGTCTTGACACCTGTCACGTTTCCGACGGCGGATACGATATCGCTGGAGATCTGGACGGAGTTCTGACCGAATTCGACAAGGTGATCGGTCTGGACCGGCTCAGGGCACTGCACCTCAACGACAGCATGAATCCCGTTGGCGCCCATAAGGACCGTCATCAGAAGCTGGGCCAGGGATATCTTGGACTGGACTGTTTCCGCAATATCGTCCGGCATCCCGCCTTAAAAGACCTGCCCAAAGTACTCGAAACGCCAAACGAACTGCCCGGATATACGGAGGAAATCCGGATTCTTCGGGAAATGGCCGGAGAATGATAAAAAAAGCGCAAAACCGGCGTCCCATTGGGACGCCGGTTCCTTTTTTTCAAGAGCGCTGCAACGCACTCAATTCCGCTTCTTCCTCGATCAGATGCTCATACAGCTCCAGTCCGGTCCACGCTCGATTGGTCTCGGTAACCATGGCGCGCAGGACATTCTGCCCCTTAGTAACCTGACCGGCGGCGGATAGCAGCATGTGGAACAGTTCTCCTTTTGCATCTGCGATCACCAGCATCTTTCGATCCATATCTCTGCCGAAAAACACTGCCGGAGATTCAGTCCCGTCAAGCACATCGCCAATCTTCATTCCAAATCCGGTGCGTTCCACCGGAATGACCTTCACATCCGGCAAAAACCCCAGCATCGTCTGAAGCTGCAGGATTTCCCCCTGGGAAAACCGGTACAAAAGCAGTGAAGCCATTGGACTTCCCCCTTACGCTTTTTTCTGATAAGTGAACCCGATCGTCTCCGGCCCACAATGGGAAGAAATGATGCTTCCTGCCCGGGCGGTGATCACTTCCTGAAAAACACCGGATTTCTTTGTGATCTCCACCAGCCGGTCAAACAGTTCCGCCGGAATGCCGGCGTGATAGACGCAGCAACTGCCGCCGTCGGATTCCGCCGCTGCAAGCACGAGCTTGTCCTGCAGGAACTTTACAAAGCAATCTCCCGTTTTTCCGCGGTATTTCTTCGCGACAGAAAGGGTCCCGCCGCTCATCTCCACAGACGGCTTGATGCCGAGCAGATTTGCCCCCAGCGCTGTAACGGAGCTGCACCTGCCTCCTTTTGCCAGATACGCCAGCGATCCAACGATGAAGGAGGTGCTCGTGCGGGGGATCCGCCGTGCGATCTCTTCCGCGATTTGGGAGGCTTCCATCTCCTCACCCCGCATTCTGCAGGCCTGCGCAGCCAGAAGACCGCCGCTGCAGCTCAAAGCAAGTGAATCCAGAACATAGACGTCCTCAAGCTCTGAAGCGGCAAGGCCTGCATTCTGACAGGTCGAGGAAATGCCGCTGGAGAGCGCGATATGAATCACGGCAAGACCCCGGTCGGTAAAACCTTTAAAAAACTGATAATATTCATCTGGGGAAACAGCCGAAGTCTGGGGCAGCAGGCCAGTTTCGTCGTAGATCCGGTAGATGTCCTCCGGCGTGATATCCACGCCATCCCGGAAAGTCTTATCCCCTTCGTGGATATACATGGGAGTGACCTCGACGCCATATTGCTCCCGCAGCTCGGGACTGATATCGCAGGCGGAATCGCAGGACACCAAAACGGGTTTTCTCAAGGGGTTTCCTCCTTTATCAGATGCGCGGAAGCCTGGTAAATCTCCTTGCGAAAATCCGGTTCCGGACTGAGCCGCTCAAAGACGATCCGGTAGCCGTATTTTTTCGCCGCAACTTCCATATGAGCCATTGCAGCTCCCACGTCAAGGCACTGGAAGTAGTTGAACTGGTTAAACTTTAAGATACGGTTGTTTTTACGGTAGATATGGATCCGGTGGGTATCCACAAGATAGCGGACCGGTTCCATATTCATACAGCTTGGCGCCATCCAGGTCAGTTCCATGATCTCCTTTCGCGGAGATGCCATATCCCCGTAGGCCACAGCGCTCAGCTTTTTCTTTTTTTTGATCTCGGAGGCGCTTGTGCGGAACGGTTCATCGCTGCGGCCGAAGGCCACGCAGGTGATGTAAGGCAGCACGTCCGGAAAGTCATTTTCCGCTTCCAGGGATCCCTGCCAGCAGGTTGCGATTCCATGGGCGGTCAGCCACAGCACAGCCATTTCTCCGATGTATCCGGCGTTTTGCAGGCAATTTTTGATCTTTTCCGAACGGATCACCAGATAATGCGGCGCCTGAAGCCTCGGTACGCCGTTCACCAGGCGGCACATATCGTCCAGTGGAAGAATATCAAAGTTCCAGTCGATGGAATCATCCGGCACGGTCAGATCCGAGAGGAAATCCACCAGACCGTCGATCAGCTCCGGCTCAAGTTCTTCCATGATATAGGATCGGATGCTGCGCCGTGCAATGATCGCTTCGTCGAGGGTCATCTCTCCACCTCCGCATCCATGTCAAACAGAAAACGGACCACAGCCTCTCCGATGGGTCTGGACTGACCTGCGGAGGGATAACAGTGGATCTTGATGGACGGATTGAAGTTCAGCTCCGTCACCGCATAGATACTCTCCTCCGCGCTGCGGGTGATATCCTCCGTGATGATATCGACGCCGCAGAAGACCGCGCCAACCGCCGCCGCCGCTTTCAGGGCGATCTCCCGATATGTGGGATGGACGATATCCGTGCAGTCGATGGCGTCGCCGCCGGTGGAAACGTTGGAATTCGTCCGCAGGGTGACAATCTCCCCCTTGGCGGGCACGGTCATAAAGCTCATGCCGTGGATCTGCAGGTGGAGGGCCTCTTCCGCGCCCATGCCGATAAAGGCAAGGGGCCGGGCATGGCCCGCTCCCCGGAGCGGATCCCGTGACTTTTCGATGACCAGATCCCGAATCGGACGGATGCCGTCGCCGACCACAAATGCCGGGATCCGTTTGCTCACCGCCTGTACAACGTTGCCGATTACCAGGAACCGGTAATCGTCTCCGGGAATGTACTCCTCGACGATGACCTCAGAGCTGTGGGAAAAAGCGATGTCCAGCGCCTTTTCAAAGTTCTCCTCGGAAGGCCGCGACGTAAAGACGGTGATGCCTTTCCCGTAATTGGTGAAATTCGGCTTTACCACGCATCCCACATGGTTGTGGATCCGGAATTCCTGCAGGGCGGACTCCTTGTCGCTGTAAATATCTCCCCGCGGGCTGGCAATCCCGTGCTCCATCAGCATGCGCTTGGTCAGGTATTTATTCCGCATGAGCAGAATGCTGACACAGTTGTCCCGGCTGGTTTTGGTGGCCTGCTTCACATATTCCACACGGCCCTCCCGGGTGAGCTTTACGAAATTATCTACCCGATCCATGACCTCGTACTTGACACCCAGCTTCAGACAGGCCTTGATCAGTGCCTGGGTGGACAATTCCATATCCTCAAAGCCCTTGAGCAGATAATACTGCTCGTTGGACTGATTCAGTGCCTGCTGCGCCGCCTCCACGCCGA
>CACYXZ010000084.1 GCA_902778525.1 Oscillospiraceae bacterium | reverse complement strand
CGGCGTGCCCGGCGCGGCAGGGGGCACCGGAGTGCGGGGGATTCTGGAGGCCGCTCTTTTTTTGAGGCTTCGCCGCACCAGCAGTACGATCACGACTGCGATCACGGCCAGGATCAGCAGCACGGGGAGGGCGGCCACAAAGAACCGGAAGATGTCCATGCAGGCTTCTCCCAGGAAGCGCAGCGTATCCATAAAGCCTTCTCCGACCTGCTGCCAGTAGGTCTTCTCCTCCTCCGGCTCCGGAGTCAGGACCTTGACCTCCCGCAGATGCAGGGAAACGGAGCTGTAGGCCACCTGATTGTCCCAGTTCCGCAGAGTGGAGGTCAGGGACTCCTTCTCATAGCGGATGTCGCTGAGGCGGCTCTCCACGGTGATCATATCCTCCACGGTATCCGCCTGCCCGAGAATCTCCAGCAGCCGGGCCTCCTCCACCTCGTAGGCGGACAGCCGGGAAGCGGTGTCGGTATACTGGGCGGTGATGTTGTCGGCGTTGCTGGTGAGATAGGTCACGTTGCCGACCTCGCTCAGGGCGGAGGTCATGGCGGAATAGCGGTCCTTCGGCACCCGCAGGGTAAAGTCCGCCGTGCGGCTGGAGCCGTATCCGTAATAGCTGTCGGTGAGATTGTTTCCAGTGACGGAGGAGGTCTCCATAAACGCGCCGAACCGGTCCATCAGCGCGTAAACCGTGTCCACACTCTCGTCAAATTCAGTGGTCTCCACCTCGGCATAGGCGGAATAGATGATCTTTTCCGCCAGATCCGCCGCGGCGGGCGTACCTTCAGTGATGCCTTCGGCAGACTGGGCGCTTGTGGAAACGCCTTCGCTTCCCGCTGCAGCCATGGGGGCTTCCGCCGCGGCGGCTTCCTCCATGGCATAGCCGTCGTAGTCCCAGTCGCCCATCTCGGCCTCTGCTTCAGCAAAGTCCGGGATGGGCGCCTCGGCGGGCGCATCGGCTTTGTAATAATTCCCGGCAGGAGCGGATGCTCCGGTGCTGGAGCCGCAGGCCGCCAGAAGCAGGATCATCGCCAGCATCAGGGCCAGCAGTCTGACATTCTTTTTCATAACAATTCCTCCGTTCTGTATGTTCGCCTTCACTCATAATGACGCGGAAAAAGCAGATGTGTTGCATACAACGGGAAAAAAGACGATTTGAGAAGAAATGTGGAGCGAAAACGCCGCCGGATCAGACGATGATGAATTGCTCCTTTGCGTACCGCCGCAGTTCCTCCCGGGCCTCCGGATGGGCGATGCCGATCAGGGCCAGCGCCCGTTCCTTGACGCTGCGGCCCCGGAGATGGGCGATGCCGTATTCCGTCACCACATAGTCCACATAGTTTCTGGGAATGGAGACGGCCGCCCCGGGCTTGAGCTGGGAGGCGATTTTGGAGACGCCCTTTTTGGTGGCGGCCTGGAAGGCCAGAACGCCCTTTCCGCCTTTGGAGTGGAGCGCCCCGAAGGCGAAGCAGAACGCGCCGCCGGTGCCGGAGAACTGGGTGGGGCCGATGGACTCGGAGCAGACCTGCCCGGTGATGTCCATTTCGATGATGGTGTTGATGGAGACCAGATTGTCATTTCTGGAGATCTCCGCCGGATTCACCGCCACCCGGGTGGGCTGGAGCCGCACGGCAGGATTGGTGGCCAGCGTGTCATAGAGCGCCAGATCTCCGCCGGCGAAGCAGCCGATATGCAGGCCCTTGTTGTAGTTCTTCCGGGCGCCGGTGATGACCCCCTTGCGGATCATCTCGCCCATGATGGAGGTGAACATCTCCGTGTGAAGGCCCAGGTCCTTCTTATCCATCAGGTGATGGCCCACGGCGTTGGGCATGGAGCCGATCCCCAGCTGGATGGTGTCCCCGTCCCGGACCAGCTCCGCCACGTTTTCTCCGATTTTTTCCTCGATGTCGGTGGTCTCCGCGTCCGGGACGATCAGGGGCGGATAGTCCACCTCCATCAGCACGGTCACGTCCCGGATGTTGATCCGCAGACCGCCCTTGACCCGGGGGAGACGGGGATTGACCTCCAGAATGATGGTGTCGCAGGTGGGAAAACAGTCGCTCTCCCACATGTTGGTCAGACCCACGCAGAAATATCCCCGTTCATCCATGGGGCTCACAGCCGCCACGAATACGTTTCTGGGGCGGTACTGGGCCATGAAGCTGCCGTAGTCGCAGATGTCAGAGGGGACGAAGCTGACGTTCCGGTTTTTCTGGCCCTCCATCAGCGTGCGGCCGTAGAGGAAAGTGGTGAAGCTGATGTGCCCGTTCATGGCGGGGTCGGTGACGCACTGAAAGTTTCCCTCGTGACCCTTGATGCAGTGGACGTCCTCCACCCGGGGCGCGATCTCATGGAGATGCTCCAGAACGGTGTTGGGCTGATTGCCGTCTCCGGCGAAGCAGACCCGGGCGTGGGAGTGGATAGCCTTCAGGCAGTCGTTCAGCGTGCCTTTTTTCTGCGCGTACAGGGCTTCAAACTCCGTCATGGCGATCCCTCCTTAAATATAGTATTGTGCCTTGGCATAGGCGCGCAGTTCATCCCGGACCGAAGGATGGGCGATGGTAATGAGCTGCTCCGTGCGTTCCTTGACGCTGCGGCCCTTCATCCGGGCCACGCCGTATTCGGTGATGATGTAGTCCACGTAGTTCCGGGGAATGGTCACGGCGGCGCCGGGGCTGAGCTGGGGGCGGATCTTGCTGATGCCTTTCCGGGTCATGGAGGGGAAGCACAGGATGCTCTTCCCCCCTTTGGAGTGGATAGCCCCCAGAGAGAAACAAAGATTTCCGCTGGAGCCGGAGATCTGCCTTGTCCCGATGGATTCGGAGCAGACCTGACCGGTCAGATCCATCTCCACCAGGGTGTTGATGGCGATCATGTTGTCCATGCCGGAGATCACGGCAGGATCGCAGACGTAGCTGGCCGGCCGGATGGCGACCTTGGGATTGCATGCAAGGGCGTCATAGAGCTTCTGTTCGCCCCAGGCGGCGGAGGCCACCGCCAGACCGTGATCGATGTTTTTATGCTCGCCGGTGATGATCCCGGCTTTGATCAGGTGCCCCACGCCGGTATTGAACCATTCCGTGTGGAGTCCCAGTTCCCGGTGATCCATAAGCCGTTCGGCGATGGCGTCGGACAGGGTGCCGGTGCCCAGCTCCAGACAGTCTCCGTCGGAGACAATGTCCGCGATATAGTCGGAGATCCTGGCCTCCACCTCCGTGGGCGGTTCCTCCCGGCGTTCCGGCAGGGGATAGGTGGATTCGTGAAAGGCGGTCACGTCGCTGATGTGGATGTTCAGTCCGCCGGGGAGCCGGGGAAGATTCTCATTGACCTCCAGAATGATTTTCTGCGCGGTCTTCAGACACTCCTCCTCCCACATGAGGTTCATACCCACCTGGAAGAAGCCCTGTTCATCCATGGGACTGACTGCGGCGATAAATACGTTGGTCGGCTTGTGCTCCGAAACAAAACGGGCGTAGTCGTGCATATCGCAGACGATGTGACTGGTGTTTCCGTGTTTCATGCCCTCCATAAAGGCCTCGCCGTAGAGGGGGGAGCCGGTGTTGATGTGGCCGTTCATGCCTGCGGCCCGGACGAACTCATAGTCGCCGGAGCGGGATTTGATGCATTCCACGTCGGTCACTCTGGAGGCCACGGTGTGGAAGCGGCTCATAAAGGCCGCCGGCTGGTTGCAGCCGCCCGCGAAACAGATGTGATCGCCTGATTCGATCAGGTCCAGGCACCCCTGCAGATCGGTCTTTTTGTTCTGATACAGTTCGTTCATGCAGCCTGCCTCCTTTCAGTGGTCCTTGCCGATTTTCTCCAGCAGCTTGAGCAGTGTTCTGCGCTCCGCTGCGGTGAGCGGCTTCATAATGATCTCGTCGGACTCCAGAATGGCTTCGTTGAGGACCTCGGCGAACTGCTCTCCCTTTTCCGTGGCCTGAAGCCGGTAGCTCCTGGCGTCCGAGGGGTCCATGTTCCGCTCGACATATCCCTCGCGCTCCAGAAAGGAGATGATCTTGGACACGCCGGGGTTGGAGAGATACAGGTATTTTTCTATGGTGCGCTGGTTGACGGGACGGACCTTCCCGAATCCCGCAATATAGATCAGACTCATGGCCTGATACATGTTGACGCCGTGCTTTTTCAGCGCCTCGCCGTGGGCCCAGGTGACAAGCCATTCCATCTTGCGGAGTCGGCTCGTAAGACTGTCCGGGGCGGCGGTGGCGGCAGCAGCAGGAGTGCCGGCGGTATCCAAAGGAATCCCTCCAATCTATAATCTGAGATATATAAAATTATAGCATGGGCCGAAACAGCCGTCAAGGAGACCCGGGGCAATCCGGGCCTCGCAGGGATTTCTTTTCGGAAGAATGGTTGACGGATGAGTGTTTGTGCCGTATAATAATCCCAGGTAAAAAAGGCCCCTGCTGCGGGGGACAAAAAATGGAGGTATACGAATGAAAGATATTTATGTTGTGAGCTGCTGCCGTACGGCCGTAGGTTCCATGGGCGGCAGCCTGAAGAATACGCCTGCTCCCGAGATGGGCGCGATCGTCATCAGAGAGGCGATCAAGCGCGCCGGCATTGACGCCAGCGCTGTGGATGAGGTCATGATGGGCAACGTCCTGACTGCGGCTCTGGGCCAGAACCCCGCCCGTCAGGCCGCTGTGAAGGCCGGCGTGCCCCTGTCCGTGCCCGCCTACACCATCGGCATGGTCTGCGGCTCCGGCATGAAGGCCGTCATCGAGGCCGGCCGTACCATCGCTTCCGGCGACGCCGACATCATCGTGGCCGGCGGCATGGAGAATATGTCCGCTGCCCCCTATGCGCTGCCTGATCTGCGCTACGGCAAGAAGATGGACGTTGCTATGGGCACCCAGGGCCTGGTGGACACCATGGTCAAGGACGGCCTGTGGGACGCTTTCAACAACTATCACATGGGCACCACCGCTGAGAACATCTGCGACGTGTGGGGCATCACCCGGGAAGAGCTGGACGACTTCGGCTACGCCTCCCAGTGCAAGGCCCGTGCCGCCATCGAGTCCGGCCGCTTCGAGGACGAGATCGTTCCCGTTCCCGTGAAGGTCAAGAAAGAGATCGTGGAGTTCAAGGTGGACGAGTTCCCCCAGGCCAACCCCAACCGGGAGAAGATGGGCAAGCTGAAGGGCGCCTTCAAGCTCTCCGCTGACAATGCCTTCCAGGCCAACGGCGGCACCGTGGAGGACACCTTCGGCGCTGCCAAGTGCGCTCCCAAGGAGACCGACGGCTCCCTCCGCGTCACTGCCGGCAACGCTTCCGGCGTCAACGACGGCGCTGCCGCCATCGTGCTGGCTTCCGCCGAGGCCGTTGAGAAGTACGGCCTGAAGCCCATGGCCAAGCTGCTGAGCTGGGGCCAGGGCGGCGTGGATCCCAAGATCATGGGCACCGGCCCCATCCCCGCTTCCCGCCAGGCCATGAAGAAGGCCGGCCTGACCATCGACGACTTCGACCTGATCGAGGCCAACGAGGCCTTCGCGGCCCAGTCCATTGCCGTGGCCCGCGAGCTGGGCTTCGACATGAGCAAGGTCAACGTCAACGGCGGCGCCATCGCCATCGGCCATCCTGTCGGCGCTTCCGGCGCCCGGATCATCGTCACCCTGCTGCATGAGATGCAGAAGCGGGACGAGGCCAAGAAGGGCCTTGCCACGTTGTGCATCGGCGGCGGCATGGGCGTTGCCACCATCTTCGAGAAGTGCTGAGAAGATAACAATGACTGAAAAGGAGCCGGGGTTTTCCCGGCTCCTTTTTTCGCGGATCCCGAACAGAAAAGGCCCCGGCAGTCCTGCTGAACTGCCGGGGCCTTCATCTTCGGGTCGGGTTACGCCTTGGGGGCGACGGTCAGCGTGCCGTCTGCGTTCTCGGTGACTACGCCGTTGACGGTGCAGCCTTCGCCTACGGTAAGCTTGTTGATGATGCCGGGAGCGGTGACGTTCCATACAGCGCCGTCGGAGAGGGTGACTTCAACGGTGTTGTCGCCGTTGAAGAAGTTCCGGTTCTCCACATGGGCCAGATAGTAGAACTCCTTGATGGTGAAGTGGGTATTCTGCTTGCCGTTCTCGTCGATGTGACGGGTCTCGGTGGCGGAGATGGCGCCGTTGAGGACAGCGCCCTTGCCCAGATTCACGAACAGGGGCTTCGCGGACTGGCCGTAGTAGCCGGAGCCGTTATAGACGTTGCCGTTGAGGGTCACGTCCGTGGCATTGAGGAAGGTGTCGGGCTTGACCGGAGCGCCCATGCCTCCCGGACCGCCGGGGCCTCCCGGGCCGCCGGGGCCGCCAGGACCGCCGGGGCCGCCGGGACCACCGGGACCTCCCGGACCGCCGGGGCCTCCCGGACCGCCGGGACCCTCGGGCTTGGGCATCTTGGAGGAGATGTTTCCGTTCTCGGAGGGCCATCCCTCGGCCTCATTGAACTCGGTCTTGAAGGACATGCCGTTGGGGCCCATATCCACGCCCACCAGGCTGTCGTCGTCGTCGATCATCTGGAGGATGACGCCGTTGCCGGTCTTGAGGACCGCACCGTCGGAGACCTCGCAGGTGACGCCGCCGGCCTTGAGCATGAACACGGCGTTATTAGCATCTACCTCGGTGCCCTCGGTGTAGACGATCTTGCCGTCGCCGTGGGCCATGACGCCGAATTCACCCTCAATGCGGGTGATGCGGCCCTTGCCGGGGGCCTCGTAGACGGTCTCACCGGTGACGGGGGAGACGAACTTGACGGTGCCCTTGGAGGACTTGTAGATGCCCGTGCCGCCGCGGAGGACAGCGCCCATGCAGCCGACCTTGATGTCCACGCCGGAGAACTCCTCGTAGGCGTTGCCGATGATGTAGGAGCCGTAGCCGGAGCCGTACTTCACCGCATAGGGATCTCTGGTGTCGGAGAAGGGGATATCCTCGCCCAGCAGGATCATATCGGAGTCTGCCACATAAAGGTGCATATTCTGGCCTGCATCCGTGGACAGTACGCCCCACTGGTTGGACTTGAAGCTGGTGTTGACCACATAAGCGGTGCCCCGGTCGCCCTCCAGGTTGATGCCGCGGGCGTTGCCGCCGATGCCCAGCACCCAGGGGGGCGCCACCATGGTCTTCTGGTTGGCGGAGTTCACATAGCCGTCATAGAGCCGGCCGCCGTGGACCGCCACGTTGCAGTTCTTGAACAGGACTTCGGAGCGCTCGTCGCTGAAGGCGGCGGGCTTTGCCACGCCCACGGACTTGATGTAGGTGTTCTCCACCGTGATCTTGGAATCCTTCAGGGCGGTGATCACGGAACCGTAGCCGGAGAAGTCGCAGACGTGCTTGCCGTCGGACTTGGTGTCAAAGGTCAGCTGGGAGTTGCGGATGGCATACTTGCCGCCTACGGCAACCACAGCGGAGAAGTCATCGGAGGTGGAGCGGATCTGAACGCCGTCCATGGCCTCTGCAGTGACGGAGCCGCCCTGGATGGCGGCCTTTACGGAATTGGCCTCGTCCACGCCGTTGGCGTTGACCATAACAGCGGCCCGGTAGGGTTCGATGCCCCGCTGGCCAAAGCTGCAGGGCTGCTCGGTCATGGGATCGGTGACGATGAATTCCGCACTGTCGGGATATTCCTGTCCCGGCACATAGGAAACTTCCACGCCGTCGACAAGGACTGTGACCAGCTTGCCCTCAGGAGCTTCAAATGTTTTCATGAGGATTCTCCTTTACGTTTAAATTCCGGCGGAGCCGGCAGAAGCCGTTACGGCTTCTAACAGTATTAAGTATACAGTCTGGAAAGGAAAAAGGCAAGAAATGAAAGGGGCCGATTTGATTGGTTTTTCATCCGTATGTGCCCTGAAAAAAGGCGCCCGGAGAATTCTCCGGGCGCCTTTGTGATTCAGTTGGGAGCAACGCCGGTGACGGTTTCACCGTCCGCAGTGCGGAGCGTCGTCACAATAAAGCCGTCAAAGTACAGCGTGCCGATCCGGTCCGTGTCGGGGTCGCCCTCCACTACGTCCTCGTAGTCGGAGCTGTATGGGTAGCCCAGCTCCGCGATCAGGGAGGACAGCGGCTTTCCTATGTAGGCGCTGGCGTCGGAAATCGTTGCCGTGGAGGCGGGAGCCGGCGGGGAAATGGCGGGACTCTGAACCGGATCGTCAGATCCGGAAGGGGGCGTGCTGACCGGCGTATCGGAGCCGCTGGGCTGCGGGGAAGCGTCAGGAGACGCGGATGTATCCGGAGAAGCGGAGACGTCCGGAGAAGCTGCCGGCGCAACGCTGGTCGGGGCTGGCGGAGCAGGCGCGGTGCTTTGTGACGCCGAGGGGGG
>CACYXZ010000083.1 GCA_902778525.1 Oscillospiraceae bacterium | reverse complement strand
CAGCTTTGTGGCGATGACCACATCTTCCCGGATGCCCTTCAGTGCCTTGCCCACGATCCGCTCGTTGTGTCCGATGCCGGAGAGATTGGGGCTGTACACTTCTGCCGTGTCAAAGAAAGTGCAGCCGTGTTCATAGGCATTTCGGATGGCCTCAATACTGTACTGTTCCGGCGGAATCTTTCCGTAGCCATGGGAGAAGGCCATACAGCCCATGCCCACCGCAGAGACTGTGATATTGCGCAGTTTTCTGGTCTCCATGTCAGATCCCCAGTTTGTAGGTGCCGGTGCGGATGGCCGCGATGACGCCACCGTCGATCAGCAGGTCCGTACCGGTGATGAACCTTGCGTGCTCGCCCAGAAGGAAGGCTCCCGCCTCGGCGATTTCGTCGGAGGTGCCGCAGCGCTCTGCGGCGGAGGCGTCCACCATTGCCTGATAGCCCTCACCCGAAGCACTGAACTCGTCGTAGGCCAAAGGCGTGACGATAACGCCGGGGCTGATGGTGTTGATCCGGGCCCGGCGCTCCTTCCAGGTGGTAGCCGCGGCCTTCTGGGCCTGGAGGTGGTTCACCCGCTTGGCGATCATGTAGGCAATGCCGGAGCGCTCCATGGCCACCTCCCGGATGTATGGAATGTCCATAAGCTTCTCGGTGGGCGTGCTTAAAATTTCCAGCTCCACCTCGTCGGGCAGCCGGTGCATGTAGCCGGTCTGGCTGGAGATGATCAGGCCTGCGCCGCCCCGGCCCATGACCTTCCCAAAGGCATCCACGGCATAGCCCGTGCCCACCATGTCCAGCTTCAGGATATGCTCCGGGCTGGCCTGATTGGGTGAGGCTCCCGCCGTGTCGATGAAGTACATGACAGGCCCCAGGGACGCTGCCTTTTCCGCAAAGGCCTCCACAGAATCCTTCTCCAGTGCGTTTACCACGCAGGTCTCCACGTCATAGCCACTGTAGCGGAGGTCTTGGGACACCCGCTCCAGATTCTTTTCGCTGATATCGCCCAGCAGGATCTTCTTCCCGGCGGCAATCCGGCGGAGGATCGCCGTTCCCATGCTTCCGGCGCCCAGCAGGGCGATGGCTTCTTTATTCTCGCTGCGATCAAAGATCATAATAATGACTCCTTCCTATGTGTTCGGTTTGTTTACGGCGATCCATACGCCGTCCCGGTTTTCGTACCAATGGGTGCCCTTCATGCGGAAGGTGCCTCTGGCCCCGTAGGCGTTGGCATTCAGCACGGCGGTATAGGTGACGCTGGCCCGGTCGCCGTTTATCTCCACCACAGGACTGTCGATACCAATGGTGTAGTAGGTCAGGCTTCCGTCCACCACATCGGCGAAGTATTCCTCCCGGGTCTGCTGCATCCCGCTCATGTGGGTGTAGATCATATCCTCGGACACCAGGGCCCGCATGGTGTCGATATCCGCCTCCGTCATGGCCTGACAATAGCGGGCCTGCTGATAAAGGACTGCCTGCTGCGCCGCTGTCATGGCAGACAGGTCCGCGTGGATCAGGTTCACATTGGGGAAAGCGGAAAAATCATAGGTTGACAATCCGGTTCCTCCTTCGCTCAGTCGTGGATCCTGAAGCCCTGCAGCATGGCGGCGGTCTGGGCGTTCTCCGGGTTATGGGTGCCCTTGCCGGTGTCCATGGCCCGGATGCTTGCTATCTCTGCGTCCGTCAGATTGAAGTCAAAAATATCGAGGTTCCCGGCAATGTGATCCGGGTTTGTGGCCTTGGGCAGGGCTACAATTCCCTCCTGGACGTGCCATCGGAGGATCACCTGGCCCACGTTCTTGCCGTATTTCTTAGCGATGGATGCCAGGGTGGGATCGCCCAGCAGCGCCCTGTCCCCGTGACCCAGGGGATACCAGGCCTCGGTAACGATGCCGTAGTCCTTCATGAAGGTCCGCAGCTCCTTCTGCTGGAACCGGGGGTTCAGCTCCACCTGATTCACCGCCGGCAGAATCTTCATCTTCGGCAGGAACTGCTTCATGATGCCTACGGTCTGGTTGCTGACGCCAATGGAGCGGATCAAACCCGCCTCCTTGGCCTCCTCCAGAGCCTTCCATGCGCCAAGCACGTCCCCGTAGGGCTGATGGAGCAGGTACAGGTCCATGTAGTCAAGGTCCAGATTGCGGAGGGAGGTCTCGATGCCCTGCTTTGCCGCCTCGTAGCCGTAGTCCTGGAGCCAGAGCTTGGAGGTCACGAAGATCTCCTCCCGGGGGATGCCGCTGTCCCGGATGGCCTTTCCCACGTCGGACTCATTCATATAGGCCGCTGCGGTGTCGATGAGCCGGTAGCCGGTTTTCAGCGCAGTCAGCACCGCCTGATAGGTGGGTCCGTCATTCGGGACCATGAAGACCCCGAAGCCTAAGCCCGGGATGGAATTGCCGTCGTTGAGTTTGAATTTGCAGTTTGCCATAGGAAGCACGCCCCTTTCGTTTTCTGATTCCAGAATAACACAGGTACTTGCATTTATTCCAATCGTAAAATATAATAAGCAATAGAAAATTTCTATATAAAGGAGACGCTGCCATGCTGACCAAGCAGATGGACTATATTCTGGAGCTGTCCCGGACCCTGAACTTCAGCAGGGCGGCGGAGAATCTGTTTATCTCCCAGCCCACCCTGTCCTATCAGATCAAGACGTTGGAGGACGAGATGGGCTTCCGCATCTTCGACCGAAAGGGTAAGACCGTTCAGCTCACCCCCGCCGGGGCCCAGTTCTGCGAGGCCCTGCAGAACATCCGCACGGACCTGCAGCGGGCCATGGAGCAGGCACAGAATTTCAGCTCCAAGTACTCCGAGAGCATCTCCATCGGCATGAGCGTCCGTTCTCAGCTTCGGCTGCTGCCGGAGGCCATCACCTGCTTCGCCTCCACCAACCCCACCACGGAGGTGGTACCCTACTTCCAGTACTACGGCATGGCGGATTCCTTCCTCCGGGGCGAGAAGGACATTCTGTTCGCGCTGTACGACAACGTGCGCCGCTATCCGGAGCTGAAATACCACAGGCTCTACACCAGCCGGGTGTATCTCATTACGGAGCTCTCCGATCCTCTGGCCGGGAAGGACCTAGTCCGGGCGGAGGATCTGGAGGGACGGACCCTGATGGTGGGAGGCGGTTCTCCCAATGCTCTGAAAGCCGTGCAGCAGCGGGTGATTCGAACGGTCCATGTGGACACCATCAACTCCCCGGACCACGACAATACCCTCACCAACGTGGCCGCCCACAAGGGTGTCTGCCTGGCCCCTGGTTTCCTCAACGACTATTCCGGCCAGTTTGCCTGGATTCCCTTCGACTGTGAGGAGAACTTCCCCTGCGTGCTGTGCACCCACAGTGCCGACAACCGGAAGGAGGTCCTGGATTTCGTGCGTACACTGCAGGAGATCTATGGGAAGCAAGATCCCAAGTGCCTGTAAAGCAGGAACAGAAAACGACTTCAAATAACTTGATGTTATGTCAGAATAACGCCTCGGAACAAAGCCGCTGCGCATCTGAGATGCGCAGCGGCTTTGTCGGCTTTTATGTGGGGAATCTCTAAAATGTGAACCGCTCATTTATGGGGGACGGTGGATCCCCGGACGATCAGTTTCGGCTGCAGCCGGAGGAGCATGGTCTCGCTGACACTGAGCCGCTGGTTCATCAGACTGTCCAGCAGGAACAGGCCGTTCCGGGCGATGGCCTCCAGGGGCTGGCTCATGGCGGTGATGTCGTTGCTTCTGGAAATGGCGCTGTCGCCCAGGGCGCAGACGCTCAGATCCTCCGGAATCCGGTGACCCTTTTGCCGGAGCTGGAACAAAAACCGGGGAAGGTCCTCCGTGGGCTCCGGGAAAATAAGGGCGTCCCAAACCTCTCCCGCTTAGAACGGTGAATATACTCCTCTGAGATGGGCCGCCGCGGCAAGAGCTGCGGCGGCCCGGTGCAAATACCTGCTGACACGATGACAGAAATGTGGTATACTAAAGCAAAACATAAGGAGTGAGCCGATATGCCAAAGGGTTCCCCGGAATTGAAGAGCGCCCGGCGGGAGGAGATCATCGCCGCCTGCGAAAACCTCTATCAGACCATGGGCTTTGGGGACGTGACCATCAAGGAGATTGCCCACTATACCTCCTTCTCCCGTCCCTCGATCTATAACTACTTCGAGACCAAGGAGGAGATTTTCCTGGCGATTCTCCAGAAGGAATACCTGCTTTGGGTGGCGGAGCTGGACCGGGCAATCGAGGACCATGACGCCATGACCCGGGACGAGATCGCCGGGACTCTGGCCCGGACCCTCAGCGAAAAGCCACAGATCCTGAAGATCCTCAGCATGAACCATTTTGACATGGAGCGGAACAGCCGGAAGGAACGGGTGGTGGAGTTCAAGAAAGCATACGGAGCTACCCTGGATGCCGTGGACCGGATGCTGAAAAAGTTCTGCCCGGAGATGACCGGGGAGAACCGGCAGGCGTTCCTGTATGCCTTCTTTCCGTTTATCTACGGCATCTACCCTTATACGGTGGTGACAGACAAGCAGCGGGAGGCCATGGAGGCAGCGGGGATCCCCTATGTGTACCTGTCCACCTATGAACTGACCTACCGCTGCGCCAAAAAACTATTGGAGTGATTGTATGAATATCTTGATGCTGACCGGCAGCCCCCACAAAAACGGAACCTCCAACACGCTGGCCCGGGAGTTTATCCGCGGCGCCCGGGAGGCGGGACATCAGGTGGAGGTCTATGACTGTGCCCACGGGAATCTTCATCCCTGCTACGGCTGCGACCGATGCGGCATGAACGGGGACTGCGTCCAGAAGGACGATGGAAACGAAGTGCTGAAAAAACTGCTTGCCGCCGATGCCGTGGTATTTGTCACCCCGGTGTACTATTTCGGCATGAGCGCCCAGCTGAAAACCATGGTGGACCGGCTCTATGCCAGAAACGGCGACATCACCCGGAAACGGATGAAGGCGGCGCTGATCGCCACGGCCTGGAACGACGACGACACGGTGATGAAGGGCATCAAGACCCACTTTGACATCATCTTCGACTATCTGGCCTTCCAAAACCGGGGGATGCTTCTGGCCCGGGGCGCCGGGACTGTGGGAATGATGCCGAAGCGCTACCTGGACGAGGCCTATGCACTGGGCACGAATATATAGAACGGAGGATTCTCTTTGAAATACACAAGACTTGGTAATTCCAATCTGACCGTTTCCCGGATCTGCATGGGCTGTATGGGCTTCGGCGATCCGGGCAGGGGCCAGCACAGCTGGACCATTGACGAGCAGGCGAGCCGGGAGATCATCAGGCGCGGTCTGGAACTGGGGGTCAACTTCTTCGATACCGCCATCGCGTACCAGAGCGGCACCAGCGAGCAGTATCTGGGCCGTGCCCTCCGGGACTTTGCCAAACGGGAGGACGTGGTAGTGGCCACCAAATTCCTTCCCCGGACTGAGGAAGAAATTGCGGCCGGCATCACCGGACAGCAGCATATCCAGAAAATGCTGGACACCAGCCTCAAAAACCTGGGAATGGATCATGTGGATCTCTACATCTATCACATGTGGGACTGGCAGACGCCTGTGCTTGACATCATGGAGGGCCTTGACAATATGGTTAAGGCGGGTAAAACCCGCTATATCGGCATTTCCAACTGTTTTGCCTGGCAGCTGGCCAAGGCCAACGCTCTGGCGGAGCGGGAGGGCTTTTCCAGAT
Organism: Oscillospiraceae bacterium; assembly: GCA_902778525.1. Classification (GTDB taxonomy): domain Bacteria; phylum Bacillota; class Clostridia; order Oscillospirales; family Oscillospiraceae; genus HGM13006. Next base: position 2,621 of record CACYXZ010000083.1, on the reverse strand, counting down.
TCGTTTCCATTCAGGGCCACTACAACCTGATCTTCCGGGAGGAGGAGCGGGAAATGGCGGGACTCTGCCTGGAGGACAACATCGCCATGACGCCCTACAGCGCCCTGGCCAGCGGAAGGCTCTCCCGGAAACCCGGGGAGACCTCCACTCGGCTGGAGCAAGACAGTTACGCCAGGTTCAAGTACGACGCCACCGCCGCCCAGGACGGGGTCATCATCGAGCGGGTGGCGGAACTGGCGGAAAAGCGGGGCGTCACCATGACAGAGATCTCCCTTGCCTGGCTGCTCGCCAAGGTGACATCTCCGGTGGTGGGAGCCACAAAGCTCCATCACATCGAAGGGGCGGCGAAGGCTGTGGATCTGGAACTCACCGACGGGGAGATCGCCTATCTGGAGGAGCCCTATGTGCCCCATCCTCTGGCGGGAGTCATGGCCCAGAATCACCCTGCCAACGCCAAAGAGAAGCACGTCTGGTCCACAGGGGATCAAAAAATCTGAGCAGCTGTGAAAAACGCGGGAAAAACTATTGACAAGCTGATCAGTCTATGGTATTCTGGACTCAGGAAAATGAATGAACGTTCATAAATTTGAGGTGATCCCATGGCAGTCAACCAAAATGACATCATTCAGGCCACGATCCGCTGCGCCTATCAGTACAGTCTCCCGGAAGTGACGGTGAAGCTCATCGGCAAGGAGGCAGGCATCAAAGGTCAGGGCCTTTACAACCACTTTGAGAGCAAAATGGATATTCTGGTGGCCTGCTTCAACTACTGCGACCGGAACCTTTCCAATCTGTTTGAAGGGTACCAGCTGGATCCCAATGACGACCTCCAGACTTCCCTGAAAAAGCTGTGGATGCGGTACTTCACATACTTTGTTAACCACCCGGAGGAATGTGCCTTTTACCGGCAGTTCCGGGAGCTCAAGGATATCCCCGATATGTCCGGCCGGGAGGACAGCTATTTCAAGGGCTTCCGGCGGCTGATCGATGAGCTGGAGGAGAAGCACCATTTCCTCGGAAAGATCCCCTCGAACGTCCTGCTCTACTATGTCCGCTCCACCACCCCTTATCTGGCCCGGGCCATCTCCGAGAACATCGTGGGCGATACCCCGGAGCTGCGGGAGAATATGTGGCAGCTGATCTCCGGCGGCATGTCCGCCCTTTGGAATTAAAACCATGCCTTACCCCAACGTCCCACCGGCGTTGGGGCAGCATAAAGCCAGAATATGAACGAATACTCATAAATTTCCAGGCGATGATATTCCATCGCCCGTTTCTTCCCGGTGAATATGAACGAACACTCACAAATATTGTAATTCACGGAGAAATCCGTTATAATTTAAGGAGGAACCATAATGAAAAGAATGTTCTGTCTCATGCTGGCACTGGCCATGATCCTGACAGTGTTCAGCGCCTGCGGAAGCGGTGCGGCTGGCAGCGCCCCCTCAGCTGAGGCTCCGGCTTCCGCTGCGTCAGACTCTGTGGCTCAGCCGGAGGCCCCTGCGGCCGAAGCTCCCGCTGCTGAGGTACCTGCGGAAGAAGCGGCTTCGGATGCAGAGGAGGCCGCCGAACCCGAAGAGGCCCCGGTGGTGGAGGAAGTGCCTCTCCCCGACGACGCGGTGACCCTGCCTCTGGAGGAGACCAAGACTCTGACGCTCTGGTGTACCTCTCCCGGCGACGTGATCAATCTGCTGCCGGAGGCCGACTATGACCTGCTGCCGGCACTTGCCTATGCAGAGTCCCTCACCAACGTCCATCTGGACACCACCGCTGTCCAGCCCAACGAAATGCAGACCCAGTTTTCCCTGATGATGGCCAGCCAGGACTATCTGGACCTTCTCCACAGCGCCCCCGCTTACTACCAGGGCGGCGGCACGGCTGCGGTGGACGACGACGTTATCATCGACCTGAAGCCCTACATTGAAGAAGGTTATGCCCCCAACTATAATGAAGCCATCCACATCTCGGAATCTCAGTATGCCGACGTCCAGACTGACGAGGGATATATCACCACTTTCCTGACCATCTATGACAACGGCCCCGACCCCGCCGGCGGCATGTGGATCCGGAAGGACTGGTTGGACAAGCTGGGCAAGGACGTGCCCGAGACCTATGACGAGCTCCACGATGTTCTGACCCTGTTCAAGTCGGAGTTCGGCGCCTCTGAGCCCTATTTCACCTACAGCTTCGGCGACAGCCACTTCTCCGAGGGCTTCGGCGTGGCCACCGAGCTCCAGGACTCCGAGTCCTTTGACACGGACCTGTTCTTCCAGGTGGACGGTGAGGTAAAGTTTGCCCCCCTGGAGGACGAGTGGGTCACTGCCATGGAGACCATGCATCAGTGGTACGACGAGGGCCTCTTCGGGCCGGACGTCTCCACCCATACTACCCCCAACATCATGGACCAGGCCTTCGGTCAGTCCATCTGCACCGGCAAGAGCGGCGTGTTCCGGGCGGGCACCCGTATGGTAGAGATGGTCACCTCCAGCGGCGTGGACTATGACCCCGACTATCAGGTCGTTGCCATGCCCGACCCGGTGGTGAACAAGGGCGATCCCTTCCATTACGTCTGGTACACGAAGAACTATGCCACCTCCGGCGTTTGCATCTCCACTGCCTGC
>CACYXZ010000082.1 GCA_902778525.1 Oscillospiraceae bacterium | reverse complement strand
ACTTGGAACCGGAGAAATTCTTAAAAAAAGATGCCGCAGGCGCCATTTTTATGCTATACTGAAGGGGACTTGGAGAAAAAGGGGGATTTTCAGATGAAAAAGCATCTGAGTGTTTTTCTGTATGCCATACTGGCCGGCATCTGTATCGGCCTCGGCGGCACGGTCTTTCTGCGGCTGAAGGACGCCTTCACCGGAGGCAACGTGGTGGGCGCGCTACTGTTCACCATCGGGCTGTTTACCATCTGCACCCGGGGGTACAATCTGTTCACGGGAAAGGCCTGCTATATCTTTGACAACAAACCGGACTACCTGCTGACGCTGCTTGTGATCTGGGTGGGAAACCTTTTGGGGTGCATCCTTCTGGCGGTCGTCGAGCGGGCCACCGGGATCTGCGGGGAGAGCGGGATCAACGCTGTGGCCGCGGGCATGGTGGAGGGGAAAATGGCCGCCGGATACGGCAGCCTGTTCCTGCTGGGCGTGATCTGCAATATCCTGATCTATATTGCGGTCAACGGCTATGCCAACGCGCCCCACGATCTGGGGAAGTACCTCAGCCTGTTTTTCGGCGTGTCGGTGTTCATCCTCTGCGGAACGGAGCACAGTGTGGCGGACATGTATTACTGGTCCGTGTCCGGGGTGCTGTTTTCCGATCCGCTCCAGAGTTTGCTCCGGATCGTGGTCATCAGCCTCGGCAACGTGGCCGGCGGCGTGTGCTTCCCGCTGGTGGAGAAGGCGTTCCGAAAGCTGACGGCGGAAGATTAAAGCGAATCCCGGGACGGATGTCCCGGGATTATTTCCGGGAATCAGGACTGCCCTTGCGGCAGAGCATGACGGCAGAAAGAAAACGGCACGGAGATTCCGTGCCGTTTTTGTGCGGGATTCAGAATATGACCGGCTGTCCGCAGGTGGTGCAGAAGGCGGATCCGGGCGTCAGAGGTGATCCGCAGCCGGTGCAGAAGGCAGGCGCCTCCGGGGCGGCCGCGAAGGTTTCAGCGGGGGCTGCCGGAGCGGCGCCGCTGATCCGCTGGCCGCAGCCGGTGCAGAACATGGAGCCGGGCATCAGCGGCTCTCCGCAGGAGGGGCATACGTCGGCCGGAACCGCCGGAGGCTCTTCCGCCGGGAGCTCTTCCATGGGAGGCTCAGGGATCTCATCGGGTACAAATACGGGAACATTTTCCGGTTCAGGCTCCGGTACGTACTCCATCACAGGTTCCGGGTCGGCGAACACGGGCGCGGGAGCAGCCTCCACCGGCTGTCCGCATTTGGTGCAGAACTTGGCCCCTTCCGCCAGCGGCTCACCGCAGCGTTTGCAGACGGCTTCGTCTGCAGCACGGTCCGCCATGATGGCGCCGCACTCGCTGCAGAACCGGATGTCCCGGGGCATTTCACAGCCGCAGGATGGGCACAGACGGAGGCCCTTGGACGCCAGGATCTGGTCGTGAAGCGCCAGCACAGTCTGATAGGAGGCCTTGATGGACGCATAGTAGGATTCATAAGCGGGGTCGTAGTCGGTGGTGTGACCTTCATAGTAGGCCTTTCCGATTTGGGTGTAGGCTTCGTTGATCTTCTCTTGTTCCGCATCGATCTGCGTTTTGATCCAATCCATATCCTGCCGGTTTTCTTCCATGAACGTATCAGACATTGGGAGCGCTCCTTTCGGCCGCCGGTAATGATTCGGCGTGATTTGATTCTATTTTACAACAAGAAATGCGGTCTTGCAATGGAAAATGTCCGTTTCCGGCGAAAAAGGAAGAAAACCCGGGAACAATAAAGCGCCAACCACACTTGACAATTAAAAATGGCGGTTATATAATGTGGATATTCTTTGAGAAGGGAGTTTCGGCCATGGATAATGAATCCCTTCCCCATTATATGCGGATCGCCGCCAGCGTAGCATCCCGGATCTCGATGGGAGAGTTCCGGGAGGGCCAGAAGATCTCCGGCCGCTCGGTGCTGTCGTCGGAATACAGCGTGTCTCCGGAGACGGTACGGAAGGCGCTGCGGGTCCTGGCGGATATGGGGATCGTCACCGTCCGGGAGGGCAGCGGCACCGTGGTGCTCTCCGCGGAAAAGGCGAAGTCCTATCTGGAAACGGTTCAGGTCCGGCAGGATCAGATCGACATGCGGAAGCGGCTTCAGCTCCTGTTCAAGGAGTACAGCACCATCGGCAAGCAGATGTCGGAGATCATCTCGGATCTGATGACCGCCGGTTCCGTGCCGCTGCCCTCGGAGCAGAGCCTCCCGAACTACGAGGTCCGGGTGCCGGAGGATTCCGATAAGCTGGGCATGAGCATCGGGGAGCTGCGGTTCTGGCAGTGCACCGGCGCCACCATCGTGGCCATCCGCCGGGGGCAGAACGTCCGGATCTCGCCGGGGCCCTATGTGGAGCTCCAGGCCGGAGACGTGCTGGTGTATGTGGGCGCCCCGGAGTGCAGACAGGCGGTGGAACGGCTGCTGGAAAGCGGAAAGACCGACCGGTCCCTGTTCCGGATCCAGGAGCAGATCACCACCGCCATCCACGCCAAGGAGCTCTCCGTGATCGCCGAATCCCTGGGAGCCAAGATGGGCGACATCACAGACGTCCGGGCGCTTACCAAGGGCATGACCAACCGGTCTTATCTGTTTACCTGCAAAGACAAGCGCTACATCCTTCGGATCCCCGGCGAGGGCACGGGAGATCTGATCGACCGGGCGCTGGAGGCGGAGAGCTATCAGGCCATCGCCGGACTGGGGTTCTGCGATGATCCGGCCTATCTCAACCCGAAAAACGGCCTGAAGGTGACCCGGTTCCTGGAAAACGTCCGCAGCTGCGATCCCTACAGCGACGCAGATCTGGAGCGGGCCATGGCGATGCTGCGGCGGCTCCACGGCATGCGCCTTCAGGTGGACCACAGCTTCGACCTGATGGAGCACATCGAGTTCTACGAGTCCCTGTGGAAGGGCAAACCCTCCATGTATCCCGACTACGCGCGGACCAAGGAGAACGTGCTTTCCCTCCAGCGCTTCGTGTCCCTGCACCGGGCGGAGCCCTGCCTGACCCACATCGACGCGGTGCCGGACAACTTCCTGTTTTACCGGCGGGAGGACGGCACGGAGGGCCTTCAGCTCACCGACTGGGAGTACGCGGGCATGCAGGATCCCCATGTGGACATCGCCATGTTCTGCATCTACAGCGGCTACGGGCGGGAGCAGACCGATCACCTGATCGACCTGTATTTTGAAGGGAAATGCGACTGGGCGATCCGGGTCAAGATCTACTGCTACATTGCCATCTGCGGCCTGCTCTGGAGCAACTGGTGCGAGTACAAGCACCACCTGGGCGTTGATTTCAGCGACTATGCGCTGGCCCAGTACAACTATGCCAGAGATTATTACAACATTGTACAGAAGGAGCTGGCGTCAAAATGAACGACAAACCGATGAAACGAAAGCTGGATCCGGCCACTACGGTGATCCCGCTGGCCTGTATTCTGGTCCTGTGCGTGTTTTTTGTGATCGATCCCACGGGGTCCACCGACGTGCTGGCGGCGATCCGGTTCTTCCTGGGAGACACCTTCGGCGCCTACTATCTGGTGATCGGACTGGGCGTGCTTTTGATCAGCTTTTACCTGTCCTTTTCCAAAATCGGGGACATCGTTCTGGGCGGCCCCAATGAAAAGCCCCAGTACAGCTTCTGGCTCTGGGGCGCCATGGTGTTCACCTGCGGTCTGGCGGCGGATATCCTCTTCTATTCCCTGTGCGAATGGATCTACTATGCCCAGGAACCCCACATCGCGGAGCTGGGGACTATTCAGGACTGGGCAAGCGCCTATCCGATCTACCACTGGAGCATGATCCCCTGGAGCTTCTACGCGGTTTTGGCGGCCTGCTTCGGCTTTATGCTCCATGTGCGGGGCGTCCGGAAACAGAAATACTCGGAGGCCTGCCGGCCGCTGCTGGGCAAGTGGACGGACAAGGTTCCCGGCCGGCTGGTGGACGTGCTGGCGGTGTTTGCCCTGATCGCGGGGACCGCGACTACCTTCTCCGTGTCCACGCCGCTGCTCTCCCGGGTCATCACCACGATGCTGGGACTGAGCTCCACCAAATGGGTCACCATCGGGATTTTGCTGTTTGTCTGCGTCGTCTATACGATTTCCGTCATGCACGGGATGAAAGGCGTGGCAAAGCTGTCCAACATCTGCATGTACATCTTTGGCGCTCTGCTGCTCTATGTGCTGATCTTCGGCGGCGAGTTCCGGTATACCGTGGAGACCGGCTTAACGGCCATCGGCAACGTGGTGCAGAATTTCATCGGTCTTTCCACCTGGACCGACGCCCTGCGGACCTCTTCCTTCCCGCAGAACTGGACGATCTTCTACTGGGCCTACTGGATGGTCTGGTGTGTGGCGGCGCCGTTCTTTATGGGCAACGTCAGCCGCGGCCGGACGGTGCGGCAGGTGATCATGGGTTCCTATCTCTTCGGCGTCAGTTCCACGGTGGTGTCCTTCATCGTCCTGGGCAACTACGGCCTCGGCCTGCAGATGCACGGGAAATTCGACGCCATCGCCCTGTATGAAGCCACGGGCGACCTCTATGAGACGGTCATCGCCATTGTGGAAAACCTGCCCATGCATCAGATCGCCCTGGTGCTGATCATGGCCTCCATGATCGCCTTCTACGCCTCCTCCTTTGACTCCATCACGCTGGTGGCCTGCCAGTACTCCTACCGGGAGATCATCGGAGACGGGGAGGAGAACGCGCCGGTGCGGATCAAGCTGTTCTGGGCGATCCTGCTGATCCTGCTGCCCATCGCGCTGATCTTCAGCGACAGCAGCATGTCCAACATGCAGACCGTATCTATCATTGCCGCGTTCCCCATCGCGCTTGTGATCCTGATGATCATCTGGAGCTTCATCAAGGACGCCAAAGCGTATCTGCAAACGGGACCCAAATAGGCAGCAAACCGCAGCGCCGCGGATTCCGCGGCGCTGTTTTTTGCGGGTTTCAGACAGGTAATTATTGCGAAAGCAAATTGTCTGTGGTATGCTGATACGGTAACGTGTCAAAAAGAATGGAGGAACATCCGTTGTCGAATGAAAAAACCCTGATCAACGATATGTCCCGGGGACCGGTGCTGACGAAGCTGTTCCGGTTTGCCCTTCCAATTATGCTGGCAAACCTGCTGCAGGCGGTCTACAGCATGGTGGACATGATCGTCGTCGGACAGTTCTGCGGACCGGGCGGACTCTCCGCCGTGGGCATCGGCGGCCAGCTCTCCTTCCTGTTCCTGACGGTGGGCATGGGCCTCGGAAACGGCGGCCAGATCGTGATCTCCCAGCAGGTGGGCATGAAGAGCGGAAAAATCGCCAAAACCGTGGGCACCATGATCACCATGGAGTTCTTGGCGGCGCTGGTGATCGGGGCCATCGGCGTCGTATTCCACAACCCCATCCTGGATCTGCTCAATACGCCGCCGGAAGCCAGAAGCAATGCGGTGAGCTATCTGCTGATCTGCAGCTCCGGCATGATCTTCATCTACGAGTACAACGCCATCTGCGCGATCCTGCGGGGAATGGGCGAGAGCCGGCTGCCGCTGGTGTTCATCGCGGTGGCGTCGCTGGTCAATATCGTTCTGGATCTGCTCTTTGTGGGGGTACTGGGCTGGGAGGCCGCCGGCGCCGCCGCGGCGACGGTGATCGCCCAGGGCGTCGCGTTCTTCATCGGCGCCGTCTACCTCTACCGCCACCGGACGGCTCTGGGCTTTGACTTCAAGCTCCGGAGCTTCCGGATCGACCGGGAGCAGATGATTGCCCTGTGCCGCATCGGCATCCCGAACGTGGTTCAGCAGATCCTCATCACCGGGTCCATCACCTTCATCAACGCGCAGATCAACGCCTTCGGGGTGACCGCCTCCGCCTGTGATTCCATCGGCGGAAAGCTCAACTCCGTGGCCAATATTGTGGCGGGTTCCGTTTCCACCGCATCCAGCACCATGATCGCCCAGAGCTTCGGCGCGAGGAATATGGAGCGGGTCAGAAAGGCCGTGCGGGCCTGCTTCCTGATCAATATGGTCTGGTGGATCCTGCTGGGCGGGTGCTACCTGCTCTTCCCGCGCTTTATCTTCCGGATGTTCACGTCGGACGCGGCGGTGCTGGAGATGGCGCCGCTGTATCTCCGGTACGCAGTGATCTGGCTGCTGGCCCTGTGCTCCATGAACGCCTTCTACGCCCTGGTCAACGGGATTGGATTTGCCAGCTTTAACCTGATCGTGGGCCTGATCGACGGCGTTGCCGCCCGGATCGGCCTGAGCCTGCTGCTGGGGAGCCTGATAGGACTGCCCGGCTACTGGCTCGGAAGCGGTCTGGCAGGATTTGTTACCACCCTGTCTATGGGATTCTATTATCTGACCGGCTGGTGGACCAAACGGGAGGCGGTGACCAAATGAGCCGGAGACACCGTTCGCTTCTGATGCTGGTGTCCTCCATGGTGATCTACGGCACCATCGGCATATTCCGGCGGCTGATCCCGGTGTCCTCCGGCGTGCTGGCCTGCTCCAGAGGCATCATCGGCGCTCTGTTCCTGCTGCTCCTGCTTCGGGTCCGGGGCAGGAAGCTCCGGTGGAATATGGGCGGCAGAACGGCGGGACTGCTGGCCCTGTCCGGTGCGGTCATGGGTTTCAACTGGATCCTGCTGTTTGAGGCCTACCACTATACTTCCGTCGCCACTGCCACGCTGTGCTATTATATGCAGCCTGTGATCGTGATCCTGGCCTCTGCGGTTCTGTTTCGGGAGCGTCTCACGGGATGGCGGCTGATCTGTGCCGCAGCGGCGGTGCTCGGGATGGTCCTGGTGTCCGGGGTGCCGGAGCAGGGGATGTCCGGGGCAGGAGAACTGCGTGGGATCCTGCTGGGCCTCGGCGCGGCGGTGCTGTACGCGGCGGTGGTGCTGATCAACAAGTCCGTTTCCGGCCCGGGGGCCTATGAAAAGACAATCATCCAGCTGCTGTCCGCCGCGGCGGTGATGGTTCCCTATATGGCGGCGGTGGAGCGTCCGGCCGTCCAAAGCCTGACGGCCGGGGCGGTGATCCTGCTGCTGATCGTGGGCGTCGTCCATACCGGCATCGCCTATGCGCTGTATTTCGGTTCCATGGACGCTCTTCCGGCTCAGACGGTGGCGCTGCTCGGCTATATCGACCCGGCCACGGCGATCCTGCTGTCTCTGATCGTCCTCCGGGAGCCCATGACGGCGCTGAGCGCCCTGGGGGCGGTCCTGATTCTGGGCGCCACCCTGGCGGGGGAACTTGTTAATCCTGATCTGAAACAGAAAAACTCCGGATGACGGTGGTGTCATCCGGAGTTTTTTGCCTCAATTATTCGCCGAAAGGCTTTACGTTTGCAACCGCGTCCTTCGGCAGGATGCGGACGTCGCCGTTGTCGATGTCGATGAGCACATACCGGTCGTTGCCCATGCCCAGCTCCTTCATATAGGTGAGCTGGCGCAGGCCGTGGCGGGTGACGATCCGCTCCACCAGATCGTGGTGCTGCTCCTCGGTCATGGCAAAGATCAGGTCTACGCAGGCCTGGTCAATAGCCAGAATGTCCGTAGATGCCAGAATGCCCACGTTGGGCGTCACCACCGGTGCGGCGGCGCAGCCCTCGCAGTCGCAGCTGACGGACATGTTCCGCATCACATTTACATAGGTGATATGGCGGCCGAAGTAGTCGATGGTGGCCTTGGTGGATTCGGCGATGCGCTCCATCAGCTCCTCCTCGGCGATGGACCACATATTGTCGGAACCCACGGTAGTGTGGATCGCTTTCTTGCCGATGCGGCCGTCAGCGCAGCCGATGCCCAGGTTCTTGTTGGAACCGCCGAAGCCGCCCATGGCGTGGCCCTTGAAGTGGGTCAGCGCCACCAGAGAGTCGTAGGTGGGCAGCGTCTTGCCTACCGTCATCTCTGTGAACCACTTGCCGCCCTTCACGGGAAGGGTAGTGGTTCCGTGCTCGTCCATGATGTCCACCGGGCAGAAGTCCCAGCCGTTGACCTTTAGGGTTTCCCGATGGAGCTCCGTGGTGTAGCGGTCGCCCTCGTAGTAGGTGTTGGTCTCCACAATGGTGGCCTCCGGCAGTTCCTCTGCCAGGAAGTCCTTGACCCAGGCGCTGGGGATGATGTTGGGGCCGTTCTTTTCGCCGGTGTGGAGCTTGACCGCCACCTTGCCGGTGATATTGGCGCTGACGCGCTCATAGGCTTTTTTCAGACCCTCCGGGGACAGGTCCCGGGTGAAATAGACGATGGATTCGTTGCCGGTGCGGGCTTCATAGGGGATATACTTATCTCCGCCCTTGCCGGGGATGATTGCAGCCATGGGAATTACCTCCTTGTTTCATTCTGTT
>CACYXZ010000081.1 GCA_902778525.1 Oscillospiraceae bacterium | reverse complement strand
CACAAATAGTATCAATCCAGTATCAAGAGCAGTATGGACGGGCAAAAAAGCCTGTATTCATGCGGGTTTTCGCCGTTTCGAGCGTCATTCCCACTCGATTGTTCCGGGCGGTTTGCTGGTGATATCGTAGACGATTCGGTTGATGCCGGCAACCTCATTGACGATGCGCACCGAAATCCGGTCCAGCACGTCGTAGGGAATCCTGGCCCAGTCGGCCGTCATGAAATCCGATGTGGTCACGCCCCGGAGCGCCAGGGTGTAGTCGTAGGTCCTGCCGTCGCCCATGACGCCCACGGACCGGGTGTTGGTCAGCACCGCGAAATACTGGCTGATCTCCGTGTCCAGGCCGGCGTTTGCGATCTCCTCCCGGAAGATGGCGTCCGCATCCCGCAGGGTGTCGGCCTTCTCCTTGGTGATGTCTCCGATGATCCGGATGGCAAGGCCCGGCCCGGGGAACGGCTGCCGCCGGACCAGATACTCCGGCAGACCCAGCTCCCGGCCCAGCTGCCGGACCTCGTCCTTGAACAGCATCCGCAGAGGCTCGATGATCTCCTTGAAGTCCACGTAGTCCGGCAGGCCGCCCACATTGTGGTGGCTTTTGATCACCGCAGCGTCTCCCGCTCCGGACTCGATCACGTCGGGGTAAATCGTTCCCTGGACCAGATAGTCCACGGAGCCGATCTCCTTTCCCACTTCCTCAAAGACCCGGATGAACTCCTCGCCGATGATCTTGCGTTTGTGCTCCGGCTCAGAGACTCCCGCCAGCTTCAGCAGGAACCGGGTCTCCGCGTTGACCCGGATAAAATTGATGTTCCAGCGGGAAAAGGCGGCCTCCACCTCGTCCCCCTCGTTCTTGCGCATGAGGCCGTGATCCACGAACACGCAGGTGAGCTGTTTGCCCACCGCCTCCGCCAGCAGCGCCGCAGCCACGGAGGAATCCACACCGCCGGAAAGCGCCAGAAGCACCTTGCCGCTCCCCACCTTTTCCCGGATCTCCCGGATGGCGGTCCTGCAGTAATCCCCCATGGTCCAGTCTCCCGCGGCGCCGCAGACCTCATAGAGGAAATTCCGGATCATCTGCACTCCGTTTTCCGTATGGTTGACCTCCGGGTGATACTGGACGCCGTAGAACCCTCTTATCTCGTCGCAGATGGCTGCGGTGGGGCAGGCGTCGGTGTGCGCGGCCAGGGAGAAGCCCTCCGGCACCTTGGCCATGTAGTCCCCGTGACTCATCCAGGTGATGCCCTCCGCCGGGAGGCCCCGGAACAGCTTACAGTTCGTATCGAAGAAGGTCTTCGTCTTGCCGTATTCCCGGGCCGTGTCCGCCTGGGCCGCCGTGACTCTGCCCCCCAGCGTGTGGGCCATGAACTGACAGCCGTAGCAGATCCCCAGCACCGGCACGCCCAGGTTGAAGATCTCCGGATCGCAGAGCGGCGCATCCTCAGCATAGACGCTGCCCGGTCCGCCGGTGAAGATGAATCCGATGGGATCCATGCCTTTGAGTTCCTCCAGCGGCGTGGTGTAGGGCTTTACCTCGCAGTACACCCCGCACTCCCGGACCCGCCGGGCGATCAGCTGGTTATACTGACCGCCGAAATCCAGAACGATAACCATTTGGTGCTTCATGCGCTTTCTCCCGCCTTCGCTGCGCGGCCTGCGGAGACCGTGCCGTTTTTTTGTTATCATACCTGATTGCGGAAAAAAACGCAATGACGGATCTTATGGATTTTTTCCGCTTTTTCCATCTGTTTTTGTAAGGATTTCCCCCGCCGCACCCCCCCAAAAAAGCGGGGACCGAAGGCTCCGCCTCCGGTCCCCGGGAATCGTTATTTTCTGGTTTTCTCGTCCGCCTGCCGCCGCAGGATCGAATACTCCGGCGCGGGAACCGGCAGGGTCATGCGGATCTCCATCTCCGGGTGGGGGCAGTAGTCGATGGACTCGCCCTCCGCGTTTTGCATCTGACCCACCGTAAACGCCACAGGCTTCCGGCCCGGGATCAGCAGCTCCAGCGTGTCTCCCTTCCAGAACCGGCCCCTTTGGGTCAGGACCGCATTTCCCGCCTCGTCGCAGGACACCACATAGGCCGCCACGTCCCAGTCCCGAATATACCGGGCGTCGTCGTAGAACTGTCCCGCCTGGGGCTGGCCGAAGTAAAACCCGGTGTAGTAGTACCGGTGGCTGATCTTGTCCACCTCCGCCCGCCAGACCGGGTCCAGGGGCTCGCCGGACATGGCGGCGTCGATTCCGTGCCGATAGGCGTTGGTGACGCAGGCGGCATAGTAGGCGGACTTGGCCCGGCCCTCGATCTTGAAGGAGTCGATGCCCGCCTCGATCAGTTCCGGAATGTGGTCGATCATGCAGAGGTCCCGGGAATTCATGATGTAGGCTCCGCCGTCGTCCTCCTCGATGGGGAAGTACTCCCCGGGGCGTTTTTCCTCCATCAGCGCGTACTTCCAGCGGCAGGGCTGGGCGCAGGCGCCGTGGTTGGCGTCCCGTCCCGCCAGGTAGTTGCTCAGCAGGCACCGGCCGGAGAAGCTCACGCACATGGCCCCGTGGACAAAGGCCTCGATCTCCAGCTCCTTCGGGATGCTCTCCCGGATCTCCCGGATCTCGGGAAAACTCAGCTCCCGGGCCAGCACCACTCTTGCGGCGCCCATGTCATACCAGGCCCGGGCCGTGTCCGCGGAGACGACCCCCATCTGGGTGGAGATGTGCCGCTCCACCTTGGGTGCATACCGTTCCGCCGCTTTGAACACGCCCAGATCCCCCAGGATAAAGGCGTCCACCTCCGCGTCCTGGCACAGCTCCAGAAAGGGCGGCATCTGCCGGATTTCCCCGGTCCTGGCCAGAATGTTGGCGGTCACATAGACCTTCACACCCCGGCTGTGGCAGAAGCGGACGGCCTCCCGCAGTTCCTCATCGCTGAAATTGCCGCATTTGGCCCGCATGCCGTAGGACTTTCCCGCCAGGTATACCGCGTCGGCCCCGTAGCGCACCGCCATCTGCAGCCGTTCCGGATCTCCCGCCGGCGAAAGCAGCTCCGGTTTATTCCCCATTCTCCGGCTCCTCTCCGTCATCCGGCACCTGTTCAAAGCCCTCCTCTTCGTCCTGCTGCTCCTCCGGCTCCGGCTCGGGCTCAGGCTGAGGCTCCGGCTGTGGCTCCGGCGTCTCCGTCTCGATCCCCATCAGGAAGTCCTGCTGCTCCATATAGGTCTCAAAGAACTCGTGGTCGCCGTCCTCAGACAGGGCGTAGAAGAAGAAATCGGTGTCCTTGGGATAGAGGGCGGCCATAATGCTGGCCAGACCGGGGTTGGCGATGGGTCCGGGAGGCAGGCCCTTGTTGCGGTAGGTGTTATAGGGGCTGTCCACCTCCAGGTCCGCCTCCGTCAGCGCGCCCTCGTGCTCGCCCAGGGCGTATTCCACGGTGGCGTCGATCTGCAAAAGCTCATGGACATGAGTGGTCAGACGGTTGTAGATGACGGACGCGATCAGGGAACGCTCCGATTCCGATCCGGCTTCCTTCTCGATGAGGGACGCCAGCGTCACGATCTTGTACATGTCCATCATGGCGCCCTGGATCTCCTCCTCGGAGAAGGTGCCCTCTTCCTCCATCCGGCTGCGGATGTCGGCGTTGCGGTCCTCGATGGCGGTGATCATGTCCTCGCTGAATTTGTCCTCGAAGTTCCCCAGCAGACGGTTGATGACCCGCTCCGGATCGTCGTCCATATAGAACTCATAGGTGTCCGGGAACAGGTAGCCCTCCAGCCGGTTTTTCTCCCCGTAGGGCCGGTCCGCCAGGAATTCATAGTCAAACTCATAGTTGGCCGCCGTATCCTCCAGCTCCTCCAGAGAGCAGACCCCGTTGGCGTCCAGCATGGAGAAGATCTGATCGCAGGAATAGCCCTCCGGGAAGGTCAGCGTCACCGTCATGCGGGTCTCGCTGGTGTCGGACAGGCCGTTGACCAGCGCGTGGTAGTCAAACTGCTGATTGAGCTCAAAGGTGCCCGCGTGGATGTCCTCCTCCGCGTGGCTGAACTTGCCGTAGAGCAGGAACAGCAGCTTATAGCGGATCAGTCCGTGGTCCTTGAGATTCCGGGCCACGTCCCCCAGATCGTCATCCTGCCCGATGGTGATGGTGATGACGTTGTCCGGCTTGGTCAGTGCCAGCACGTCGTCCGCCGCGAACCACCCGACGACGGCCAGGATCACAGACGCCACCAGCACCGCCGCCATGTAGATGGCCGTCCGGCGCAGGGTCCGGTTCTGAGGCGACTCCTCGTCGTCCTCATAATACTCGTCGTCCTCGTAGTCTTCGTCGTCATAGTACTCGTCATCGTAGTACTCGTCGGTTTCGCCGTCGTATTCCTCATAGGCTTCGTCGTAGCCGCCGTTCTCCTCTTCATAATAGAGCCCGTCGTCATAGTACCGGTCGGTATCCAGATACTCCAGCTCGCCGTTTTCCAGCGGTTCCTCCGCGCCGTTTTTGCGCTTCTTTTTCACTTCGCGCCGCCCTCCGTTCTGCAATGGATCACGGCGTCCTCTGTGACCACCGCATCCACCGAAATATCGTGTTCCTCCACCGGCACCGCCTCCGCCGCGTGCCAGCAGATCCCCATGGTCCTGCCGGGACAATCCGACAGAAACCGGTCATAATAGCCCTTGCCCCGGCCCAGCCGCCGGCCCCGGCCGTCAAAGGCCATCCCCGGCACCAGGATCAGGTCGATGTCCGCCGGATCCGCCTCCGGCAGCTCCGGTCCCGGTTCCCGGATCCCGAACACGCCGGGAATCAGCAGGTCCGGATCCTCCACGATCCGGGCGGAGAGCCGGAAGCCCTCCTCGCACCGGGGCAGGACCAGCCGTTTGCCCTGTTTCAGGATCTCCCGGATCACCGGATCCAGATCCGGCTCCGAGGGCATGGCCATAAACGCCATGACCGTTTTTGCCCCGGCAAACCAGGGATCCTCCAGGATCCGGGCGCACACCGCCTCGTCGTCTCCATGGAAGCCCTGGTCCCGAAGGCGCTGCCGCATGGCCTGTTTATCGCCGGGCATAGACCATGTATCCGGCCACCTCGTCCGGGGTAAAGCTCCCCGGGAGCACCCCCGCCAGCCGAAGGCCGAACTCGATGGCCGCACCGGGAGCCCGGCCGGTGATGAGCTTTCCGTCCGCCACCGCTTCCTGCTCCGGATGGACGACGGCCTTGCCCATCTGCGCTTCCATGCCGGGATAGCATACCGCGTGCTTTCCGTCGATCCAGCCCCGCTTGCCCAGGATCGTGGGGGCGGCGCAGATGGCGGCCACATACCGGTCGTTCTTCAGGGCGTATTCCACCGCGGCCATGGCTTCGGCGCTGGCCTCGATGGACTCCACGCCGCCCATGCCGCCGGGCAGGACGATCATGTCCATGCTGTCAAGATCCATTTCCTCCGCGGTGATGTCCGCCCGGAGGGTGATGCCGTGGGCGCCCTCCACCAGCCGTCCGCCGATGCCCACATACTGCATGGGGATCTGGGCCCGCCGGAGCACGTCGCCGGGGGCAACGGCCTCTGTCTCTTCAAATCCGGTTCCAAGCATAATATAAACCATTACAAAATCTCCTTTACCGCGCTGTACACCTCGTTGTGGATCTCCTCGACAGAGCGCATGGCTCCGTCTCTGACGCAGGGGATCCGCCGCCAGCCGAACTGTTCCGCCGCCGCCATGGCCGCGGTCCGGCACTGACGGAGATACTCTGTGTCCCGTTCATGGATGTCGGCGGAGGTATGGGTCTCGGCCTCCCGCCGGTGCATATTCTCCTCGGTCTGCTCCACCGGCACATCCAGATAGATCACCAGATCCGGCGCGGGCAGACCCATGAGCCTGTATTCAAAATCAAAGAGCCACCGGAAGTATTCCTCCCGCTCTCCGGGGGCCAGCTTGCCGCCCTGGTGGACTGCGTTGGAGGTGGTGTACCGGTCCGCCAGCACCACGCCGCCGTCCTCATAGAAACCGCCCCAGTCCTGCTTGAAGGAGGCGTAGCGGTCCACCGCATAGAAGGTGGACGCGGCATAGGCGTTCACGTCTGAGGGCCGGTCCCCGAACTCGCCCCCCAGATACATCCGGATCAGGGCGGAGGATTCCTCCTTATACCGGGGAAACTCCACCGTCCGGCATCGGACGCCCTCCGCCCGGAGCCGCTCCAGCAGCCGTCTGGTCTGGGTGGCCTTTCCGGAGCCGTCCGTCCCCTCCAGCACGATCAGTTTTCCCATGGTCTCATCCTCTCATTCGCCGGGCAAGCACCCGGAGCATGAATTTCGGCAGCCGCATCATCCGCCCGATTCGCCAAGGCTCCTTGATGAGCCGGTACAGCCACTCCAGATTGCAGCGGATCATCCACCGGGGCGCCCGCTTCACGTTGCCCGCGAAGCCGTCCAGGCTCCCGCCCAGGCCCACCGCGAAGGACGCCTGCAGCGCCTGCCGGTTCCGGACCATGAACCGCTCCTGCTTCGGGGCGCCGAGACAGACAAACAGCACGTCTGGCCTGACCCGGTTGATCCCGTCGATCACCGGACCATCCTCGGAAAAGTAACCGTCCCGGGCGCCGCAGATCCTCAGACCCGGGAACCGGGCCTTCATCTTTTCCGCGGCCTGCTCCGCCACTCCGGGCTTGCCGCCCAGGAAGTAGAACGTCTTTTCCGTGCCGGCCAGATGCTCCATCAGACGGGTGCCGAACTCGATGCCCGCCACCTTCTCCTTCACCGGGGTTCCGAGGATCTTCGCCGCCAGCACCACGCCGGCTCCGTCCGGCAGCACCAGCTCCGCCGAGGACAGATCCTCCCGCAGCGCCGGATCTTCCATGGCCTCATAGACGATCTCGGCATTGGGCGTCACGCACAGGGCGCAGCCCGGCTCCGAAATCAGCTCCAGGGCCCGGTCCAGGGCCTCGTCCATGGTCACGCTGTCGAAGGGGACCCCCATTATATCCGTTCTCATCGGCTCACCGCACCCCTTGACGCATCATTTCATAGGTCAAAATATTGTATCATATTTTCCGGGCATTGTCCACGAAAAAATCCCCGGGCGCAGGGTAAAATAAGGCTGCCGCAAATCCCGTTGCGGCAGCCTTTGAAATTTGGTTCAGCCGTTGAGGAACCGGCTCAGGAACTCCTGGGTCCGGACCTGCTGCGGATGCTCGAACACCGCCTCCGGCGTGCCCTCTTCGCAGATCACGCCCTCGGACATGAACACCACGTGGTTGCTCACGTCCCGGGCAAAGGCCATCTCGTGGGTCACCACGATCATGGTCATGCCCTCCCGGGCCAGGTCCCGCATGACCGAAAGGACCTCGCCCACCATCTCCGGGTCCAGGGCGGAGGTGGGCTCGTCGAAGAGCAGCAGCTCCGGTTCCATGGCCAGGGCCCGGGCGATGGCCACCCGCTGCTTCTGGCCGCCGGAGAGCTGCCGGGGCCGGGCGTTGATGTAGGGCGCCATGCCCACCTTTTCCAGGTACTTCATGGCGTTCTTCCTGGCCTCCTCCTTGTTCTTCCGGAGGACCTTGGTCTGGCCCACCATGCAGTTTTCCAGCACGGTCATGTTGTCGAAGAGATTGAAGGACTGGAACACCATGCCCACCTTGGTCCGGTAGGCGGAGGCCTTCACGCCCTTGCCGGTGACCGATCTGTCGTGGAAGAGGATCTCGCCGCTGGTGGGCGTCTCCAGCAGATTGATGCAGCGCAGCAGCGTGGACTTTCCGGAACCGGAGGCTCCGATGATGCAGGTCACGTCCCCCTGGGACACGGTGAAATCGATGTCCCGGAGCACCACGTTGGCACCGAAGGACTTGGACAGGTGGTTCACCTGCAGGATCTTCTCTCCCATCACCGCTCGCCCCCTTCCGTATACTCCAGATTCCGCTCGTCGAAGTTGCTTCCCTTGCCGGGATGGTTCATCATGCCGGAGGTGGTGGCCAGCTGGTCATTGGTGGCCAGGGCATAACTGTCGTCCCCGTCCAGCTTCTTCTCCCACCGCCGCAGCAGGAACGAGGCGATCAGCGTCATGCACAGATAGCCCGCCATCTCGATGGTGGCCGAGGGGAAATAGAGATAGGTGGCTCCCACGGCGCCCCGGTGGGCGGCGAAGAAGTCCGTGAAGGAGATGATGAACATGACGGAGGTGTCCTTCACGTTGATGATAAAGTTGTTGCCGATCTGGGGCATGATGTTCCTGAGGGCCTGGGGCAGGATCACATGGAGCATGGTCTGGAAATGGTTCATGCCGATGGCTTTGGCCCCTTCGGTCTGCCCCGGATCGATGGACAGAATACCGCCCCGGACCGTCTCGGCCATATAGGCGCCGGTGTTGATGGAGACCACCAACGAACACCGCCTGCAGCACCATGGGGGTTCCGCGGAACACCTCCACATAGACCCGGACGATCACCCGGATCAGGGCCAGGACGAACCGCTTGACCGGGTTGTCGGTCTTGGCATGGGGAATGGTGTTGAGCACGCCGCAGATAAAACCGATGATGCATCCGATGATCGTGGCCACCAGGGCAAGCACCAACGTATTGCGGACGCCGCTGAGATAGGAGCTGGCGTAGCGGCTCCAGAGCTTGGCAATATCCGCCCCAAGCTGTGCGATCTGATTCACGACAGTCTCTCCTCTCTTTTCATTTTTCCCGGACAGGGACTAAGGCGAGAGGATCCCTCCTCTCGCCTGACCCTATGGATTTTTGTCTCTTATTCGCCCACAGGCTGGATCTTGATGGCCTCGGCCATGAGGTTGTTGAAGTCGTCGGCGGTCATCTGGGACAGCACGGCGTTCAGAGCCTCCACCAGAGCGGTGTTGCCCTTCTGGACGGAGATGCCGATGTTCACGTTTTCCGCCCGCTCCTCCTCGGAGAACTGGAAGTCGCCGTCGGTGCCGGAGAAGTCCAGGATCTTCAGGTCGGGATAGGCCGCCACAGCGCCCTGGGCGGTGGGCATGTCGGTGCAGACGAAGTCCACCTGGCCGCTCTCGAGAGCCATGAGCATGGCAGGAGCGGTCTCCGCGGCGGGCTGGATGTTGGCACCCTCGATCTGGGGCAGGCAGGTGTCATACCAGATGGTGGCCAGCTGGGCCGTGCAGGAGCCGCCGGACAGATCAGCGATGGCTTTGGCCTCGGCATAGGGGCTGTCGGCCTTGGTCAGGCACACGATGGTGGCGTAGAAGTAGGGGCCCGCAAAATCCACCTGCTCAGCCCGCTCAGCGGTCATGGACTGGCCGGCGATGGCCGCGTCGATGGTGCCGGTCTGAACGGAGGGAACCAGGGAATCCCAGTCGGAACGGATGACCTCCAGCTGCCAGCCGTTGGCCTC
Organism: Oscillospiraceae bacterium; assembly: GCA_902778525.1. Lineage (GTDB taxonomy): Bacteria > Bacillota > Clostridia > Oscillospirales > Oscillospiraceae > HGM13006. The sequence continues at coordinate 599 of CACYXZ010000081.1, read as the reverse complement.
GCAGAGCTTCTTGGCGATCATGATGTCGTAGCCGTTGGCAAAGTCGCTGGAATCCTTGATGGGCACGGCGCCGTTGGCGTCGTCAGTCTGGGTCCAGTTGTAGGGCGCGTAAGCACACTCCATGGCGATGGTGAACACGCCGTCCTCCAGACCGGGGATGGCGGCGCTCTCCTCCGCGGCGGAAGCAGGGGCCTCGGCGGCAGAAGCGGCGGAAGCGGGGGCCTCCTCCGCGGCGGGGGCGGAAGCCTCAGCGGCGCCGCAGGCTGCCATCGCCAGAAGCATGGCCGCGGCCAGCATCAGGGCAAACAATCTTTTCATGTTGATATTCCTCCAATTATGAATTTTAAAAATAAAAGTCAGTCATGGGCGAGGCCATGGCTGACGATACGACTGCAGGTATCCGGGCCAATAGCGCTCCACATTCCGTGGCAGTCCGCCGGATCTTCTCCGACGGCCCAGGCAACCGCGTTTTCAGGCATTTCGCGGCCCTTCGGCGGATTTCCCTTTCCCCCACGGGATGCCTGTCCCGGACCAGGGGTACTGATGATCTCCGCGCCTCAATCAGCTTAATTTGCAAGTATCTTATCACGTTCTTGCAC